>JAMNXS010000068.1 GCA_023653025.1 Burkholderiaceae bacterium
CTGCCTGCCCCAGCGCGCCCTGCAGCGCCGCACGGAAATCGATGTCGCGCGCCTTGTAGTTCGGCGTATCGGCATTCGCAATGTTCGATGCCAGCACCTGCTGGCGCTCGGCCCGCAGCGCCAGTGCGTTCTGGTGGAAGCGGAATGCCTGGTCGAGTTTGTCGATCATCCTCGTCTCCTTCAATGACGGATGAGAGGGATGATAGGAACGCAAGCAGGACAGCCAATGGCGAAGCAAAGATGCAATCCTTCGCCTGTTCGGCCGATCGGCACGCTCGCGCGAGGCGCAGGATGCCGGCGTGTTTACGGAACGCTGCGTGGAAAATTGAGGGCCATGTCGAAATCGATCGCACAACAGTGTCTGCCGCTGCTCGCCCTGCTGGTCCCGGCGGCGGCGCCGGCCGCCGAGCGGCAGGATCTGGGCCAATTGCGTGAATTGGCCGAGCAGTTCCTGCTGGCGCAGGCGGCGAGCCTGCCGGGGACGCCGTCCGTCCGGGTCGGCCCGCCGGACAGCCGGCTGCAGCTGGCGCGCTGCGATGCGCCGCAGGCCTTTGCTCCGGGCGGGGCCAGGGTCGTCGGCAAGACCACGGTCGGCATCCGCTGCGATGCACCAGTGCAGTGGAACGTCTTCCTGCCGGCCACCGTTGGCGTGAAGACCGGCTACCTCGCGAGCGCCGCGCCGCTGTCGCACGGCCAGCGGCTGGGCAGCGCGGACGTGGTGACTAAACACGGCGACCTCGCCACCCTGCCCGCCGGCGTGCTGACCGACATCGAGCAGGCGCAGGGCCGCACGCTGCAGCAGCCGGTCGCCGCCGGCGTGCCGCTATCGCGTGCGATGCTGCGCAGCCAGCCCGTGGTGCAGCCGGGCCAGCAAGTGCGGCTGGTGGCGCAGGGCAGGGGATTCTCGGTCTCGAGCGAGGCGCGGGCGCTGACCGGGGGGGCGGAAGGCGACCTCGTGCAGGCTCGCACCGCCGGCGGACAGGTGGTCGCCGGTGTCGCCCAGGCCGACGGCGTGCTGGCCGTCAAGTATTAAACATTTCCGGGACCCTGCCGTAAGAGGGACAAACCCCGCTCTCCTGCAAGGACACCGCCATGAAAATCGACGACTCCACCGGCAAATTACCCCAGCTGCCCACCGCCACGGGCCGCAACGCGGTGGCCCGCGCCGACAGCCCGGCGGTCGGCCAGACGACTGACAAGGTCAGCCTGTCCGGCTCCGGCCTCGCGCTGGCCGGCGCGGCCGATGCGCCGATCGACGTGGCGAAAGTCGAGAAGGTGCGCGCCGCCATCGCCGACGGCAGCTTCCGGGTCGATGCCGACCGCATTGCCGACAGCGTGATCGCCTCCAACCGCGAACTGCTGCACCGGCCCTGAAGAGATTCCGATGAATACCTCCTCGCCCGCTACCGGACTGAGCGCCGAAGCCGATGCCATGCGCGCACTGCGGGCGCTGCTCGAGCGCGAACAGGCCAGCCTGTCGGCCGGGGACGCCGATGGCTGCGCGGCGCTGCTCGACGAAAAGGCGAGGCTGGTGGCCGCGATGGCCGAGCATGCGAGCCGGCGTCACCGGCAGCTGTTCGAGGCAGGCTTTCCCGCCGACGAACGGGGGATGCAAGCGTGGCTAGCCGGCGCACCGGCGGCCGTGTGCACCGGTTGGGAGGCGCTGATGGCCGTCACCCGCGACGCGCATGAACTGAACCGGATCAACGGCCTGCTGCTAGGCCAGCTGGCCGCGCGCAACCGCCGTGCACTGGAAGCGCTAGGCGCCGCCAACGCCGGCCCGGCGCTGTACGGTCCGGCGGGCCAGACCGACTATTCGGTACTGCAGACCGTTCGGGCCGCCGGCTAGACAAAAATTTCGGAGGACTGACGAACTACTGACGGCCCCCTGACAGATCACCACCAGCCGTCGTCATCCGAATAGTGCAGCGACCATGCAATGCGCGTTGTTGCTTGCTTTCCCACTGCTATTAGCGCCAGACGCACGCGCCAGCCACGCGATTGGACAGGTAGTTCCGATACGAGCCCCCGGAAGCAGTGACGAATCGTCACAGCAAGGACTTGACGGAGCCGTCGAAACGGAGGAATTTTTCTCCATCGAATACCCATATTCGATCTACGAGAAGCCCGCCGCCATGTTCAACAAGATATTTGGTCGTACCAACCCGCCTGCGTCCGCCCCTCCTGCCGATACGCTGATTTTAAAAAACAGCGTCAGGCTTTCCGGATTCAAACTGGTGTTTACGTCCAAACTGACCACGAACCCTGCGGGCCTCGCCCGTCACGCCCATAAATCGGTTCTGTTCGGAGACATGAGGGCTCAGGCCGCCAAGGCGGTCAAGGGAATGATCAGCGAACTCAAGCTCACAAAAAGCAAGCACGACGTAGTCCGGCACATGGCTGAGATGACACTCGATAACATCCGGTCGAGAAAGGCCGCGAGCCGCGGAGAAATTGATCAGCTTTTTCTGGTCGCCTCGCTGCTTCCCGACGACGGCAATCCAGAGGACCTCGTCTGCGAGCCGGGCCCGGTGGAGTCCTATGCTCGTCGGCGCGCCCAGGTCTGTCTGGCCCAGAAACTCGGCTTGGCTCCTGCAGTAAGGGAGCGGTATACAAGCGCACTGCTTGATTATGCGGGCGCGAGGCAAGTCACTCTCGACAAGGCGAACCAGGGTGCGAGGACTACCGAATCGCTCGAATTGAATCTTTCTTTGAGAAGTCTGGAAAAAGTGCTCGCAACGACAGTTCCGGCACTGCCGGATAATGACGCAAGTAAGCCGTTGCTGAATAACCTGCTCGCAAGCCTGCAGAAGGATGTCGGCAAACTAACCCAGCTACCGCACAGGTAACAGCAGCAGGTGAACCCGCCTGTTCCTCGCTCGTCCCTGCTCGGTTTGGTTGGACACGAGCGGCTGGTGGGATGCCAGGCCAACCGCCTGCAAACGCTGATCGGCGATCCCCTGGCCTGAGAGCATACGAACCACCCCTGCCGCGCGCGCAGCGGACAGCTCCCAGTTCGAGGCAAAACGCGAATTCGTGATCGGCGTGGCGTCGGTATGGCCCTCGACGCGAATCTGGTATGGCCTGTCCTTCAGCAGCTGCGCGATGTCGGCGATTACCTGCACTGCTGCCGATGACAGGCTGGCGTCGCCCTCGCCGAATAGCAGCTCGGCGTCGATATCGATGCCGATGCCCTGCTCCGAGCGCAATACGCGCACGCGCTCGCCGAGCCCGAGCCGCTGCAGCGCCAGCGTCAATTCTTTCTCGATCTGCGCGTGGTCGTTGGCGACTGGCTCGGCGCCGGCGGCCTGCTGCAGGGGCTGCTGTGATCCGCCGAGTGCCTGGCCGACCGACTGCGCCACCGCATTCGCCTTCGCCAGATCGACCGAGGCGCCCGCGTACATCGCCGCAAACACCGCCAGCAGCAGCGTGATGAAATCCGTCCACGACAGCAGCCAGCGGTCGCTCGACGGCAGCGGTTCGTCAGCGCGCGAGCGTCGCATCGGCGGTCTTCCTGCGCGGCGCAGCCGGCGTGGCGGCGACGCGCTCCTCGATCAGGTGCGCGGGCTCGCCGGCGGCGATGGCGACGATCGCCTCGGCGAACAGGTCGCGCTCATGCAACTCCTGCGCGAGCTGCTCGCGAAGCCGGTTGGCCACCGGCAGGAACAGCAGGTTCGCAAAGCCCACGCCGTACAGCGTGGAGACGAAAGCGACGGCGATGCCGGGCCCGAGCCGGGCCGGATCGGACAGGTGCTGCATGACCTGCACCAGTCCCAGCACCGCGCCGAGGATGCCCATGGTCGGCGCCGTGCCGCCGGCGCTCTCCCAGACGCGGATCGCCTGTCGCCGCTCCATCTCGAAGGCCGCCGTGTCGCCGTCGAGTATCTCGCCGATGCGCGACGGCGTGACGCCGTCGACCAGCAGGCGCAGACCGCGCGCGATGAAGGGATCGGCGATCCTGCGGGCGGCTCCGTCGAGCGCAAGGGCGCCCGAGCGGCGCACGGTCGCGCCCCAGCTCCGCACCAGCGTCCGCACATCCGGCCGGCCGTGGCCCGGCGTCGCGTAGGCCTGCCGCAGCAGCTTGCCCGCCTGTACGATGCGCAGTGGTCCGCATTGCAGCAGCAGCGCGCCGAGCGTGCCGCCCAGCACCACCGCCAGTCCCGATGGCTGCAGCAGCGCGGCCAGTTCGCCGCCGTCCGCGCCCTGCGCGATGGCAATCGCGCCGACGCCGACGACAATCCCGATCAGGCTGCGCCAGTCCATGCCTGCTCCCGCATGGCCGTGCGCAGCCGTGCGATGGCCTGGCTGTGCAACTGGCACACGCGCGACGCCGAGACGCCCAGCACCGCGCCAATCTCGGCCAGGTTCATCTCTTCCTGATACAGCATCGCCATCAGCTGCTGCTCGCGCTCGGGCAGCGCGCGGATGGCGTCGACCAGCGCGCCGCGAAAGACGCTCTCGGTCAGCTGCGCCAGCGGGTCGCCGCCCTCGGCCACCGCATGGCGGTCGAGGAAATGCTCACGCTCGTCGGGATCATGGAAGTCTTCGTAATAGACCAGCTGGTGGCCGGCGCCGTCGGACAGCATCTGGTGATAGTCCGGCAGCGACATGCCGAGCGCGCGCGCCACCTCGGACTCGGTCGGCGCCCGCTGCAGCTGCTGCTGCAGCTTCGCGATCGCCGCCTCGACCTTGCGCATGTTCTGCCGCACGCTGCGCGGCAGCCAGTCGGCGCCGCGCAGTTCGTCGAGCATCGCGCCGCGGATGCGCTGCACCGCGTAGGTCTCGAACTGGTTGCCCTGCTCCTCGTAGCGCTGCAGCGCGTCGTAGAGGCCGATCATCCCGGCCTGGATCAGGTCGTCGACCTCGACATTGTCGGGCAGCCTCGCCTTCATCTGGTGCGCGAGGCGCCTGACCAGCGGCGAGTACTGCGCGAGCCGCTCGCGCATGTCGGATTTGCCGTGGGCGTTATACATGGCTGCTTTCCTGCGGGACGATGGAACGGACCGGCAGCGCGAGATAGCGGCTGGCGGCGTGAAAGAGATTGGTGCGCACCCGCTCGGCATGGACCGGGTCGGCGTCGGTGACCAGCAACGAGACGCTGCCCCGGCCGCACAGCGATTTCAGCGCGCGCAGCATGTCGTAGGCGGCGCGGATCGAGGCCGGGCTGCCCGACAGCTGGACCACGACCTCGCCGTCGGCCAGCAGCGGCAGCGGCAGCTCGCCGTCGGCGTCGAGTTCGGCATCGACCAGCACGCGCGCCTGCTCGCCGGCGATCTGCTGCAGCAGGCGGCCGAGCGACGGCTCGCCGCTCGCTTGGCCCAGCCGCACGCGCCGCAAGCCGTCCGGCTCGCTCCAGCCCGCTTCGGCCAGCGACGCGCGCCCGGACGCCACGTCGGCCAGCGTCGCGCAAGGTGCAAGTCCGGATCCGGCTCCGGGGCCGTCGGCATCGGTATCGACGAGGATCACCGCACGCCCGCGCCGCTGCATGCTGGCGGCGAGCCTGCGCATCAGCGCCGGCTTGCCGTCGCCGCCATCGGCCGACAGCACCGTGCACAGCCCCGGCACCGTGCCCTCGCGCAGGCGGCGCAGGCCGGCGGCCTGGTCGGCATGCAGGCTAGCCAAGCTGCACCTCCGACAGCAGCGGGTCGCGCATGGCCTGCGCGCTGTTGGCCGCCACCAGCGGCAGGTCATGATTCGTCAGGCCGAACACCTTGGCGTCGGCATGCGACGTGAACGCGCGTTCGAGCAATTGCCGGCGGTCGGCCAGATGCAGATCCTCGGGCACCCGCTGGCCATCCGCGATGAACGACAGCGGCAGCTTGTGGCGGATGGCGACATCGAGCGCGCCGCCAATGCCGCTGGCCTCGTCCAGCTTGGTCAGGAGGCAGCCGGCGAGCCCGTCGCCACGGTAGGCGCGCACCACTTCGTCCAGGGTCTCGGCGGTGCTGGTGGTATTCAGGCACAGCAGGCGCTGCACGCGGCCGCTGCCGGAGGCCAGCATCGCGATCTGCTCGGCGACCATGCTGTCGCGCTGGCTCGCGCCGGCGGTGTCGATCAGCACGATGTGCTTGTGCTTCATTTCCTCGAGCGCGATCGCGAGGTCGGCGGCGTCGCGCACCGAGTGCACCATGACGCCCAGCAGCTTGCCGTAGATGCGCAGCTGCTCGAAGGCGCCGATACGGTAGCCGTCGGTAGTCACCAGCGCGATGCGCGCGGCGCCGTGCCGGGCGACGCAGCGCGCGGCCAGCTTTGCGGTGCTGGTGGTCTTGCCCACGCCGGTCGGCCCGACCAGCGCGAACACGCCGCCGCGTTCGAGCAGGCAATCGTCGCTGTCGAGCACGGGCAGGTTGCGTCCAAGGATGTCGCGCATCCAGCCGCGGCCGGCCTGCTCGCTTTCCATGGCGGCGGCCGGCATATGCTCGGCGATGTAGCGCGACAGTCCGGCCGAGAAGCCGGCGGCCAGCATCTCGCGCAGCGCGCGCGCCTTGGCCTCGGGCTGGCGGCCGTTCCAGGCCAGCGTCGCCAGCTGCGACTCGAGCAGGCCGCGCATCGACCGCAACTCGTCCTTCAGCTCGTGCTGCAGCGCCTGCGGCACGGGCGCGGGCGCTGGTGCAAGCGGCGCGGCCGGCTGCGCGAGCAGCGCCTGCATGTCGTCGGGCGCCATCACCATCAGCTCGGTGCCGGCGGCGACCGTGCGGTTGGACAGCACGACGGCCTGCTCGCCGAGCGCCGCGCGGGCCGCGCGCAGGGCATCGCGTGGCGTGGCGGCGACGAAGGTTCGGATGTTCATTTACCGGGCTCCTATCAGGGCGGTGATCCTGACGTTGCGGGTTTCGGGGACTTCGGCATGCGACAGCACCGACAGCTGCGGCAGGCCGCGGCGCAGGAAGCGCGACAGCAGCGGACGCAGCGGCGCGGGCACCAGCAGCACCGGCGTCAGGCCGCTCTGCTCTGCGCGCCGGACGGCGCGCGTGGATTCCTCGGTCAGCGTGTCGGCCAGCCCCGGCTCGAGCGCCGAGCCGCCGGCCTGCAGCGCCGTCATCAGCACGCGCTCGAGCTGCGCGTCCAGCGCCAGTACCGACAGCTCGGCGGGCGCGGGAAAAAGCTGCTGGACGATGGCGCGACCGAGCGCAGTACGCACGATTTCGGTCAGCTCGGCCGAATCCTTGACCTGAGGCGCATGCTCGCAGAGCGTTTCGACGATGCTGCGCATGTCGCGGATGTGAACACCCTCGGCCAGCAGGTTCTGCAGCACCTTCTGCAGCGCCGACAGCGTCATCTGCTTCGGCACGAGGTCGTCGGTCAGCTTGGGCATGTCGCGTTCGAGATGCTCGAGCAGCTGCTGCACCTCGCCACGCCCGAGCAGCTCGCAGGCGTGCCGCGTGACGAGGTGGTTCAGGTGGGTCGCGACCACGGTCGATGCATCGACCACGGTGTAGCCCAGCGCCTGGGCGTGGGCGCGCTGGGCCTCGTCGATCCAGAAGGCGGGCAGGCCGAAGGCCGGGTCGGTAGTGCGCGTGCCCTCCAGCGGGCCGCCAACCATGCCGGGGTCGATGGCCATGAACTGCGCCGTGTGCGCTTCGCCGGCGCCGATCTCGACGCCCTTCAGGGTGATCCGGTAGCCGCCGGGCTTGAGCTCGAGGTTGTCGCGGATGTGGACCGGTGGCGCGAGAAAGCCGATCTCCTGCGCGAACTTGCGGCGCACGCCCTTGATGCGCTTGAGCAGTTCGCCGCCCTGCGCGGCATCGACCAGCGGTATCAGGCGAAAGCCCACCTCGAGGCCGAGCGCGTCGACCGGCACGATGTCCTGCCAGCTCGCCTCTTCCGGCGCCAGCGTCGGGGCAGCCGGCGGCAGGGCGTCCGGCTCGGCCTGGCTGTCGTCCAGCCGCTGCCGCGCCCACTTCGCGCCATAGACCAGCAGCGCGGCCAGGATCAGGAACGGCAGGTGCGGCATGCCGGGTATCAGGCCGAAGCCGCCGATGATGGCGGCGGTGATGGCCAGCACCTGCGGCCTGGCGAACAGCTGGCCGACCAGCTGGCCGCCGACGTCCTGCTCGTTGGCCACGCGCGAGACGACGACGCCGGCGGCGATCGAGATCACCAGCGACGGAATCTGTGCGACCAGCCCGTCGCCGATGGCCAGCAGCGTGTAGTTCTTCAGCGCGGCGTCGGCGCTCATGTCGTGCTGCAGCATGCCGACCACGAAGCCGCCGACGATGTTGACCACGGTGACGATGATGCCGGCGATGGCATCGCCGCGCACGTACTTGCTGGCGCCGTCCATCGCGCCATAGAACTCGGCCTCGCGCGCGACCTCGGTGCGGCGCGCGCGGGCGTCGGCCTCGCCGATCAGGCCGGCGTTGAGGTCGGCGTCGATCGCCATCTGCTTGCCGGGCATCGCGTCGAGCGCGAAGCGCGCGCCGACCTCGGCGATCCGGCCCGCACCCTTGGTGACGACGGTGAAATTGATGATCGTGAGGATCACGAAGACAACGATGCCGACCGCGTAATTGCCGCCGATGAGGAAATGGCCGAAGGCCTCGATCACTTGCCCGGCCGCGCCGGCGCCGGTATGCCCTTCGGTCAGCACCACACGCGTCGAGGCGACGTTCAGCGACAGCCGCAGCATCGTTGATATCAGCAGCACCGCCGGAAAGGCCATGAAATCCAGCGGCTTGACGGTATACAGGCTGGTCATCAGGATGATGATGGACAGCGCGATGTTGAACGAGAACAGCAGGTCGAGCAGGATCGGCGGCAGCGGCAGGATCATCATCCCGAGCATCAGGACGATCAGCAGCGGCGCGGCGAGGGCGCCCGGTCGGGCGCCGTTCAGGAAAGCTGGCAGGCGTAAGGCGCTCATGCGGAGGCAACCCGTCGATGGGCGTTGTCGATGGCTGGATTGTCAGGCGGACAGCCCGGCGGCCATCGGGGGAACAGGGGCGGGAAGGGGGGCCTGATCGGGGGGATTGCTCGACCGACGAAGGTGGGCCTGATGCGGCGGGACTAGTCGGATGGCGGCGGATTTCGGCTTCGCCTCTATCCGCCCCACAAAGCTGACAGCTTTTCCATCGTCATCCCGGCACAAGCCGGGATCCTGGCTCTCGAATGAGCCTCGGCTTCAACCTTGACTGACCGGTACTGGCAGGACGTCCATCTCCGCCGGCACCTCGATGTCGGCCGGGCGTTCGGGGTCGGCGCCGGCGCGCAGCTGGAATACCCAGGCCAGCACCTGCGCGACTGCGGTGTAGAGTTTTTCCGGTATCGGCTCGCCGGGCTCGACATGCCGGTACAGCGCGCGCGCCAGCGGCGGCGCTTCGAGCATCGGTATGGCGTGGGCCGCCGCGATCTCGCGGATGGTCGCGGCGATGTCGTCCGCGCCCTTGGCCACCACCACCGGCGCGGCATCGCGCCCGTCGGTGTACCTGAGCGCGACCGCATAGTGGGTCGGGTTGGTGACAATCACGTCGGCCTTCGGCACCTCGGCCATCATCCGGCGGCGCGCCATCTCGCGCTGCTGCGCGCGGATGCGGGCCTTGATCTCCGGGTTGCCCTCCTGCTCCTTGTGCTCCTGCCGCACTTCCTCCCGCGTCATCATCAGTTTTTTCGCGTGTTGCCAGCGCTGCCACGGCACGTCGATGACGGCAACCAGCGCCAGCACACCGGCCAGCGTCGCGAACGCGACGAACAGCAGGTGGCCGAGCACGCCGTTGCCGGCGCCGACCGGCAGCGACGCCAGCGCGAACAGATCCTCGAACTGGCTGCGCACGACATAAAAAGCTGCGGCGGCGACCAGCACGGTCTTGGCCAGCGCCTTGCCGAGCTCGCCGAGCGAGTGCAGCGAAAAGAGGCGACCGGTGCCGGCGATCGGATCAAGCCGGTCGAATTTCGGAAGAAAGGCCTTGGTCGAGAACAGCCAGCCGCCGACCAGCAGCGGCGCAACCGCGACCGCCGCCAGCACGATCGCGCCGAACGGCAGCATCGCCCACAGCACGCGGGCCAACACCGCGCGGCCATGCTCGAGCAGCAGCGCCGGCTCGAACGCCAGCGCGCGCGGAAAGGACAGCGTGTCCTTCATCAGCAAGGCCAGCGCCGACTGCAGCGAGGCTCCCATACCCCACAGCAGCAGGCCGCCGACCACCAGCGACACGCAGGCAGCCAGCTCGCGCGAGCGCGCGACATCGCCCTCCTCGCGCGCCTGTTCGATGCGGCGTTCACTGGCGGGTTCGGTCTTTTCTAGGTCGCTGTCCTGGGATGACACCGCGGGCTCCGGGATGGGTCAGGGATGGGTCAGGGATGGTCGCCGATTATTCGGGCAAGCGGCGGCACGCCATCGGTGAAACAGCGGGGGCAAAAGAAGCCAGACCGCCGCATGACTGTGGCCGGGACACGACGGGCATGGTGCATTTGCGCCAATGACAGCCGTCACCCGCGCGATGGAAACTGGCCGGACAGTCGATCCTGCCACTCAGGGAGCAACGCAATGGGCACCCAGCCAGTCAAAGGCACGCCGCCGCCGAACCTGCTGCAGCCGCATGCGGCGCCAACACCAGCGAAAAAAACCTCTGCGGCGCAAACAGCGTCAACAGAATTTGTCGCCAAGATCAAGGCCGCCCGTCAGTTCTTCCAGCAATTGCCGGCGACCTTGGCGCCGGGGCTGGCCCATGTCCGATCGACGCTGAACCGCATGGCGGGAACGCTGTCGCGGCCACCCAAATCGGAAGCGGCGAAGATCACCAGCCTGCTCCGAAGCGAGGCCATGCAAGCGCAGACCCGACAACTGGCGACGATGGCGGCCTACTTCGAACCCACCGAGGCCATTCAGGCATTCAGGCTTGCCACCGGCAGTGCAGTCGCCCTCGCAGACCACGCGCAGGATGCGGGAGTCAAGGATTTCGTCGAGGCGGCGAGGCAACTGAAAGCCGGACTCGCTGCCAAACTTGGGCCGGATCACGCCGGTTTGGCCGTCAGCGTCATGGCCGGGCAGGTCATCGCCGATCGCCTCGGCGGCTTGGCGGGCAATGCCGCATTGGCACAAGATTGCCTGCAGACGCTGGCAAACTACAGCAGCGCCTTATCCCCGACCATCGAACAGCACCGGGGATTTCCGGAGCTCCTGAACGCGATTTTCGCGCAGCATTCGTCCTAGAACCCGAGACTCTCCAGCAGATCATCCACCTGCCCCTGGTCGGCCACGACGTCGGTCTTGCCCTGCGGGTTGACCTGCGGCCCGTTCAGCAGGCTGTTGCCGGGATCGCGCCGGCCGTCGGCCGGCGCATGGTCGATCAGCAATTGCACCAGCTGCGACTCGAGGCTGTGGCCGAGCCGTGTCACCTTCGTGATCACCTGCCCGGTCAGGTCCTGGAAATCCTGTGCCATCATGATGTCCAGCAGGTGCTGCTTCGACGCGGCCGCGCCGTCGCGCGCGCTTGCGAGGAAGGCCAGCGTGCGCTGCTGCAGGTCGGTACCCGGCGATGCGGCAGCCTGCTGCCATTCGGCCAGCAGGCCGGCAGCGCCCGCCTCTATCGCCTCCTGCAGCGGCGAGGCCGCCTCGGTCGCGTTCAATACGCGCTGCGCGGCCTGCTCGGTCATTTTGGCGACATACATCAGCCGGTCGCGCGTGTTGGTGATGTCGTCTTTCGCGAGCCGCTCGATTTCCTTGTCGAGACCGAGTTCGCGCAGGCTCTCGTGCAAGCTGCGCGTGAGCTGGCCGACGCGCGACAGCAGTTCGTCGTAGCGGGACTGGTCGAGATCCGTCACATCCTTGATCGACGCCTCCATGGTCAGGCCGCCTTTTCCAGCTTCTCGAAGATCTTCGAGAGTTTCTCGTCCAGCGTGGCAGCGGTGAAGGGCTTGACCACATAGCCGCTGGCGCCGGCCTGCGCGGCGGCGATGATGTTTTCCTTCTTCGCCTCGGCAGTGACCATCAGCACCGGCAATTTGCCGATCGCGGCGTCGGCGCGGATCTGCTTGAGCATCTCCAGCCCGTCCATGTTCGGCATGTTCCAGTCAGAGATCACGAAGTCGAAGTTTTCATTCTTTAGCTTCGACAGCGCCATCGCGCCGTCCTCGGCCTCGTCGACGTTCGAGTAGCCGAGCTCCTTGAGCAGATTGCGGACGATGCGGCGCATCGTGGAAAAATCGTCGACGACGAGGAATTTGGTTTTCGGGTCTGCCATGTCGGCTCCATCATGATAGAAAATTCGCAATTCATCCGTTACACGCGCAATGCGCGCCCGCCGTCGCGTACCAGTTGCTCCAGTACCCGCGCCGGTAACTGCGCCAGCGGCGCGACCTCGTGCACCGCGCCGACGGCGACCGCCTCGCGCGGCATGCCGTAGACGATGCAGCTAGCTTCGTCCTGCGCAAAGTTGACGGCGCCGGCCTCGCGCATGGTCAGCATGCCGGCCGCGCCATCCTTGCCCATGCCGGTCAACATCACGCCGAGCGCGTTCTTGCCTGCGTGCTGGGCCGCCGACGCGAACAGCACATCGACCGACGGCCGGTGCCGGTTCACCGGTGGCCCCTGGTCGAGCTTCGTCACATAGTTCGCGCCGCTTTTCGCGAGCTGCAGGTGCGAGTGCCCGGGTGCGAGATAGGCATGGCCGGGCAGCACGCGCTCGCCGCCCTCCGCTTCCCTGACCGAGATGCGGCACAGGCTGTCGAGCCGCTGCGCGAACGAACGCGTGAAGCCCTCCGGCATATGCTGGACGATCAGAATGCCGGGACAATCGGACGGCATCTGCTGCAGGAATTCGCGGATGGCCTCGGTGCCGCCGGTCGATGCGCCGATGATGATCAGCTTCTCGCTCGACGACAGCGGATTGCGCAGCGCCGGCAGCGGCTGCGACGGCGCAGGCGCGGAGGCCGGGCGCGCCCTCGCCTGCACCCTGGCGCGCGATGCCGCGCGTATCTTGTCGGCGATCAGTTCGGCGTACTCGCGCATGCCGGACTGGATCGCCATCTTCGGCTTGGCGACGACATCCACCGCGCCCAGTTCCAGCGCGCGCAGCGTCGTTTCCGATCCGCGCTCGGTCAGCGACGACACCATCACCACCGGCATCGGCCGCAGCCGCATCAGCCGCTCGAGAAAGTCGAGGCCGTCCATCTTGGGCATCTCGACGTCGAGTGTCAGCACGTCCGGGTTGCGCTCGCGGATCATCTCGCGCGCCACCAGCGGATCGGGCGCCACGCCAATTACTTCCATGTCCGGCTGGCTATCGACGATCTCGCGCATCACGCTGCGGATCAGCGCGGAATCGTCGACGATCAGGACTTTGGTCTTGGCCGGCATCGGTCATCCGCCCAGATCAGAACTCTTCCCACTCGTCCGCGCCGCCGCCGGCCGCCACCTTGCGCGCTGGCGGTGCCGATGCCGCTGCTAAAGCCGTGGCGCGCGGCGCACGCGCCGGCAGGTTGACGACCTTGGCCACCTTCTTCGGCGCCAGCCGGGCCTTGGCCACGCCCGCCGCCGTTCCAGCGCCCATGCCCGAGACCCGGAACACGCTGACGATCTCCGACAGCGCCGCCGCCTGTTCCTGCAGGCTGTCGGCGGCAGCGGCCGCTTCCTCGACCAGTGCAGCATTCTGCTGCGTGACCTGGTCCATCTGCGTGATGGCCTGATTGACCTGCTCGATGCCGGCGCTCTGCTCGTGGCTGGCGGCGGTAATCTCGGCCATGATGTCGGTCACGCGGCGCACGCTGGATACCACTTCGTCCATCGTGCTGCCGGCCTCGGCCACCAGCTTGCTGCCGTTCTCGACCTTGTCGACCGAGTCGCCGATGAGCGACTTGATTTCCTTGGCAGCCGCGGCCGAGCGCTGCGCGAGGCTGCGCACCTCGGTCGCCACCACCGCGAAGCCCCGGCCCTGCTCGCCGGCGCGCGCCGCCTCGACGGCGGCGTTCAGCGCGAGGATGTTGGTCTGGAAGGCGATGCCGTCGATCACGCCGATGATGTCGACGATCTTCTTGGCCGAAGTGTTGATCTGTTCCATCGTGTCGACCACTTCGGACACCACCGAGCCGCCGCGCGCGGCCACTTCGGAGGCATTCAGCGCAAGCTGGTTCGCCTGGCCGGCGTTCTCGGCGTTCTGGCGCACGGTCGACGTCAGCTCTTCCATCGACGACGCGGTTTCCTCGAGAGAGCTGGCCTGCTCCTCAGTACGCGACGACAGGTCGAGGTTGCCGGCCGCGATCTGGCTTGAGGCGGTGGCCATCGTGTCGGTGCCGTTACGCACGTTGCGCACGATGTCGGCCAGCTTGTCGCGCATGGTCTTCATCGCGGCCATCAGGCTGCTGCTATCGCCCATCGCGGTGTCGATCTGCACGTCGAGGTCGCCGGCGGCGATACGGGTCGCCACATCGACTGCCGCCTGCGGCTCGCCGCCGAGCTGCTTCGTGATGCTTCGGGTGATCAGCAGAGAGGCCGCGCCGCCCAACAGCAGCGCCAGCACGCCAAGCATGATCGACAGTGAACGCGCGCCTTCATAGGCGGCCTGCGCTTCGTCGGCCGCCGTCTTGCTCAGCTTGTTCTGCAA
>JAMNXS010000069.1 GCA_023653025.1 Burkholderiaceae bacterium
ACCGGCATCGGCCTGACCGATGCGCAGCGCGACAAGCTGTTCCAGAACTTCCAGCAGGCTGACGAATCCACCAGCCGCAAATTCGGCGGCACCGGTCTCGGGCTGGCGATTTCGAAGCAGCTGGTCAGTCTGATGGGCGGCGAGGTCGGCGTCGACAGCGAGTTCGGCAAGGGCAGCACCTTCTGGTTCACGGCCCGCCTGCGACGCGGTACCGGGCCGGCCGTCTCGGCCATCACCCGCAATGCCGATGCGCTGATCCGGCGTGGCGCGCGGGTGCTGCTGGTCGATGACAATGAAATCAACCGCGAAATCGCCTCCGAGATTCTCGATGGCGTCGGGCTGTCGGTGCAAACCGCCACCAATGGGCAGGAGGCACTCGACCTGCTGGCCGCCGAGGCGGTCGATCTGGTGCTGATGGACATCCAGATGCCGGTAATGGACGGTTTGCAGGCCACGCGGGCTATCCGTCAGCAGCCGGCGCTGGCGCACCTGCCGGTGATCGCGATGACCGCCAACGCCTTCGAAGAAGACCGCCAGATCTGCCTCGATGCCGGCATGAACGGCTACCTGACCAAGCCGGTGTCGCCGGACAGCCTGTACAAGCTGCTCGCCGAATTCATACCGCACGACGGCACGCAGGCGCCCGAGCCGTTGCCGGCCCCTGCAGCGCCCGTGCAGTCAGAACCGGCCACGCCGGCCGCAGCCGCCGCGTCCGACGGCTTCGACGCCGACGGCAGCCCGATCAATGTCGATGCCGGCCTCGAATTCTGCGGCGGGCGCATGCCCAGCTACCGTCGCCTGCTCGGCCGCTTCTGCGAGCTGAAGACCGGCGCCACCCGGGAGTTGCTCGACGCGCTGAAGTCGGGCGACCGCGAGACCGCCGAGCGCGTTGCGCACAGCATGAAGGGCGTGGCCTCGACGCTGGGCGCGTTCGCGCTGTCGCGGGTGGCCGAGGAGCTCGAGTTCCGCATCGGCGAGGGCGAGCAGGGCGACGCGCTCGACCAGCACATCCTGCGCTTCGACCAGGAACTGTCGCGCGCGCTGGCCCATATCCGGCACCTGATCAGCACCGATGCCGGCGCCGAGGAATCGGCCTGAGCGCCCCCTTCGGGACGGTAACCGCCGAGTCGCGTGCAATCCCTTTGCGTCTGTATGGTTAAAGCCGGAAACATTTCCGGTGTTTAACATTTCTATGGTGCAAGATGATAGGATGCAGTCCTATTGCCGATTTCATAAAGCCCGCGTTGTATACCAGGCGCGGGAATGTCCATTGTGCCGGGTGTATCCATGAAAACAGTCCTGCTCGTCGATGACGAGGAATTGCTGCGCGAGGGTTTGAAGGAAATTCTCGAGGAGCGCGGCTTGCAGGTACTCGAAGCCTCGAACGGCGCCGAGGCGCTCGAGCGCTTTGCGCTGGCCGACAAGATCGATCTGGTGATCTGCGATGTCGTGATGCCGGAGATGGATGGCGTCGATTTCATCGACCAGCTGCGCAAGTCGTTCACCGAAGTGCCCATCCTCACGATCTCCGGCGGCAGCCGCGTCGTCAGCGCCCGCTACGGCCTCGATTCTGCGCTGCTGACCGGCGCCACCGACACGCTCACCAAGCCCTTCACCTCCAAGCAGCTGCTGGCCAAGGTCGACGAGCTGCTCGGCGCCTGACTCCGGGCCTGCCGATGTTCCAACCTCTCGGTGACCGCGCACCCGTCGACGAGGCCGAGAAGTCGCTGGGCGCCTTGGCCGAGGGCACGCGCAGTTTCACCGACGCGCGCGTGCTGCTGGTCGACGACAGCCAGCTGATCCGCATGGGTCTGCGGCGCTCGCTGGAGCAGATCGGCCTGGTTCACGTGAAAGAGGTTGGCGACGGCGACACCGCGATCGAATTGCTGATGCGCGAGCCCTTCGACCTGATGCTGCTCGACATGGAAATGCCGAAGCGTAACGGCATGCAGGTGCTGGAGCTGATGCGCGAGTCGCCGCATTTTGCATGGCCGCCCGTGATCGTCATCTCCGGCGGCGCCGGCATGAACGACGATGCGGTGCGCTGTATCGAGCTGGGCGCCGAAGACTACCTGCCCAAGCCCTTCAATCCGGTGCTGCTGCGCGCGCGGGTGACGAACTCGGTCGACAAGAAAATGCTGCGCGACCAGGACATGCTGCGCCTGAAGCAGCTGAAAAAGCAGCACGAACAACTGGCAAAGGAGCAGGCCAAAACCGAAGAGCTGCTGCTGAACATTCTGCCGCGCTCGATCGCGCAGCGCCTGCGGCACGGCGAGGAGCGCATCGCCGACGAGGCGCCGATTGTCAGCGTGCTGTTTGCCGACCTCGTCGGCTTCACCGCAATGACGCGCAAGACCACCGCCGACCAGCTGGTGGAATTGCTCGACGACCTGTTCTCGCGCTTCGACCTGATCACCGAAAGCCACGGGCTGGAAAAGATCAAGACCATCGGCGACTGCTACATGCTGGCCGGCGGCGTGCCGCTGGCGCGCGAAGACCATGCGCTGGCGGTCTGCCGCGCCGCTTTCGAGATGATCGACGCGCTGGCCGAGATGCGCGCGCGCACCGGCGGCGCGGTCAACATGCGCATCGGCGTGCACAGCGGGCAGGTGATTGCCGGCGTGATCGGCGTGCGCAAGTTTACTTACGACCTGTGGGGTGACACGGTCAACGTGGCCAGCCGGATGGAATCGACCGGCCAGCCGGGTCGGGTGCATGTGTCGCCGCAGACGGCGGCGCTGGTGGCTGCCGAGTTCGACCTCGAGCCGCGCGGCAGCATCGAGGTCAAGAGCCTCGGCCAGGTAGAGACATTCTTCGTCAATCGTCGCGATGACAAGCTGTTTGGCGTGCCGAAGGAAAAAGTGGCGGCCAGCCGGCCCTGAGCCGGCGGCTGACCGAGGGGCGGCTGGCGCCGGTGGCGCAAGCCGGGGGGAAGCAGCAAACGAAAGGGTGCGACGGGGTATCCGGTTATGAGCAAGAGAAAAGACATCGTCCCGACCGAGAAGGAAATCGTCATGCGTGACGATGAATTCATTGTGTCCAAGACGGACGTCAAGGGACGAATTACCTATGTAAACCAGGTGTTCATCGATTTTTCCGGTTACACGGAGGACGAACTGATCGGCATCCAGCACAACGTGATCCGCCATCCGGAGATGCCGCGCGGTGTCTTCAAGCTGCTGTGGAGCGCGATCGCGGACGGCCAGGAAATCTTTGCCTACGTGAAGAACATGTGCAAGGACGGCAGCTACTACTGGGTGCTGGCCAACATCACGCCGTCGGTCGACGTGAACGGCGCGACCGTCGGCTACTACTCGGTGCGGCGCAAGGCCAATCCGCGTGCGATTCCGATCGTCACCGATCTGTACCGGAAAATGCTGGCCGCCGAGCGGCAGGCAGGAGCGCGCGACGCTACTGCCGCTTCGCTGGACCTGATGCAGCAGGTAATCAACGAAAAAGGATTGAACTATGAAGAGTTCGTTCTCTCGCTCCAGTCGATTTGAGCTGTCGCCGACCGCGGGTCTGGCGACAATGTCGGTGGTGCTGGTCGCCTCGTGCGCCGCGCTGGTCTGGGTCAGCGACCTTGCCGTCTGGTCGTTCATCGTGCTGGCGGCGGTACTGCTGCTCGTCGGCCTGTCGGCCAAGGGCCATCAGACTGAACAGCAACTGGTGCAGCAGATGGAGCGTGTGCTGGAAGGCTTCAGCCGCGGCCTGCTCGAGCAGCGGCTGGTGCTGATACCTCGCGGCTCGCGCCTGAAGAATTGCGCGCTGCATGCGAACGCGGCGCTCGACCAGGTCGAGGCGGTGTTCCGCGAAACGCTGACGGTCGTCTCGCGGATGGCCAGCGGCAGTTTCAGCCGCACTCCGCAGACGGCTGGGCTGGGCGGCCTGTTTCCGCAGATCCTGCTACGCGTGGCCGATGCGCAGACGCGTACCGCGCGCACCGTGGATTCACTGGACAAGGTGATGGCCGGCATGGCCGGCGGCGACTTCTCTACGAAGATTGCGCTGGCCGACGAGCGCGGCAGCTACCGCGACATCCTCGACAACGCGCAGAAGGCCATCGCCACCCTCGGCTCGACCGTCAATGATATTGCCGTCGTGATGGATGCGCTGGCGCGCGGCGACCTGACGCCGCGCGTAACGGCCGAAGCCAGCGGCGCGCTGGCCAAGCTGAAGGAGGACATCAACCGCTCGATGGTCGTGCTCGGCAGCTCGATGAAGGACATCGGCGACAACGCGCAGCAGGTCGCGCGCGCCGCCAGCGAGACCAGCACCGCGATCGGCCAGCTGGCCGACGGCGCGCAGAGCCAGACGCAGTACATCGGCCAGGTGGTCACGTCGATCCGCCAGACCGCCACTGCGATCAACGACATCTCGTCCAGTACCGAGACCGCCAGCAAGCAGGCGCAGGCATCGGCCGACGTGGTGCGCCAGGGCCGCCAGAAGATGGCGCAGATGGTCGAGGTCGTCAACGGCATCTCCGCCAACTCCGAGAAGATCAGCAAGATCACCGAAGTGATCGAGAAAATCGCCAACAAGACCAATCTGCTGTCGCTCAACGCTGCCATCGAGGCCGCGCGCGCCGGCGAGCACGGCAAGGGCTTTGCGGTCGTCGCCGAAGAAGTCGGCAAACTGGCCGCCAGCAGCGGCGAGAGCGCCAAGGAGATCACGCTCCTGATCCAGCAGGCCGTTACCGAGGCTGCGCGCGCGGTGGTGGCGGTGAAGGAGGTCAGTGCCGACATGGAAAGCATCGTGCAGACCTCGAACATGACCGACAGCATGCTGCAGCGGATCTCGTCGGCGGTCGAGGAGCAGGGCCGCATGGTGCATGAGATCAACGAGAACGTGTCGAACCTCGACAAGATCGCGCACAGCAATTCGGCCGCCTCCGAGGAACTGGCAGCCAGCATGATCGAGCTGTCGCGGGTGGCCGACTCGACCCGCAAGGAAATCAAGAAGTTCGTCATCTAGCGACAAGGACGCCGATGGAACTGGTTCTCTTCGAATTGGGGCAAAGCCGCTTCGCGTTTCCGGCCCGGGGCATCAGCAAGGTGCTGGAGCCGCTGGCCGTCACGCCGCTACCCTATGCGCCGCCCGAGGTCGAAGGACTGGTCAATGTCGGCGGCAACGTCGTCGTCAAGCTCGACCTGGCCGCCAAGCTCGGTATGGGCGAGCGCCAGGCCATCGAGGGCGGCAACCTGCTGCTGGTTTCCGGCAGCCGCGACACCGTGGTCGTGCAGGTCGATCGCGTGCTGCGCAAGGTCGAGGTCGGCGAAGACGAACTGGCCGTCTATGCCGGCGGCGGCGCCGCGTCGATGATTTGCGGCGAACTGACCGTGGACGGCATGCTGACTCTGCTGCTGGATGAGTCGCGGCTGGCGCTCGAGGGCGTGCGCGCGCATGACGTGCCGGAAGGCGGCGGCGGCCTGCTCGGCCATGCGCAGGAATTCGACGGGCGTGCCGGCGCGGCAGCGCGACGGTTCGACCTGCCGGTACTGGCCGTGCGCGACGGCGGCGAGATCTTTGCCTTCCACATGAAGGACGTGCGCGAGATCGTCGATATCAGCGCCATTACCGAATTGCCGGGCGCCAGCCCCGAGATCGAGGGGCTGATGCGCCTGCGCGGCAGCGCGCTGCTGGTGCTGTCGCTGGCGCGCCTGCTCGGGCAGCGCGGCGACGAGCCGGCCACCAACGTGATCATCGTCGGCAGTGGCGACATCACGGTCGGCATTTCGGTCGCCGGCGTGATCGGCATAGAAAACCACGATACCGCCGAACTGCAGGCGCTGGCCGTCGGCGACAGCCAGCTTGACGGCTACCTGCCCGGCAGCGGCGAGTGGGCTGCGCGCATGACCGGCCTGGTGTCGCTTGACGGCCTGCTGTCGCCGGAGCGGATGGAACGCTACCAGCGCTATGTCGCGCGCCACGGCGGCGAGGTCGCGCTGGTCGAGCGCGCGGCGATTCCAACGCGCCGGCTGCTGTCGTTCAGCGTGGCCGGCGAGCGCTGCGCGCTCGACCTGTCGCGCGTCGAGCGCATCGAAGAGTTTTTCGAAGGCGTCGCGCTGCCCGACGGCGACGCGGCGGCGCCGACGATCATCCAGATCAAGGGCGAGCTGGCGGCGTCGCTCGATCTGCGCAAGCTGCTCGGTCTGCAGGCCTCGGCGCCGGCGGCGGCGCCGGTTTATATTCTGGTGCGCGTGCAGGGTGCCAACTGGGCGCTGCTGGCCGATCGCGTCGACGGCGTGATCGATATTCCCGAGCCCGACATTACGCCCGTGCGCAGCCGGCAATCCGATTATCTGCCCGAGGTCGGCAAATACGACGGCAAACTGTATTCGCTGTTCTCGCTCGACCCGCTGGCAAACCGCAATCCCTGATAAAGGCTCCCAATTGGCCACCCCCCTGTATTCCTCCACCGCAGCCGATAGCGCCGCCGACCCGTTCAGCAAGGCTGGCCGTGGCTTCACGCTGGCGCTGAATTCGCTGATGAGCGGCGTCGAGTCACGCTTCGGCATCAAGCCGGGCGGGCTGGTCGAGCGCAAGCTCGGCCGCATCATGGAAGCCGTGCCGGCAGCCGCCGTCGAAGCCTGGGTGGCGTCGATGAATACGCTGGCGGCCGACCATCCGGAATGGCAATCGCTGGTCGAGTGCTTGACCGTGCATGAAACCTACTTCTACCGCGAGCCCGAGCTGATGGAGATGACGCGGCGCGACATCCTGCCGCACCTCGAGCAGATCCGGCAGTCGGGTCGCCGGCTGCGGCTGTGGTCGGCCGCCTGCTCGTCGGGCGAGGAGGCATACGATCTGGCGTTCCTGACGCTGAAATACCTGCAATCGCGGCAGAAGGCGATGTGGAGCGAGTTTGGCGTGCGCCTCACCGATGGCTGGTCGATGTCAGTGCTGGGCACCGACATCTCGAACCAGGTGCTGCGCACCGCGCGCGACGGCGTCTACAGCAACATCGCGATGGGCTCGATCCGCGACATGCCGCCGGAGTGGAAGGAGATGCTCGAGTCGGTGCCGCCGACCGATCCGCGCGCCGACCGCAGCGAGGCTTTTTATGCGGTGCGGCCCTGGGTGCGCAGCTATGTGAATTTTTCGCGTTTCAACCTGATGGACAGCCGGCCGCCCTGCGAGGACATCGACCTCGCATTTTGCCGCAACGTGCTGATCTACTTCGAGGACAGCGTCAAGCGCCAGGTGCAGACCATGCTCGCGCGCGCGATCGCGCCGGGCGGCGTGCTGGTGCTCGGCAGTGCGGTACGCCTGCTAGCGACCGAATATTTCAGTTCGCAGTTCGGCGCCGGCGGCTCGTGGTACATCCGCAATGACGTGAAGGTGACGGCATGATCAAGCTGCTGATCTCGGACGACTCCGCCTTCATGCGCATCGCCATCCGCAAGATGGTGGGCGATGGTGCCAAGATTTCGGTCGTCGGCGAGGCGCCGAACGGCCAGGTGGCCGTGCAGATGGCCCGCGAACTGCGGCCGGACGTGATCACGATGGACGTCGAGATGCCGGTCATGAACGGGCTCGACGCCGTGCGCGAGATCATGGCCAGCGCGCCGTGTCCGATCATTATGGTCAGCAGCCTGACCGAGCGCGATTCGGCGACCACCATCAAGGCGCTCGAACTCGGCGCGGTGGACTTCATTGCCAAGCAGTCGTCGTTCGTCCAGCTCGACATTGCCAAGATCGGTCAGGAACTGGTCGAAAAACTGCGCTTCTGGGGTCAGCGCAAGCGCCGCGTACCGCTCGGCGGCGGCGCGGCGGCCTTCCGCAGTCCCGCCGCTGCGCCGGCGTCAGCGTTCGACATGCCGGCGGCCCCGCCGCGGCTGCGGCGCGACAGCCAGCAGCAATCGCCGGGCCTAATCGTGGTCGGTATCTCGACCGGCGGCCCGGTGACGCTGCCGCCGTTCCTGAAGGCGATGGGCGCGCTGAAGTGCCCGGTTGTGATCGCGCAGCACATGCCGCCGATGTTCACCGCCGGGCTGGCCGCGCATCTGCGCATCGACACCGGGCTGAACGTGATCGAGAGCAGCGACAACCTCGAGCTCAAGCCGGGCATGGTCGTGATCGCGAAAGGCGGGCAGGATGTCGTCGTGCGCGAGTCGGCGCCCGGCATGCTGCGCCTGTTCGAGCGCCTCAATCCCGAGGCGCCGATCCATCCGAACGCCAACGTGCTGTTCGCTTCCGCCACCCGCGTCTCCTGCCCCGTGATCGGCGTGGTGATGACCGGCATGGGCAGCGACGGCCTGCAGGGCAGCCGCGAACTGATCGACGCCAGGGGCGCGACCATCCTCGCGCAGGATCCGTCCACCTGCGTAGTCGATGGCATGCCCGGCTCGGTCATCGAGGCCGGCCTCGCAACCGCGATTCTCTCTCCGCAGGACATCGGGCGCCGCCTCGCGAGGCTGGCAGGCCAGTCGATGTTCGGAACCTCTTCCAGCCTTGCATGATTAACCGGACCAGCCAAACAGAATGAGCCAGAAAAACATACTGATCGTCGACGATTCCTTTGTGATGCGCGCGCTGCTGAAAGGCATCATCTCCGCCGATGCCGACCTCAATGTGTGTGGTGAGGCCGGCAACGGCATCGAGGCGCTGCAAAGCATCAAGACCAGCCCGCCCGACCTCGTACTGCTCGACATCGAAATGCCGCAAATGGACGGCATCGAGTGCCTGCGCCGGCTACGATTGCTGAGCGACGTGCCGGTCATTATCGTCTCGTCGGTCGCGCAGGCCGGATCGCCCCAGGCGCTCGAAGCGCGCAAGCTGGGCGCGGCCGACGTGATTGCCAAGCCTTCCGGCGCGATGAGCCTCGACCTCGGCGCGAAGAAGGGCCACGAGATCGTCAAGTCGATCCGCAAGACGCTGGGTATCTGACCCTCCCGCCACCGCCAGTCACGGACACGACCCATGTCAGCCGACTTCATCGAAACCATCTGGGCGCAGTACGCGGTCGAGACCGAGGAGCACGTCGAGGCGATCGAGGCGCTGCTGGTCAAGGCCGACGGCGTGCAGCTGGACGGCGAGGAGCTGTCCGGCCTGTTCCGCGCCTTCCACTCGCTCAAGGGCCTGAGCCGGGTGATGGAACTGACCGCCCTCGAAAAAATCGCGCACCGCGCCGAAGACCTGCTGGGTCTGGTGCGCGAAGGTATCGCTGGCCTCGACAAACCGAGGGTGGATTTGCTGCTGCGCGCGCTGGACGCGATCAAGGTCTTGCGCGCGATGGCTGTTGCCGAGCGCGCCGACGGCGAGCTGCCGCCCGGCCTCACCGACGAACTGCAGGCTGCCTACCAGGCGGCCTCGACCGGCGCGCCGTCGCCTGCCGCCGCAGCGCCGGCCACACCTGCCCCCGCAGCGCCGGCCACACCCGCCGCCCCTGCAGCAGCAGCCCCGGCGCCTGCAGCGGCAGCACCGGCAACGCCGGCCGCGCCCGAGGCACCGGCTGCTGAAGCTCCCGCTGCAGCGGCAGCCCCGCCCAAGCCGAAAGCCGCAGAACCGCAGCCGCTGGCGCGCGAGCAGGAAGTGTTCTTCCGCATGGTTCGCAACGGCATTCCGCTGCTCGAATTACTGGCCTCGTCGGTGGCGGCCAAGGACGATCCCGAGCTGGTATTCCAGGTCGCGAACGACATCCGCCGTCCGCTCGCATGGATGGCGCGCTCGACGCAGAAGCTGCAGTACAACGGCCTGTCGAAAGACATCCGCGCCATCATCGATGCCTTGCCCGACTCGGCCGCGGTAGCCTTCGACAGCCGCCGCATCGTCAACTGCATCGTCGATTTCATCGCCGACCTGCGCCAGCTCGGCGAGGTCAGCGGCAGCTCGTTCGGCGAGGCCGAGCTCGGCAATATCCTCGAGGAGACGCTGCAGAAAAGCCTGGTTGCGCTGCTCGACGACATTGCGTCGCAGCTGCCCGCCATCGACCCGTCGGATCGCGACGCGATGCATCGCGTTGGCGCTGCCTTCTTGCGCGTACACGAGTACCTGAGTACCAAGTTCAGCGACGTCTATTTCAACCTGCCGCTGCTGTTGTCGGACGTGTATCGCCGCGACGAGCAGGCCGGCGCCGAGCACAGTCTGCTGCTGACGATCACGCTCGAGGCCATCAATACCATCCGCGAGTTTTCGCTGGCGCCCAATGCCGCCAAGTTCGGTGAACTGGTCGCATCCGAGCATGTGAGCGCGATCAACAAGCGCATCCAGGCCTACCTGTGGCAGCAGAGCGGGATCGGCGGCGAGGCCCGCGCCACGCAGACCGAGCTGGCGTCCAAGCTGAAGCTGCCGCAAGAGCTGGTCGATTTGCTGACGCCCGAGAACATCCGCCAGATCGGCGAACTCGAGGCCGCCGGCGCGAGCGCCTATGTGATCGACGCCCATCTCGAATCGTCCGAGCGGCTCGCGTCGGCCTTCATCGAGTGGATACAGTCGCGTGGCACGATCATCAGCAACCGCTCGGTATTCCAGCAGGACGAGAACTGGTACGAGATCCTGTTTTTCTCGACAGCCGACCGCGCCACGATCGACCGCGAGTTGCAGGATATCGACCAGGGACAGGGTTTCCTGAAGCTGTCGGCCACCGCCGGCAGCACGGGCTCCGGCGCCGCGCCGGCAGTGAGCGCGGCCACGTCGACGGCGGTCTCGGACACAGCGGCTGCACCCGCCGCCGCGCCGGTCGCCGAGTCTGCCGCCGAACCTGCCGCCGCTGCCGGCGCGGCGGCAACGGCGCCGGTGCCCAAGGCGGCCGCGACGCCGCCGGCCAATCCGCCGACCGGCACGCCGCTGGGCGCCGCAGCATCGAATTTCATCCGGGTTCCGGGCGAGACGCTCGACCAGTTCATGAATCAGATCGGCGAGATGGTGATCATCCGCGGCCAGCTATCGCACCTGATCGGCGACCGCCGCCAGCGCGACCTCCTGCAGTCGCTGCGGCACGAACTCGACGGCCGGCTCGACGACAACGAAGATTTCCAGCGACTGATGGACCTGGTCGATGCGCAGTCGCGCCGGCTGGCCGAGGTCGAAGCCCAGATCCAGGGCGCGCTGTCACGCCTGCAGGACGGCGTGATGGAATTGCGTGTGGTGCCGGTCGATCTGGTCTTCAAGCGCCTGCCGCGCATGGTGCGCGACCTCGCGCAGAGCCAGGGCAAGCGCGTGCGGCTCGAGCTCAGCGGCCAGGACGTGAAGATCGACAAGGCGATGGTCGAGTCGCTGTCCGATCCGCTGCTGCACATGATCCGCAACAGCGTCGATCACGGCATCGAGACGCCGGACGAGCGGCGCGCCGTCGGCAAGCCGGAAGAGGCGGTGATCCGCGTGCAGGCCGAGCAGCAGGGCGCGCGCGTGGTGATCCGCGTCATCGATGACGGGCGCGGCATCGACCCCGAAAAGGTCCGGCGCAAGGCGGTCGAGCGTGGCCTCGTGCGCGAGGAGGACAGCCTCGGCATGGGCATCGACGAAATCCTGAAATTCATTTTCCGGCCCGGTTTTTCGACGGCCGAGGTGGTCACCGAAACTTCCGGCCGCGGCGTCGGCATGGATGTGGTGCGCACCAACATCATGCGGCTGGGCGGCAACATCCATCTCGATTCCAGCGTCGGCCGCGGCACCTCGTTCGCGATGTTCATGCCGCTGTCGGCGGCGGTGCAGGAGGTGCTGCTGGTGACGGCGGCCAACCAGACCCTCGCGATTCCGGCGCGCTACGTGGCCGAGGTCATCGAACTCAACGAGGAGGACATCCAGTCCGTCAAGGGCCGCAAAGCCGTGCTGCTGCGCGGCAGCTTCCTGCCGATCGCGCGCCTCGACGACCTGCTCGGCTACGCGCGCAGCGCGTCGGCCGCGCCGCACCGGTTTGCCGTCGTGCTGTCGGATTCACAGCGCATGCTGGGCATCTCGGTGTCCGAAGTACTGGGCCGGCATGAACTGTTCAGCAAGGACATTCATCCGCGCCTGACCGAATTGCCCGGCGTCGGCGGCGCGTCGATTCTCGGCGACGGCCGGGTGGTGCTGATTCTCGACTGCGGCGCGATCTACCGGCTGGCCGAGAACATCGGCGACGAGCGGCCTGCACTGTCCGGCACGCCGGCAGCCTTGCCCGGCTAGCGATGGCTATGCTCTGTCTGCAAGTCCGGGCCGGACCGATCCACCTGATGCTCGATGCATCGGCGGTACACGAGGTGCTGACGCAGGAGGCGCGGCTGGCGCAGGATGGCGTCGAGCGGCTGCACTTGCAGTGGCGCGGCGGCGTGCTGCCGGTGGTGGCATTGGCGGAATTTCTCGGCTTCGGCCAGACGGTCGCGACGGTCGGCATCGTCTATTCGCCGGCGCCCGATGCCGCGCCGCTGGTGCTGGCAGCCGACGAGGTCGTCGGCCTGTACGCCACCGAGGCCAGTGCGTGGCGCCGGCTGCCGCCGGTGCCGGAGCCGACCGCAGGCCTGTTCGATGCGGTCTACGTCGACCCGGCCGATCCGGCGCGCCTGTCGTACCGGCTGCGCACCGACATCGATCCGGCCCTGTTCGAGGTGGGGGAAGACAGGCTGCTGCTCGAGGGCTGAACCGGTGCCATGGCTACCGGGCCAGCGAATCGCCGTCCCGCTGCCCGGCGCCGCGCTGCCTGATCCAGCGCGCCGCCGCCACCACCAGAATGGCGCCGGCGGTGCCGGTCAGGCTCAGATGTACCCCGACCTCGTGGAATTTCAGCAGGTCCAGCGGCAACACCTCGGCCGCGTGGGCCGCGATCGCAATGTCCTTCGAGATCATCGAGCCGCCCAGGTACCCGAGCAGCGCCGCGCCGAGCGTAATGATGGCCGGCATGCGGTTCATCAGCTTCAGTATCAGCGAGCTGCCCCAGATAATGATCGGTATGCTGACCATGATGCCGAAGGCCACCAGCAGCAGCTTGTGCTCCGATGCGGCGTGCTCGGCGGCGCTGGCGACGGCGATCACGTTGTCGATGCTCATCACCAGATCCGCCACCAGCACGGTGCGGATCGCGGTGAACAGGCGGTCGCCGCCGTCGATCTCGTGCGCGCTGTCGTCGGCGTCGGTCAGCAGCTTGATGCCGATCCAGATCAGCAGCACGCCGCCGACCAGCTTCAGGTACGGCACGTTGAGCAGGGTGACGGCAAACCCGATCAGCACGATACGGATGATGATCGCGCCAAGCGTGCCGCCGACGATGCCCTTCATCCGCAAATGATCCGGCAGGCGGCGGCAGGCGAGGGCGATGACGAGCGCGTTGTCGCCGCCGAGCAGGATGTCGATCAGGATGATCTGGCCGATGACGACCCAGTTCAGTTCGTAGAGGAATTCAAGCATGATGATGTGCGTGACAGAGGCTCGACAGTGTCTCACAGGCGAGGTGTGGTGCGATAGGCCGAGTCGATGGCGGGTTTCGCTTCGCTCTACCCGCCCTATGGCTAAATCATGATGCATTGGGTATCGGGCGTAGGGCGGGTAGAGCGAAGCGAAACCCGCCGCCACCTGTTACATTCAAAAAAAAAGAATACGGAGATTCCCTTGCCAAAATTCGCCGCCAACCTGTCGATGCTTTTCACCGAGGTCCCGTTCGCGCAACGCTTCGAGCGTGCCGCGCGGGCCGGTTTCGATGCGGTCGAGTGCCAGTTTCCGTATGAGCTGCCGGCCGCCGACCTGAAGGCGCTGCTCGATGCGCACGGCCTGACGATGGTGCTGCACAACCTTCCGGCCGGTGACTGGGCCGCCGGCGACCGCGGCATCGCCTGCGATCCCGCGCGCGTCGATGAATTCCGCGCTGGCGTCGCGCAGGCGATCGCCTATGCGACCGCCCTCGGCGTGAAGAAGATCAACTGCCTCGCGGGCAAGCCGCCGGCCGGCATCGGCGATGCGCAGGCGCGGCAGACGCTGGTCGCTAACCTGCGCTTTGCCGCGACGGAGTTGGCCGGGCACGATATCGCGCTGCTGGTCGAGCCGATCAACACCTACGACATTCCCGGCTTCTGGCTCGACAGCACGGCCAAGGCCATAGCCGTGCTCGACGAGGTCGGCGCGCCCAATGCCTTCGTCCAGTACGACATCTATCACGCGCAGCGGATGGAGGGCGA
>JAMNXS010000070.1 GCA_023653025.1 Burkholderiaceae bacterium
AGCACGCGCTTGAGCACCGTGACGATCTCGCCGTATTGGATCAGCAGCGGGCTGCCGCGTGCCGACAGGGCCTGGTCGAGATCCGTCAGGCACTCGTTGATGAAATGGATGTGCTGCGGCGCGCAATCCGGCGCCCGCACCAGCTCGGGCTCGTAGACGTAGAGCGGCAGCACCTGGCGGTGCTTCGCGGCCTCGACCAGCGGCGCATGGTCGAACACGCGCAGGTCGCGCTTGAACCAGACCACGCCCAGCTTCATCGGTGCCAGCCCCGTTCGCGCTGCTCGCCCGCGCACTGCGCCCAGAACGCGGAAAACGAGCGGCAGGTTCTGAGCGGGTTGTCGAAGCGACGCGGCGCGTCGTCCAGCCGCGTGCACAGCGTCGGCAGCAGTTCGCGGTAGCCGGGATTCAGGGTCGCGGTCGATTCGACGTGCGGGGTCTCGGACAGCATGGCGTTCAGTTCGTTCAGGTTGCCGACGAAAACGGCATCCGTGGTCGCCGACATTCTATCCATCACGAAGCGCCAGCGCAGCCCGGACCATGGAAAACGCCGATGGAAGGGCGCGTGGATCACACCCAGCCGCAACCCGTCGAACCGGTGCCCGTCGAGCATCCACGGATGCACGAGCCGGACCCGTTCTGATGAGGGTATCGATTCCGGCGCCGTCGATGGCGGCGATGACAGCAACTCGGGCTCGGTGATGCCGACCAGGGCAGGCGCAGCATCCAGCGTGCGATTGCTGCGCGCGATGTCTTCCAGCGCTTCATAGCTGGTGTCGAGCGCGCTGCGCGCGCCATGCCAGTCCGCCGGCGCGTAGCGCGCGACATTCTCCGCATTGAACAGGTAGGGCTTGCTGCTGAAGGTGGCCGCGACCCACTGCCATGACAGGTGGTTGGACGCAAGGTCGCCGTCGAGCAGGTGCGCATGCATCCAGTCCGCGCCTGCGCGCCAGTGCACCTTGCGCAGGTGGACGACGTAGCTGGCCATCCACATGCGCGCGTGGTTGTGCAGGTAGCCGGTGGCGTACAGCTGGTGCACCGCGCGGTCGATGGCAGCGATGCCGGTGCGGCCCTCGCGGATGTCGTCGGGCAGATCGCCGGCATAGCGCACGCCGGGCAGGCCGGGGCGCATATCCTTCAGGATGCGCTCGCCCTCGCGGCTCCATACATGATGGAAGAATTCGCGCCAGCCGAACTCGAAAGCCAGCTTGTCGGCCAGCGTCAGCCGGGGCAGGCGTTCGAACAGTTCCGGGATCGAGACGAAGCCGTGCGTGAGGTAAGGCGACAGCCGCGTGACCTTGCCATGAAGGTGGTTGCGGGTCTTGCCGTAGCCTGCAATGTCGATGGCAGACAGCCGCGCTTCCAGCGCGGCGTCGGTAGGCTCGAAATGGTCGGGGGTGAAGGGCATGCCCCATTGTAATGTTGCAGCCGGAGCTGCGCTGACAAGCCTGCCAGGCGACGGCCGGTCAGCAGAGAACCATCGCGTTCAAGCCCGTGACCTTGCCGAAGGACGTATCGCCGGACAGGAGTAAATGTTCCTGTCCGAGTTGCAGGCAACATGCCGCCTGCAGCGCGTCGGGCGTGCGCAGCCCGTGTCGGGCGCGGATCGCCGCAGCCAGCTCAATTACTTCACGGGTGAGCTCGACCCAGACAATATCTTCGCGCGCGAAGAAAGCGTCATAACGCCCAAGGGTGGTTGCATCATTGTTACGCATCGGGCCGACGCGGCATTCCAGCCACGAGAGCCGGCTCAGGGCCGTGCCGATCCCGGGAAAACGGTCGGACAGTCCGATCAGGGATTCGCGAACTTTGGTCGCGAAGGGCTCGCGACCCTCGATCAGATAAATCAGCGCACTGGCATCAAAAAAAACGATCACTCCGGGGTCACCATTGCCGTTCGCCGTTCAATTGGGCATCGATATCGGCCTTGCTGCGGGTGCCGGCCGAGGGCTGGGACAGCAGCCACTGCACCGCGGTCAGGCCCGGGGCCGCGCTCGGGCGGCCACTGAGCAGGCGTTGGTACTGGTCTTCCGTCAGGATGACGGCGGCGGGCTTGTTGCGTTTGACGATATGTACGGGACCGCGCTGAAGCCCCTCTTCGATAGCCGCCATGCCCCGGCGCTTTAGGGTCGCTACCGTGAGAATGTTGTTCATGATCTGCATTTTCAGTACTAAACAGACCTAAAGAGTGCCGATTTCGGTACTGAAAGTCAAGGATTACATGCTGCGCCGGTACTGCCCCCCCACCTCGAACAAGGCCTCGGTGATCTGCCCCAGCGAGCAGACGCGCACTGCGTCCATCAGCTGGGCAAAGACATTGCCGTCATCGATGACCGCCTGCTGCAGCGCGGCCAGCGCCTTCGGCGCTTCATCTTTGTGCCGCGCATGGAAATCGGCGAGGCGCTTGAGTTGCGACTGCTTTTCCTCGTCGGTCGAGCGCGCCAGTTCCAGTTGCTGCGGGATGGTGTCGCCCTTCGGATTGCGGAAGATGTTCACGCCGATGATGGGCAGGCTGCCGTCGTGCTTCTTGTGTTCGTACAGTAGAGACTCTTCCTGGATCTTGCTGCGCTGGTAGCCGGTTTCCATCGCGCCCAGCACGCCGCCGCGCTCGGCGATGCGCTCGAATTCCTGCAGCACCGCTTCTTCGACCAGATCGGTCAGCTCGTCGAGGATGAATGCGCCCTGGTTCGGATTCTCGTTTTTCGCGAGGCCCCATTCGCGGTTGATGATCAGCTGGATCGCCAGTGCGCGGCGCACCGATTCATCGGTCGGCGTAGTGATCGCTTCGTCGTAGGCGTTCGTGTGCAGCGAGTTGCAGTTGTCGTAGATGGCGATCAGCGCCTGCAGCGTTGTGCGGATGTCGTTGAAGTCGACTTCCTGCGCGTGCAGCGAGCGGCCCGAGGTCTGGATGTGGTACTTCAATTTCTGGCTGCGCTCGTTCGCGCCGTATTTTTCCTTCATCGTCACGGCCCAGATGCGGCGCGCGACGCGGCCGAGCACCGTGTATTCCGGGTCCATGCCGTTCGAGAAGAAGAACGACAGGTTGGGCGCGAAGTCGTCGATGTGCATGCCGCGCGCCAGATAGGCTTCGACGAAGGTGAAGCCGTTCGACAGCGTGAACGCAAGCTGCGAGACTGGGTTCGCGCCGGCCTCGGCGATGTGGTAGCCCGAGATCGACACCGAATAGAAGTTGCGCACCTGATGGTCGACGAAATACTGCTGTATGTCGCCCATCACCTTCAGCGAGAACTCGGTCGAGAAGATGCAGGTGTTCTGGCCCTGGTCTTCCTTCAGGATGTCGGCCTGCACCGTGCCGCGCACGCTGTTCAGCACCCGGGCCCTGATCTGCGCCGCCTCTTCGGCAGCCGGCTCGCGGCCCGTGTCGGCACGGAACTTGTCGAGTTGCTGGTCGATCGCGGTGTTCATGAAAAACGCGAGTATCGTCGGCGCGGGGCCGTTGATGGTCATCGATACCGAGGTCGTCGGGTCGCACAAGTCGAAGCCGTCGTACAGCACCTTCATGTCATCGAGCGTAGCGATCGACACGCCGGAATTGCCGACCTTGCCATAGATGTCGGGACGCAGCGCCGGGTCGGCGCCGTACAGCGTGACTGAGTCGAACGCAGTCGACAGGCGCTTGGCCGGCATGCCTTCGGACACCAGCTTGAAGCGGCGGTTCGTGCGGAAGGCATCGCCTTCGCCGGCGAACATGCGGGTCGGGTCTTCGTTTTCCCGCTTGAACGGAAACACGCCAGCCGTGTACGGGAAGTAGCCGGGCAGGTTTTCCTTCATCAGCCACTGCAGCAGGTCGCCGTGATCCGCGTAGGCCGGCAGCGCGACCTTGCGCACGCGATTGCCCGACAGGGTCTCGATGGTCAGGCGCGTGCGGATTTCCTTGTCGCGGATTGTGACGACGTGCTCGTCGCCCGAGTAGGTGGCCCGCAGCTGCGGCCAGTCGGCCAGCAAGGCGCGAGCGCCGGGGTCGAGCGCGTGCTCGCGCTGGACGATCAGTTCATCGAGATCGGCGGTCTTGCCGGCTGCCGACAGCATGCGTTTCGTTTCCGTCAACTGCTGGCGCTCACGGGCGACGACGGCCTGCCGCTCGACGCGGCGGTGATACGCGCGCACCGCATCGGCAATCTCGGCCAGGTAGCGGCCGCGCGCCGGCGGCACGATCGCATTGCGGCCCGACGAGAAGCGCACGGCCACCGGCGCCAGCCGACTGGCGGCGGTCTTCAGTCCCCGCTCGGCCAGTGCCGGCAGCAGCCCCTGGTAGAGCGCGGTGACGCCGTCGTCATTGAAGCGCGAGGCTTGCGTGCCGAACACCGGCATCTGCTCCGGCGTCTGGTTCCAGGCCTCGCGATTGCGCTGCACCTGCTTGGCCACGTCGCGCAGCGCGTCCTGCGCACCCTTGCGGTCGAACTTGTTGATGGCCACGAAGTCGGCGAAGTCGAGCATGTCGATCTTCTCCAGCTGCGAGGCGGCGCCGAACTCCGGCGTCATCACGTACAGGCTCAGGTCCACATGCGGGACGATCGCTGCGTCGCCCTGGCCGATGCCGGAAGTCTCGACGACGACCAGGTCGAACCCGGCCACGCGGCAGGCGGCGATCACGTCCGGCAGCGCCTGCGAGATCTCGGAGCCGGCCTCGCGCGTGGCCAGCGAGCGCATGAAGACGCGCGACGTTCCGTGCCAGGGCGAAATCGCATTCATGCGGATGCGGTCGCCCAGCAGCGCGCCGCCGGACTTACGGCGCGACGGGTCGATCGAGATGACGGCGATGTTAAGCCGGTCGTCCTGGTCGATGCGCAGGCGGCGGATCAGTTCGTCCGTCAGCGAGGATTTGCCGGCGCCGCCGGTGCCGGTGATGCCCAGCGCCGGTATCGTCGTTTTTGCGGCCGCCTCGTGCAGCGCCTGCTTCAGGGCCGGCGCCGCCTTGCCGTTTTCCAGCGCCGTGATCAGCTGGGCCAGCGGCCGCTGGCGGACGCCGAAATCTTCGTGCTGCAGGGGCGCGATCGTGCTCGGCGCATGCACCGAAAGATCTGTGTCGCAGCTGGAGATCATGTGCAGGATCATGCCCACCAGTCCCATCCGCTGCCCGTCCTCCGGGCTGAAGATGCGCGCCACGCCGTAGGCATGCAGCTCGGCGATTTCGGCCGGTACGATCACTCCGCCGCCGCCGCCGAACACCTTGATGTGCTCGCCGCCGCGTTCCTTCAGCAGATCAATCATGTACTTGAAGTATTCGACATGACCGCCCTGGTAGCTCGAGATGGCGATGCCCTGCACGTCTTCCTGCAGCGCGGTGGTGACGATGTCGTCGACCGAGCGGTTGTGGCCGAGGTGGATCACCTCCGCGCCCTGCGCCATCAGGATGCGGCGCATGATGTTGATCGACGCGTCATGCCCGTCGAACAGCGAGGCGGCAGTGACGAAGCGGACTTTGTTCCTTGGGGTGTAGGCGGTCAGGCTTTGCGCGACGGACAGGTCGGTCATGGTGTCTCCGGGAGGCGGGGGCCGTGCTGGCGGCTCTTGTTCTGCGGCTTTGGTTGACGCTTACGTCAACGTCAATTTGCGGAGTATAGCCGGAAAATCTGGTGCCGGATCAACAGTTGCCGGGGCACACAGGGATCGCCGCACGCTGCGGGCCTGCGCCCGGACAGGGCGGCCGGCGAGGGCGGCCGGCGGCTACTCCACCGTCACCGACTTCGCCAGATTCCTCGGCTTGTCGACATCGGTGCCGCGCGCCAGCGCGGTGTGATAGGCCAGCAGCTGCAGCGGCACGACATGCAGGATGGGAGACAGCAGGCCGTAGTGCTCGGGCATGCGGATGACGTGGATGCCGTCGCCCGGAGTGATGCGCGAATCGGCGTCGGCGAACACGTACAGCTGGCCGCCACGCGCGCGCACTTCCTGCATGTTGGACTTCAGCTTCTCGATCAGCGCATCGTTGGGCGCCACTGTCACGACCGGCATTTCCTCGGTCACCAGCGCCAGCGGCCCGTGCTTGAGTTCGCCGGCCGGATACGCCTCGGCATGGATGTACGAGATTTCCTTCAGCTTCAGCGCACCCTCGAGCGCAATCGGGTAGTGCAGGCCGCGGCCGAGGAACAGCGCGTTTTCCTTGCGCGCGAAGGCGTCGGCCCAGCCGATGATCTGCGGCTCGAGCGCCAGCACCGACGACAGCGCGACGGGCAGGTGGCGCAGGTTCTTCAGGTGGGCGGCCTCGGTATCTGCATCGAGCCGGCCGCGCAGCCTGGCCAGCGTCAGCGTCAGCAGGAACAGCGCCGCGAGCTGTGTGGTGAAGGCCTTGGTCGATGCGACGCCGATCTCGACGCCGGCGCGGGTCAGGTAGGACAGCGTGGTCTCGCGCACCATCGCCGAGGTGCCGACGTTGCAGATCGCCAGCGAGTGCTTGTGGCCGAGCTCTTTCGCGTACTTCAGCGCCGCCATCGTGTCGGCGGTCTCGCCGGACTGCGAGATCACGACCACCAGTGCGTTCGGGTTTACGGCCGGCTCGCGATACCGGTATTCGCTGGCGATCTCGACCTGCGTCGGCAGGCCGGCCAGCGACTCGAGCCAGTATTTCGCGGTCATCCCCGAGTAGTAGCTGGTGCCGCAGGCGAGGATCTGGATCGCGTCGATGCCGGCGAATACTTCGGCCGCGCTCTTGCCGAACAGGTCAGGCGCAAAACCGAGCACGCCTTCGAGAGTGTCGCCGATGGCGCGCGGCTGCTCGAAGATTTCCTTCTGCATGTAGTGCCGGTAGGGGCCGAGATCGATCGCGCCGGAATACGCATGCACGGTCTGCACGCTGCGCTCGACCGGCGCATCGCGGTTGTCGGTGATGGCCACGCCGGCCAGCGTCACGTCGACGACGTCGCCTTCCTCGAGATAGACGATCTGGTCGGTGGTACCGGAGAGTGCCATCGCATCGGAAGCGACGAAGTTCTCGCCGTCGCCCAGTCCGACCACCAGCGGGCAGCCGACGCGGGCGCCGACGACTCTGTGCGGTTCGCCCTCGCAGAAAACGGCGATCGCGAAAGCGCCGTGCAACCTCCTGACCGCGCGCTGTACGGTACGCAGCAAGTCGCCGTCGTACAGGTCGTTGACCAGATGCGCGATGGCTTCGGTGTCGGTTTGCGACTCGAAGACGTAGCCCTTGCTGCCGAGTTCGTTGCGGATGAGCTCGTAATTTTCGATGATGCCGTTGTGTACGACCGCGATCCGCGGCTTGCCGCCATGCGAGGAAAAATGCGGATGCGCGTTGTTGGTGGCCGGCGCGCCGTGCGTCGCCCAGCGGGTATGTGCGATGCCGGTGCGACCGGACAGGCCGGTGGCGGCGACTTGCGATTCCAGTTCCGCGACCCGGGCGACGCTGCGCGAGCGCTGCAGGCCGCCGCTGTGCACGGCCACGCCGCAGGAGTCATAGCCGCGGTACTCGAGCCGCTTTAAGCCCTCGAGCAGGACGGGAACGATGTCGCGCTGGGCGACGGCGCCGACGATGCCGCACATGATTAATCCTGTTTCTTCTGTTTGACGGGCCGCTGCCAGCCCGCGATAGAGACTTGCCGGGCGCGCGACACGGTCAGTGCGCCGGCCGGTGCATCCTTGGTCAGCGTGGTGCCCGCGCCGAGCGTAGCGCCCTTGCCGACCGTGACCGGCGCAACCAGCTGGCTGTCGCTGCCGATGAAGGCGTCGTCCTCGATGATGGTGCGGTGCTTGTTGGCGCCGTCGTAGTTGCAGGTGATCGTGCCGGCGCCGATGTTCACGCGCGAGCCGACGGTCGCGTCGCCGACATAGGCGAGGTGGTTGGCCTTGCTGTGGGCGCCGAAGCTGCCGTTCTTGACCTCGACGAAATTGCCGATATGGACATCGCCTCCCAGCACGGTGCCCGGCCGCAGCCGCGCATACGGGCCGATCTGCGACTCGGCGCCGACGGTGGCCTCGTCGATGTGGCAGAACGGCTTGATGGCGGCGCGTTGCAGGACGGTCGCGTTGCGGATTACGCAGTGCGCACCGACCTTCACGCCGTCGGCCAGTTCGACCCGGCCCTCGAACACGCAGCCGACATCGATTTCCACGTCGCGGCCGCAGACCAGCGTGCCGCGCACGTCGAGGCGCGCCGGATCGGCGAGGGTGACGCCCTGCTCGAGCAGGGCATCGGCGATGTTCCGCTGGTGGATGCGCTCGAGTTCGGCCAGCTGCACCTTGCTGTTGACGCCCAGCGTTTCCCACACGTAAGCAGGCTGGGCCGACTCGACCGGCACGCCGTCGCGTACCGCCATCGCGATGATGTCGGTCAGGTAGTACTCCTGCTGCGCATTATCGTTCGACAGCGACGACAGCCAGGCCTTCAATGCCTTCGTCGGCGCAATCAGGATGCCGGTGTTGACTTCGTTGATTGACCGCTCGGCCGCGCTGGCATCTTTCTGCTCGACGATGCGGACGATGCGTGCATTCTCGCGCACGATGCGGCCGTAGCCGGTCGGGTCGGCAAGATTCACGGTCAGCACCGCCAGCTTGTCGCTGCCGGCCTGCTCGGCCAGCGATGTCAGGGTCGCGGCCGAGGTCAGCGGCACGTCGCCGTATAGCACAAGCGTCGGCTCGTCGTCACTCAGCTCGGGCACCGCCTGCATCACCGCATGCCCGGTGCCGAGCTGCGGCTGCTGGATCACGAAGCGCAGGTCGTCGGCCGCCAGCCGCGACGGCACGGCATCGCCACCATGGCCGTAGATGACGCAGATGCGGGACGGGGACAGGCTTCTGGCCGTGTCGATCACATGCGACAGCAGCGGCTTGCCGGCCAGGGCATGCAGGACCTTGGGCAGGTCCGACTGCATGCGTTTGCCCATGCCGGCAGCAAGAATGACAACGTTCATAGGCTGTTCTTGGGGAGGTGCAAAATTCTAGCATGCACCCCCGAGGCGACCGGCAGCCGACACAGGGGCAAAAGCCTGCCTTTTGCCAGCGCTCAATGGCGGATTCAGTCGTCGTCGGGGCCCGGAGTGTGCAGTTTGATCACGCTCGGACTGCCGGTCGAGCAGGGCTCTTCGTCGAACGCGATATCACCGTCCGCATTCGCGACGCCGCTGGCTTGCAGACCGGCGAAGTCGAACAGCGAGCGATCCATCAGATGCGACGGCACCACGGTCGACAGGGACGAGAAGATGTTCTCGACGCGGCCGGGGAATTTTTTCTCCCAGTCGCGCAGCATGGCCTTGATCTGCTTGCGCTGCAGGTTCTCCTGGCTGCCGCACAGGTCGCAGGGAATGATCGGGAATTCGCGCAGCGCCGCATAGCGCTCGGTGTCGGCTTCGCGCACATAGGCCAGCGGACGGATGACCACATGCTTGCCGTCGTCCGACTGCAGCTTCGGCGGCATGCCCTTGAGTTTGCTGCCGAAGAACATGTTCAGGAAAAAAGTCTCCATGATGTCGTCGCGGTGATGGCCGAGCGCGATCTTGGTCGCACCCAGTTCGCCGGCGATCCGGTAGAGGATGCCGCGCCGCAGCCGCGAGCACAGCGAGCAGGTGGTTTTGCCCTCGGGGATCACTCGCTTGACGATGCTGTACGTGTCCTGCGTCTCGATGTGAAAGGGCACGCCGATGTCGCGCAGGTAGGCCGGCAAGATGTCGGCCGGGAAGTTCGGCTGCTTCTGGTCGAGGTTGACCGCGACGATGTCGAACGAGATCGGCGCCCGCTCGCGCAGCGTGAGCAGGATGTCGAGCAGCGCGTAGCTGTCCTTGCCGCCCGACAGGCAGACCATCACCTTGTCGCCGTCCTCGATCATGTTGAAGTCGCCGATGGCCTGACCGACCAGACGGCACAGGCGCTTGTGCAGCTTGTTGTTTTCGTAAGCCGCCTTTTCGGCCCGGCGCGCGGTCAGGCCGGCGGGAGCTTCGCTCGTCATGGCGTCGCTCACGTGCGCTCCCTGAAATACAGGACTTCGACGCCGACCGAATCGCAGTCCGGGTAGACGTCCGGCTTCTGGGTCGACAGCTGGACCGCTCGCACCTTGGGATGAGCGAGCAGCGTGCGCGCAATGTCGTCGCACAAGGTCTCCTGCAGTTGCGTATGGCCTTGCGAGAGCCGTTGGACGATGGTGTCGCGGATGAAGTCGTAATCGACGACTTCATGCAATTCGTCGTCCATCGGGGTCGAGTCGGCCAGCGGCACGTAGAGCTCGACGTTGAACAGCACGCGTTGCTGGTCGCGCTTTTCGAAGTCGTGCACGCCGATGCTGCTCATTACCTCGAAATTCCTCAGGAACACGCGGCGGCAGTCGGACAGGGCGGGATGCATCAGCAGGGAAGTCATGGTCTCGGTGAGCTCGGTGAGTATCGTGGTCGGTGGTGGCCGAAGCAGGCTCAGGTGGCGACGAACATCACGTCGCGGTTCATCGGTACGAGGTGCTGCCCGCCATCGACCAGCAGCGTGGTGCCGGTGACACCGCGTGCATCGGCAAGATAGCAGGCGGCCCGCACGATGTCTTCGGGCGTGCTGCTTTTGCCGAGCACGGTCTGGCGATGCGCGTTGGCAAAGCCCTGGTCGGTCTGGTCGCCGGATACCAGCGTCAGTCCGGGTGCCAGCCCGACAACACGCAATTTTGGGGCCAGCGAAGTGGCCAGCATGGCCGTCGCGGTGTGCAGCGCCGCCTTGGACAGCGTGTAGGAAAGAAAATCCGGATTCAGGTTGAACAGCTTCTGGTCGAGCAGATTGATGACCACCCCTTGCTCGCCTTCCGGCGTCGCGTCGTGCAGGGCCCGGGCGAGCAAAATCGGCGCGGCCAGATTGCAGTGCATGTGCGCATCCAGCCGCTCGAGCCCGAAGCTGCCGGCATCGTCATAGTCGAACAGCGATGCGCTGTTGACGACGCAACCCAGCCCGCCGAGCCGGTCGACGGCGCGCGGCACCAGCAGCTTCGCCTCGGCCTCGCTTGCGAGGTTGCATTTGAGGGCAATGGCCTGCCGGCCCAGCGCGATGATCTCGCTGACGGTCGACTGGGCATCGTGTTCCGATGCGTTGTAATGGACCGCGATATCCCAGCCGTCGCGCGCCAGTCCGAGCGCGATCTCGCGCCCCAGCCGTCGAGCGGCGCCGGTGATCAGGGCTGTCCTGCGGTGTGATGAACTCATCTGACTCTGCCGTCGAAGACTGCGGTGGATGAAAAATGTCCGGAGCGGCGCTCATGGCAAGTGCGCCGGCGCACTACAATACGTGCCATGTCATTGCCCGAACCCTCAGACGACGCTCTCGCGGCCTCGCGCGCGCTGCAGCAGGCGATCCGCGAGGAAATCCGCGCAAGCGACCTGTGGATTCCGTTCTCCCGCTACATGGAACTCGCACTGTACGCGAGCGGCCTCGGCTATTACGCCGGCGGTTCGGCCAAACTCGGGAAAGACGGCGATTTTACAACCGCCCCCGAGATGACGCCGCTGTTTGGCGCCACGCTGGCAGAATTTGCTGCCGAACTTGCCGGTGGACAGTCGGTCCGCATCCTCGAATTCGGCGCCGGCACGGGCAAGCTGGCGCGCGATCTGCTCGAGGCGCTCGATCGCCGCGGAACGCCGGCGGCTTCCTACGCGATTGTCGAGTTGTCGGCCGAGTTGCGCGCACGGCAGCAGCAGTCGCTGGCCGCGCACCCGGCGCTGACTTGGCTGGATGCGCCGCCGTCAGCGTTTTCGGGGCTGGTCATCGCCAACGAGGTGCTAGACGCAATGCCGGTGCCGCTGCTGGTGCGGCAGGGCGGGCGCTGGCGCGAGCGCGGCGTCACGCTGGACGGTGACGGCTTCGCGTTCGCCGACCGCGACGACAGCGGCGACCTGGCTGGGCAGATCCCCGAGCCGGACACGCTGCCCGACGGCTACCTGACCGAGGCGCATCCGCGGCAGGCCGGTTTTGTGCGCCTGCTGGCCGACATGCTGCGGGCAGGCGGGGGCGGCGCGGCCCTGCTGATCGATTACGGCTTTCCGGCGCGCGAGTACTACCTGCCGCAGCGCTCAGAAGGCACGCTGATGTGCCATTACCGGCATCGCGCGCACGGCGATCCGTTTCACCTGCCCGGCCTGCAGGACATCACGGCCCACGTCGATTTCACCGCGGTCGCGCGCGCGGGCATCGAAGCGGGGCTGGATCTGCAGGCCTATCTGTCGCAAGCAGCGTTCCTGCTGTCGGCGGGGCTGCCCGCGCTGCTGGAACGCGAGTCGGCCGATGACCCGGCGCGTTGGCTGCCGCAAGCCAATGCCGTGCACAGGCTGACCTCGCCGGCCGAAATGGGCGAATTGTTCAAGGTGCTGGTGCTGGCCCATGGACTCGACCTGCCTGAAAAATACCGGCTGCATGACCGCAGTCACCGACTATAGTAAGTGCTTGCTTTCTTAGGAATTCTGATGTTCAGATGGATGCTGACCATTTTCCTGGCGCTGGTGATTTTTTCCGCCATGCTCCCGTGGCTGGAAAAGCTCGGCATCGGCCGGCTGCCCGGCGACTTGCGGTTCAGGATGTTTGGAATGACAATCTTTCTGCCGTTTGCCTCGACCGTGCTGTTGTCGCTGCTGGTTTTCCTGATCGCCCGTTTCGTCTGAACGTCCGATGATCCGCTGGGTTGCCACCATCTTCGTGCTGCTGGCCGTCTTCTTCCCGCTGCTGCCTTTCTTGGCGCGCGCCGGGGTCGGGCGGCTGCCCGGCGATGTGCTGTTCCGCGTGCGCGGCCTGATGTTCTGCCTGCCGTTCGGTTCGACCTTCGTCTGGTCGATCGTTGCCTTTGCGATAGCCAAGCTGCTGCCCCTGCTGTAGGGCCTGATTTGCCAGGCCGCCGGCGCCATCGACCGGACCTTGCCGAGCGTCTTGCCGGTCTGATTGCGGCGACCGAGCGAGACAGGCTCTTGAACCCGGATTTTTTGCAGAAAAAAGTATCGCGGGCATTATTTCAATTGACAAAAGCAATGTCCCACCCTATAGTCTGCGGTTCCCTGCGGTGGGGTGGCCGAGTGGTTAAAGGCAGCAGACTGTAAATCTGCCCTCTTACGAGTACGCTGGTTCGAATCCAGCCCCCACCACCAGGCGCGCATTGAGAGATGTCGCGGAGAAACGATGGGTAGCGGCAGTGTTGGTCGCCCTTGCGGGTGTAGCTCAATGGTAGAGCTGAAGCCTTCCAAGCTTAAGACGAGGGTTCGATTCCCTTCACCCGCTCCAGAAGTTTGTTGTTGCACGCATCCCGGAAGACGGGCTGCGCGCGAAGAAGCCCTTGTAGCTCAGTGGTAGAGCACTCCCTTGGTAAGGGAGAGGCCACGTGTTCAATCCACGTCAAGGGCACCAGTTTTCGTTTTGTCGGTACAGTCGGGCGCGTGCCTGAACATTCTCATCAAATCGTTAGGAGTGCATGATGGCAAAAGGCAAGTTTGAGCGGACCAAGCCGCACGTGAATGTGGGCACGATCGGACACGTTGACCACGGCAAGACCACGCTGACCGCGGCCATCGCGACGGTGCTGTCGGCCAAGTTCGGCGGCGAGGCGAAGAAGTACGACGAGAT
>JAMNXS010000071.1 GCA_023653025.1 Burkholderiaceae bacterium
CTTGTTCACCGACTGGCAGGTTTCGCGCTGCTGTACCCGCCCTATGGTCGATGTCGATGATGGAACAAGAGCTTGCCTCACGACGCCCTCTTGTCCATCGCCTGCTTCAGCCACGCCGCGAATCTCGGCAACTCAGCCGTCGCGGACGGCGCGGCGGCCAGCGGCTGCGGCGCGATCTTGTCGAGCAGCGTGACCCCGCCGGCGCCGACGCCGACGATCAGCCACTGCCCGCCCGCTTCCACCACTACCACGCGCTCGCGCGTTCCGACGGCCGTCGCGCCGACCACCTTCACCGGCGCATGGCCGGTCGGCGCCATGCCGCGCAGCCGCGACACGCACCAGGCGAGGGCGCCGATCAGGCCGAGCACGAGCAGCAGGCCGAGTGTCATCTGCATCATTTGTTGAGCTTCCTGATCCGCTCCGACGGTGTGATGATGTCGGTGAGGCGGATGCCGAACTTGTCGTTCACGACGACCACTTCGCCCTGCGCGATCAGGCAGCCGTTGACCAGCACATCCATCGGTTCCCCGGCCATGCCGTCGAGCTCGACTACCGAGCCCTGGGCCAGCTGCAGCAGGTTCTTGATGGCGATCTTGGTGCGGCCGAGTTCCACTGTCAGTTGGACCGGGATGTCGAGGATGAAGTCGATATCGTTTTTCTGTCCGCCGGTGGCGGCCGACGTGAAATCGCGGAAGCTGGCTTTCTCGACGGCAGGAGCGGCCTTGCCGTCGGCCGCCGCCTGCTCGGCCAGCGCTGCGCTCCAGTCGTCGACCGTGCCGCTGTTCTCCGGGTCAAGCATCGTCATCGTCTTCTCCTTGCAGGTTGTCTTGGTGGGCCGGGGGCAGCAGCTCGAGCACCCGCACTGCGTACTGTCCATTGAGCTGGCCGTGCGTGCAGCGCATCACCGGTACGCCGGCCACCTTGCCGTCAAGCTCGTCGGAGATATCGAGCGGCATCACGTCGCCGGCACGCAGCTTCATCACGTCGTCGAGCGTCATCCGGATGGCGCCCAGATCGACCACCAGCTCGACCTCGGCCGTCTGTATCTGCTGCTTGAGCAGCTTGATCCAGCGGTGATCCATCTCCAGTGTTTCGCCCTGCAGGCTCGAGGTCAGCTGGTCGCGGATCGGTTCGATCATGGAGTAGGGCATGCAGATGTGCATTTCGCCCGATTGCGTTCCGAGCTCGACCGTATAGGTGGTCGACACCACCACCTCGTTGGGCGTGGCGATGTTGGCGAACTGCGTGTTCATCTCCGAGCGGATGTACTCGAAATCCAGCGGATGCACCGGCTCCCATGAGCGACGGTAGCTGTCGAACCAGATCTCGAGCACGCGCTGGATGATGCGCTGCTCAGTCTGCGTGAAGTCGCGTCCTTCGACGCGGGTATGGAAGCGGCCATCGCCGCCGAACAGATTGTCGATCATCAGGAATACGAGATCCGGATCGATCACCATCAGCGCCGTGCCGCGCAGTGGCTTGCAATGCACGAGATTGAGATTGGTCGGTACCACGAGGTTGCGGATGAACTCGCTGTACTTCGACACCCGCACCGGGCCGACCGACACTTCGGCCGTGCGGCGCAGAAAATTGAACAGGCCGATGCGGAACAGCCGGGCGAAGCGCTCGTTGATGATCTCAAGCGTCGGCATGCGACCGCGTACGATGCGCTCCTGCGTCGCGAGGTTGTACGGACGTATGCCGGCTTCCTGCGCATGCTCGGCGGCCTCCTCGGCATCGCCTGCCACGCCACGCAGCAGTACATCGATTTCTTCCTGGGAGAGGAAATTCTCGGCCATCGTGTTCATCTTCTGAGGGGAGTGGCCCACGCACCAACGGGCATCGCTTGCAGGCATTGTAGGAAGCGGGGCAGCCGGCCGATGGCAGGAACAGAGGGGGAAAGCCCTGTTTGCCCGAGTTTGAACAAGGCAAAGGGAATTGGTACCGACGAGCGATTCCATTTTTTTATCTTTTCCCCGGAGAACAACATGAGCTTGCCAAGCATTCCTTCCCCCTCAGGTCGCCAGAACATCGACGATCCCCTGAGTCCGCCTCGAACGCCGAACGACACCGAGAAGCATGGCAAGGCACCGGAAGAGGCGCCGAAAACCTTCAGCAAAAAACGTCAGCGCTCGCCGGAAGACGATCTCAGTACCAGCAGCGCAAACAGTGGCGCGGGCGCCGCAGCACAAGGGGAAGAAGCCTCCTCGGCGCCCTGCTATAAACATCGCCGCCTCGATCCGGCGGAAACAGCCGAATTGGAGCAGCGCAGGAAAGACTTAAGTGACGTGCTGGCCAACGGTGACCTGACGACAGTAAAAAAGGCGCTGGATCGCCATCCCGGCCTTCTGAACCTGAAGCATCCGCAATTGGACGCTACCTTGCTGCAGGAGGCCCTCTGGCTTAAGCAATACGACATTGCTTGGTGGCTGCTGGAGCGGGGCGCAGACCCGAATATTAAAGGCTTAGGTTTCTATCAAGACGAATTCGGGAGTAGTGAATACGGGATTGGGGACGCCTTTAGCCAGCAATGGACGCCGTGGTCCGACGCCGCCCAGAAACTTATCATCATCGGCGCCCATGTACTTGGCCAAACCCCCTTGGTGCACGCCGCTTCTCATGGCCTGACAAATTGGGTGGAACTTTTAATTTCAAAAAATGCCATCGTGAACAATACGGACGGAAGCATCACGCCATTGATGGGTGCTGTGATTGCGGGCGATGTGGCATTGATTGACATATTTCTTCAGCATGGCGCCGATCCGACGTTGATCGCGGATGACGGAGGTATGGACGACGAAACTGCCGGCTCGCTGGCAATCAGGTTCGGAAGGGCGGATATTTTCAGGATACTGCTGGGAAAGGTTGCTGAGGAAAAGAAAATCGATTTCATCAAGGATTCGATTAAACCAGCGCTGGCAACCAAATCGGACGACAATCTTTGGCATTTTTTCGAGGCCATACCGGAATACTTCCCTGCAGTTCTCGACGCAAGGAACGGGGAGGGTCAGCCCTGGCTGCTTGGATGTGCACTCGAAAATGGACGTGCTGACCTGGTCGGTTGGCTGGCCGCACAGGGGTTTAAATACGCTCTTAATGAAAACAATATTCTTTGGCTGGCTGACAAGGGCCGGAAAAGCCCGGAGATCATCGTCTGGCTGATGACATGGGCCGGGGAGGAGCGCTGGAAGCTCAAGTTCATACAGAAGTGTGTCGCCATTAACTTGAGCAGCGCTCCGGCTGATCCGGACGACACAGAACAAGTGGAAATCAACCGATGGTTGATCAAGACGACGAACGTGCATCCGTTCGAGTACTCGGATGATCAGGCCATTCACTGCCTTTTTCATATGGCAGTTTTATGTGGGTGCAGGGACGAGGTGGTTGAATTTCTTTCCAAGTTCCCAAATTCGCACTTTCATTTCCCCAACAGAAAAGGAATGTATCCGATCGAATTAGCGGCCTCTAGTGGCGACAACGAGATATTTTCAATCCTGTTAAACCGGATGGTTCAGAAGGGATTTGATGCCGTAGCTGTGATCCGGGATATGTATGAGCGTGCCATCACGAAACATCGTTCCCCAGCGATACGAATGTATTTTTTGAAGTGCCTCACAGAACATGCGGGCGATCCCAGACCCAAGGTTTTCGAAAAACTGTGCACCGCCTTCGATTTCCAATCGCTGGAATTCTTCCTCGCCAACGAAGACGAGGATTTCTTTGCAGTACCATTAAATAATCATCTTATCGGTTTGAGTTCGGCGCAATTGTTCCAGCTGCACGACGTCGTGCATCATGTGAGCTTGTTCCGACATTCCTTGAAGGACTTCGTTGCGACGCCGACCTGGAAGGGCGGAGTGCCCGCGGACAGTATCTCGGCCAAGGTGGCCCGTCACGTGGCGAAGCCGGCCGATAAATTCGGCAAGAACTTTCAACGCATTGCAGAGGAATTCGGTATGGTCGGTGCCGTGATGGGGCACATGCTTGGCGCGGGCAAGGCCCTCTGCTTCATGCGCAGCGCCATGATCGGCAACGTGAAGGATGCGCATGCGATGGATCAGCAGCTTGCCGGATTTCTCGGCTTGTGGATGCCGGCGACCGGGGCAGAGCGGCGTTACCAGACGCCGGACAAGACGCCTACAGACGCAGGCGGCTTCTCGACGCCGACTTGTTGGCGGCTAACCCGAAAGATCGTCGCGCAGGTCTCCGACCTGTATGAATCGAGCGAGCGACAACTGGCTGCCTGGGCCAGTCAGTTGATCGCCGACCTTCCCGGTCTCTGTGTTGCCTGCACTGCGCCCGAGACCGGGAAAATCGATGCGGATCGGCTGCGGGGCCGGTTGCTGGAACGCGGCGTATTCGTCCAGAACGCCCAGCGTCTGGTGCATCTCGTGACACTGGCCGAAGCGGAGGCAAGGCGCATGAACGACATTGCCAAGGCCAGCACCGCGACCTTTTCGGATAGGTTGATGGCAGCAATCGGCAAGATGATGCGCACCGACCAGGACGATGCCCTGACCCAGCGCTCAATGACCGACACGCTGCTGCTGTTTTCCACCCCCGGCTACCAGGCGACCCATGCGCCGGGTGGCGTGACACAAGAGTTCAGTCAACAAGTCGATGATCTGTTCATCGAAGCCCTGTGGGGGCAGATGGCGGCGCTGCAGAAGGAGTTCGGCCTGACGCTGGCCGTGCGTGACAAGGACTTCGACAGATTGCATAAGGCATTCGTGGACTTCCGCGAAAAATTTGAAGAAAATCCATTCGTGAACTTCACGGCGTCGTTCCCGGCGGAAGCGCATGATCCCTCCGACGAGACCATGGAAGTCGATCAGCATACCTAGGCGCCCCGCCAGCAAAGCTGGCAGGGCGTCATGGCTGCCACGGCCTTGACGTTTACTGAATCACGAATGCTGTCAGGTACACGCCGCCGATCGCTGGCGGCGTCAAACCCTTGACGTAGGGCTGTTTCAGCGCATCGGCAACCTCCGCCGCCAGCGCCTCCTTGCCTTGCGGTGCCTGCAGCGCCTCTGCTGTCTTCGACGACAGCAGCAAGAGCATCCGGCTCTTGACCACCGGCTGGTACAGCTTCAGCTGGTCGGCGTCTTCGGATGTCGCCACCTGCAGCGATACGCTGGTCTGCAGCACATGATCGCCGGCGAGGTTCACCGTGAATGGCTCAAGCTCCACGAACAGCGGCGCTGCCGGCGGCTTCGGCTTCTCCGCGTGCGCGGCGCCGGGGCCGCCGCGCATCATCCACCATGCGCCGGCACCGCCGCCGGCCAGCAGGAGCGCGGCCGCCCCGATGAGGATCAGCTTCTTTCCCGAGCGCGGACGGGCATCGGTGATCGCTGTCACAAGGTTGTCGGCGGATTTTTCTGCATTGGCCATCGGATCGTCCTGAGAGGATATCGCCCGATTTTCCCCGGCGGGCACGGCGTTTACCGAGACGAGCAGGCAGGGAATTGCCGGTCTCTTTGCCGGATGCGGTCAACCGCTGATGCCGGTCAGAGGCGGGGAACTTCCCTAGCGAGCGGCTCACCGGCGGTCGCCAACGGCTACCGCCTCTGGCCCAACAATGGAAAATCGTCATGGATGTGCGGGTCTGTTCGAGACAAACGCACGCCGCCTGCTGCGTGCCTATGCCGATGCGATGGCGATGGCCGAACCCGTGGACCTGGCATCCTCGCCGTCATCGGCCTCCTCTGCAGAGGCGGCCGACTTGGTGGCGTGCATGCGCAAGGGCCTGATAAAACAGTGGCTGGCCGGGCCCGTCGAGAAGGAGCGGGAGATGCTGGACAGGGTGTCCTGCGATGACACCGAGATCTTCCATCGCAAGCTGATCCAGCAGTTCGCCCTGCTCTGCCGGCATTTCGGGCAGTCGCTGCCGTCGCTGTGCGAGCTGATTCTGGTGGATGACGCCGATTAGTGCATCCGGCAGTCAGGCAAAGGTATCGAGCAGCCCGCGCGACGGCCTGCCCGCGACGGCGCCGGTGGTCGCGGTGGCAGGAAGTGGCTTCTGTGGATCGGCGGGGTGGCCCGCCGCAGTCCGGTTGTCGCGGGCTTGGTGCGACTGCGCATCGCCACCGCCGACGTCGGCCTGCATCAAGTTCAGTCCGGCGTCGGCAAACAGGGCCTTGAGTGTCGGCAGTGCCTCTTCGATGGCCTTGCGTACTTCGGGTTGCGCGCTGCTGAAGCTGGCCATCGCCTGTGTTTCGGCAAGTTGCAGTTCGATTTTTACCGGACCCAGTTCAGGCGGATTCAGTATCAGGCTGGCCGACTGGACGTCGGCGCGCGCAGCCCACATCACCTGCTCGGAGAAAGCCTGGCGCCACGCGGGGTGGGACAGCGCCGGCGCGACCGGCATCACGGTCTGCCGCGCGGCAAGTTCCGTCGCCAGCGCGCTGCGATGATCTGTTCCCGCGATAGGCGGTAGATCCGACAGGCTGACGTCGCGTTCTGGCAGGCGTGCCGCCGCGGGGGCGCCCTCGGAATGCGGCACGCGATCAGGACTCGTCTCGGCGAGTTGCAGGCGATCCGCAGCGGGGTCGGCCACACGGTCGGCCACACGGTCGGCTAAAGATTGCCGACGCGTGCTCGCCGGTGACTGTTCCGCCCCTGCCTGTGCCGGCAGGAACCCGGTCTCTGGCGAGGCCAGGCCGGGTGCGGCAGCCGGCAACGCGGCTGCCGGAGCGGCAGGCCCGCTGGCGGGCTGGCTTGCGATGGCTTCGGCGTTCATCTCGGATGGCAGTTCGCCGGCGGCTGCCACGGGTAGCGCGCGCGCATGCGTCTGCGGCAGGCTGGCCAGCAGTGCCTGCACGGTATCGGAGACACACGGGCCTGGCATGATGCCTTCGGCTGCCGGTTCGGCAAGGGGCAGGGCGTCCGTACTGATGGCGGCTGCGGCATCCGGTGAAGGCAGCAGCGCGGCCAGCAGGGCATCGAAGCCCTGTGCCGGCTGGTCGGCCGTGCCGGCTGCGACTTCAGGTTTGCCGGCGGGCGCCGTGGTGCTGACAAGGGAAAGTTGCATGCGGTCGTCCTCAGCCGCGATCGGCGGCAGGCTGGCCGGCCCGTGCGGCGAACTCATCCATCAGCTTGCGCTCGCCCCGGGCCTCGTGTCGGGCACGTTCACGACCGGCGCGGTCGACCAGCACTTCCCAGGCCCGCCCCTCACGCCGCGCGTCCTGCCACGTTTGCTGCGCCTGTTCGGCCCGCAGGCTGGTATCGGACTCGATTGCCTGCTGGCCCTCGATAGCACGGTCGATCTTTTCCATGAACATCTGGAAGTTGCGGTAAGCGGCGAACGACAGCCCGTCATGCAGGTGCTGCTGAAGCTTGCGGGCATACTCGCCACGCAATTCCCGGAGCATGGCGAGGCGCTGCTGGGCATCGGCGCGCCGCGCGATTGCCTTGCCGAGCGATTCGGCGGCCTTGTCCGTCTCCTGCTCGGAGAGCAGGACCAGTGTGTCGAGCGCAGTGAGATTTGCCATGCTTGCCACTGTAGGCGGCGGCCCGACTTTTCAATCGAGGGAATAGTTGCGGGTCAGGCGGCGAATTCGTCGAATTGCAAGCCGCGCCGCGCCGCCCCGGTACCGATGTTCAGCCGCCGAACAGCCGTGCCAGCTGTGCGAGGCTGTCGCTGCCCGCACTCTTCTCGTGGATGCCTTGCTGCAGGAAGGCGGCGATGGCTGGCTGCAGCGCGATAGCCTCGTCGAGCATGGGGTCGGTGCCGCGCTTGTAGGCGCCGACATTGATGAGGTCGCGATTACGCTGGTAGCTCGACACCATCTGCTTGAGCCGGCGCGCCAGCTGCTGGTGGGTGGCATCGCTGATGGCGTGCATCACGCGGCTGATCGACTGCTCGATGTCGATGGCCGGATAATGGCCGGCTTCGGCCAGGCTGCGGTTGAGCACGATGTGGCCGTCGAGGATGGCGCGTGCGGCGTCGGCAATCGGGTCCTGCTGGTCGTCGCCTTCGGTCAGCACGGTGTAAAACGCCGTGATCGATCCGCCGCCGGGCCGGCCGTTGCCGGTGCGCTCGACCAGCGCCGGCAGCTTGGCAAACACGGACGGCGGGTAGCCCTTGGTGGCCGGGGGTTCTCCGATGGCCAGCGCGATTTCGCGCTGCGCCATCGCGTAGCGGGTCAGCGAGTCCATGATCAATAGCACGTGCCTGCCCTGGTCGCGGAAGTGCTCGGCAATGGCTGTGGTGTAGGTCGCACCCTGCAGCCGCATCAGCGGCGGCGCATCGGCCGGCGCGGCCACCACGACCGCGCGCGCAAGTCCCTGCTCGCCGAGAATCTGTTCGATGAATTCCTTGACTTCGCGGCCGCGCTCGCCGATCAGGCCGACCACGATCACGTCGGCCCGCGTGAAGCGGGCCATCATCCCCAGCAGCATGCTCTTGCCGACGCCGGAGCCGGCAAACAGGCCCATCCGCTGCCCGCGGCCAACAGTCAGCAGCGCATCGATCGCGCGCACGCCGACCTCGAGCGGGGTATCGATCGGCGCCCGCGCCAGCGGATTGATCGCGCGTGCGTTCAGTGAGGCCGACGCCGACGAGCGCAGCGGACCGAGCGCATCCAGCGGGCGGCCGCCGGCATCGACGACCCGGCCGAGCAGGGCATCGCCGACCGGCAGGTGGCGGCTGCGGTCGGAGGCACGCCGGCGCGGATGGTTGAGGCTGCCGGCGCGCGGCAGCACGTCGGCCACCTGCAGCGGCATGACGCGCGCACCGGGCAACACGCCCTCGGTATCGCCCTGCGGCATCAGGTACAGGCGCTCGTCGCGGAAGCCGACGACTTCGGCTTCGACCTCGGCGCCGCTATCGGTCAGCACCCGGCAGGCCGCGCCGATCGGCAGCTTCAGGCCGGCCGCTTCCATCACGAGCCCCGTCACGCGGGTGACGCGGCCGGACACCTGCAGCGGATCGGCGATCTGCAGCAGCTGGCCGCAGTCGCGCAGGTAGGCGCGCCAGCGGGCGCTATTAGTTTGGGTCATTCCAGACTCATGGGGGAGCAGATTCGTTGGCTTTCCGGCGGGTTTGGCTAAACTTCGTTTTCGCTGCGCTTTTCCCGCCCTACAGGATCGATGACGTATTCCATCACACCGTAGGGCGGGTAGAGCGCAGCGAAACCCGCCATCACCCCGCTCAACCCAGCCACCGATCGGTGCGACCGAGCGCTGCCGCGATCCGCTGCCAGCGCGTGCCCAACTCCGCATCGACCTGGTTCGTTCCAGTCTCGATCCGGCAGCCGCCGCGTTCGATGGCAGGGTCTTCCTGCAGGCGCCAGCCGTGGGCGGCGAGTCCGTCGCCCATCTGCGACTCTACCAGTGCTGCATCATCGGGATGCAGTTGCAGCAATACCGGCGGCTGCAGGGTCGGCAGGTGCCGCATCGCGTCGTCAACGGCGGGCAGCACCAGTTCGGGCTTCACCGGCAGGGCGGTCTTCAGCATCGCCTTGGCCACGTCGAGCGCGAGCGCCAGCATGTCGGCCGCCACGACATCGTTCGCGCGTCCGAGTTCGGCGGTGAAGCCGGTGATCAGCAACAGCAACTGTTCGCGTTCGGCCGCCGCATCGAGCCGGCCTTGGGCCAGACCCTCGGCATGGCCGGCGGCGAAGCCCTCGGCATATCCTTCGGCATGCCCCTCGTCGCGGGCCTGTTGCCGGCTGTTTGCTATCTGTTCCGACAGCTGTTTCTGCAGCGCGGCGCGGGCCGCCTTTTCCGCGGCGGCGCGCGCTACAGCGGTTGGACGGTTGTCGCCGAAGGAGGCCATCTCGTAGCGCTGCCACGGCGTCTGCTGCTCCAGCGGTATGTCGGTATCGGCGACCAGCGAGCTCAGACGCTCGGCGATCGCGTCATGCGGCAGCACGGACTCAGACATACGGATCCTCGCCCTTCGCGCCCAGCTGGATCGCGCCCTCGTCCGCGAGACGGCGGACAATGGTCAGGATTTCCTTCTGCTGGGTCTCGACCTCGGACAGGCGCACCGGGCCTTTCGCCTCGAGGTCTTCCTTTAGCATCTCGCCGGCGCGCTGCGACATGTTGGCGAAGATTTTCTCGCGCAGTTCCTGCCCCGCGCCCTTGAGCGCGACGATCAGCGCCTCGGACGGCACCTCGCGCAGGATGGTCTGTATGCCGCGGTCGTCGATGTCGATGATATTGTCGAAGACGAACATCTCGTCCATGATTTTCTGCGCCATGTCCGAATCGTAGTTCTTCAGATTGTTCATCACCGCGGTCTCGTGCTCGCCGCTGAAGAAGTTCATGATCTCGGCTGCCGCTCGAACGCCGCCCATCTGCTTCTTCTTCAGGCCCTCGTTGCCGGTCAGCAGCTTGGTCAATACATCGTTGAGCTCGCGCAGCGCGGCCGGCTGCACGCCGTCGAGCGTGGCGATGCGCAGCACGACGTCGTTGCGCAGCCGCTCGGTGAAATAGGACAGCACCTCGCTCGCGTGGTCGCGCTCGAGGTGAACCAGAATGGTGGCGATGATTTGCGGATGCTCGTTGCGGATCAGCTCGGATACCGACTGCCCGTCCATCCATTTCAGGCTTTCGATGCCGGAAGCCTCGCGCGCGCCGAGAATACGGTTCAGCAGCGAGGTTGCCTTGTCGTCGCCCAGCGCCTTGGTCAGCACGCTGCGGATGTAGTCGTCGGAATCGACGCCGATCGAGGTCTGCTGCTCGGTCTCGCGCCGGAATTCGGCCAGCACCTGCTCCAGTTCCTCGCTCTGCACCGACTTCATTGTCGACATCGTCGCGCCGAGTTGCTGCACTTCGCGCGGCGACAGGAATTTCATCACCTCGGCCGCCTCATCCTCGCCGAGCGCCAGCATCAGCACGGCGGCTTTCTGTACGCCGGTTTCGATCATTCCGCACCTACCCAGTTCTTCACGACATTGGCCACCATGCGCGGGTCGTCGCGCGCGACCTGGCGCGCGACGTCCAGGTCGTTCTGCTTCGCCGACGACGGCGGCAGCAGTTCGCCGTCGGCCGCCAGCACCGGCTCGAGCTGACGCTGCACCGGCGGCGGTTCAGGATCGCGCAGCCGCTTGAGTAGCGGCTTGAGCTGGCGGAAGTAGAGGAAGGCAAGGGCGGCAACGATCAGCAGGGTACGGCCGGCTTCCTTCGCCAGCGCGATGTTATCCGGGTCTTTCCACAGCGGCAGCTCCGGTATTGCCTCGGGCGCAGCGCCGACGAAGGCGCTGTTGACGAGATTCAGCGTATCGCCGCGGTCCTTGTTGTAACCCATCGCCTCCTTGACCAGGTCGGTCAACTGCGCTTTTTCGTCGTCGGTCAGCGCGCGCGTGACCGGCTTGCCTTTCGGGTCGAGTTCGGTGCGGTGGTTCACCACCACCGCCACCGACAGCCGCTTGACGCCGCCCATCGGCTGCTGCGTCACGCGCAGGGTCTTGTCTACTTCATAGTTGATCGTGCTGTCTTTCTGGCGCGAGCCCGGCGGCGGCGCGCTGGCCGCCGGCTGCTGCGGCGGATTCGTCACCGGCGCGGTCGCCGGCAGCGGCGGCGTGTTCGACAGCGCACCCGGCACGCCGCCGGCGTTCGGCCCGCCCGTAGTCTGCGACTCCGACTGATGCTGGCTGCGGATCACGGTGGATTCCGGCGTCTGGTTCGGCCGGTAGCTCTCGGCGGCCTGCTCGCTGGTCGAAAAATCGATTTCCGCACTGACTTCGGCGCGAACGTTCTGCGGGCCGACAATCGGGGTGAGAATGGACTCGATGCGGCGCGCGATCGCCTGCTGCATCTCGTCGATATATTTTAGCTGCGACGGGTCGAGCTGGTTGGCCGACTTGGGCTTGTTGTTCTCGGAGAGCAGGTTGCCGTTCTGGTCGATCACGGTCACGCCCGCCACCGGTAACTCCGGCACGCTGGAGGCGACGAGATGCACGATTGCGCTGACTTGTTGCGGCTCCAGCGAGCGGCCCGGATGCAGGTTGAGCATGACGGAGGCGGTCGGCTTCTGCTGGTCGCGCAGGAAAACCGAGGCCTTCGGCAGCGCAAGGTGCACGCGCGCCGACTGCACATTGGCCAGCGCCTGTATCGTGCGCGCCAGCTCGCCTTCGAGCGCGCGCTGGAAGTTCACCTGCTCGAGGAATTGCGAGGTGCCGAGCTTCTGGTTTTCCATCAGTTCGAAGCCGACGCCGCCGCCCTTCGGCAGGCCTTGCGAGGCCAGCTTCAGCCGCACATCATGCACCTGCTTTTCGGGAACGAGGATCGCGCCGCCACCGTCGGCGACCTGGTAGGGCACGTTCATCTGCTGCAGCGCGGCCACGATGGCGCCGCCGTCGCGGTCGGAGTAGTTGGCAAACAGCACCCGGTAGGCCGGCTGCTGTCCCCAGAACCAGATGCCGGCCATCAGCGCGACAATCGCCCCTGCACCGCCGACCATCATCGCCATCCGTGCGGCGGGCGACTGCAGCATGCCGGGCAGGCTAAATTTTTCAGCAGGAGCGGTCGTTACCGCCATGAGAGGGCTCCGAAGTTCAGGGCAGGGCTGGCGATGGCGCGCCGAGTCGGCTCGAGCGCTCGCGGCCAGCCGCCGGAGCAGGCGATCCCGTGCGCACGCCATGCCGGATGAGGGCTCATTGTCCGGATTGCCGCGTGCGCAGATGCGCTGAAAAGCAGGGACTTGTGCCGCCTGCTTGACGCTTGCCCCTGTTGCGCAAGCACTAAGCTGCAAGGCATGAAATTGGGACCGATCGATTCGTCGCGCATCGAGGCCATGGCGGCCAGACTGCAGGCCGCCGCCCGCGCGCCGGTAGCCGCGCCCGCGGCACCCTCGTCGCCTCTATCCGCCAGCCCGGCGTCCGGGGCGACGAAGGTGACGTTTTCCGATTCGCTGAAAATGATGCTGGAGCAGGTGAATGGCCAGCAGATGAAGGCCGACGGACTGTCGCAGCGCTTCGCTCTTGGCGACGACAAGGTGAATTTGTCGGACGTGATGATAGAGCGGCAGAAGGCCAGCCTGTCCCTGCAGGCGACGGTGCAGGTCAGGAACAAGCTGGTGAGCGCTTATCACGAGATCATGAACATGCAAGTTTAAGAGCCTGTCTCCTTGGGCCGCCAGCAGCGTTGGCAGTCCCTCGCCGACCATCTGATTTTCTTCGCTGCGGCTGAAAAACCACAGTCCTGCGCGGCCGGCGCGGCAAAGTCCCGCCCAACCTGCCTACCCCGCCCGCGTACACCCGACATCGCCGCCGGCGGCGGCAAGCTGCCGCCATCGTCCTGCCCTACCGACCGACGGCAGCCGCAGCGACCCGCGAGTTGTACGGCAAGGACCTGGAGCGACAACGGATCGTGGACCTGTTCCGCGTAATCGACTGGATGATGAAGCTGCCGGAGGAGCATGACCTCCGGTTCCGACACACTGTGGCAACCATGGAAGAGGAGTTAAGCGTGCGCTATCTGACATCGATCGAACGCCTGGCCATCAA
>JAMNXS010000072.1 GCA_023653025.1 Burkholderiaceae bacterium
CCACCAGCAGCCACGACAGCAGCCGGTGCGTCGCCCGGTTGGCCGCCTGCAGCGTGCTGGTGGTCGCGCGCCAAGTCGCTCGCAGTCGCGAGAGGCTGGCACTGGATTGATCTGGATGGGTCGACATCAGTCGGCAAAAAAATTCCGGATTCGCCCGGATCGGCGTCGGCGAATCCCGCTCACCCGCTTTATCGTTATCATAGCCGCAAGCGGGCGCCCACTCCCGACGCCGCCAACGACGCCCACCATGAGCCCAAACCTGCCTTCGACCAGCCCGGTGCCCTCTCGGTTCGTCCAGCGCTGGCTGTCTGTCGATTCCGAGCGCGCGACCGAACTGGCACGACTGTCCGGATTATCGCTTGACCCGCTCGATTTTGACCAGTTGCTGAAAGATCAGTTGGCACGCTCGCCATTGCTGCCGGCGGCGATGCGGCGGCTGCGCAACCTGTTGGTGGCCGCCATCGTCGTGCGCGACCTCGGCGGGCAGGCGCAGCTCGGCGAGGTGCTGGCAGCGATCTCGACGTTTGCGGATTTTGCGATCCGCACCCACCTCGACGACCTGCATGCCCGCCTGTGCGACGCGCACGGCGTGCCCACCGGCTCCGAATCCGGCCGGGCGCAGCGCATGGTCGTGGTAGGCATGGGCAAGCTCGGCGGCGGGGAACTGAATGTTTCGTCGGACATCGACCTGATTTTTCTCTACCCGGAGGGCGGCGAGACGATCTGTACGCGCGACGACCAGCGGCCGCTGTCGAACCATGAGTTCTTCACGCGGCTCGGGCGCAAGCTGATCGCCGACATCGCCGAGATCACCGAGGACGGTTTCACCTTCCGCGTCGACATGGCGCTGCGCCCGAATGGCGCCTCCGGCCCGCTGGCCGCCAGCTTCGCAATGCTGGAGGAGTACCTACTGGTCCAGGGACGGGAGTGGGAACGCTATGCGTGGGTCAAGGCGCGCGCAATCACGGGCGACGCCGACGACATCATGGCGCTGGAGGGGCTGGTCCAGCCCTTCGTGTACCGCCGCTACCTCGATTACGGCGCGATCAACGCCTTGCGAGGCATGCACGCGCAGATCCGCGCCGAGGTGGTGCGGCAGGAGGCACGCCATCCGGAACGCAGCTTGAACGTCAAGCTGGGCCGCGGCGGGATCCGCGAAATCGAGTTCCTCGCGCAAGTGTTCCAGCTGATCCGCGGCGGCCGCGACCCGGCGCTGCGCGATCGCTCGACCCGGGCTACGCTGCGGACGCTGGCAGAGAAGCAGCTGCTGACGCCGGCCGTGGTCGACCGCCTGCAGGACAGCTACCGCTTCCTGCGCAATCTGGAGCACCGGGTGCAGTATCTGGACGACGCGCAGACGCATGTGGTGCCTGCATCGGCACCGGATCGCGCTCTGGTGGCGCAGATGATGGGGCTGCCCGATGCCGCGGCGCTCGAGGCAGCATACGATGACTGCAGCCGCTGGGTGGCGGCTCGGTTCGACGCGATGTTCGAGGACAGGAGCGGCCGCACGGCCGACGACGAAGGCGCATTGCCTGCCGCTCCGGTGCTGGAAGAAATCGGCGAGGAAGCCCTTGTCGTCTACCTCGACTCGCTGCAGTTCGACGACTCGGCGGCCGGGGCGCAACGGCTGCTGGCCAGCTGGCGCTCGTCGCGCGTGCAGTCCCTGTCGGACCAGCGCAAGGCGCAGTTGCAGAGCTTGATGCGGGCAGCGCTGCCGATGGTGGCGCGCTACGGCGGCACGCCGTCCGGCACGCTGAACCGGCTGCTGGATTTTTTCGACACCATCGCCCGCCGCTCGGCCTATCTCGAATTGCTGACCGAGTATCCGCACGCGCTCGCGCGTGTAGTGCGCATGATGGCTGCCAGCGGCTGGGCCGCTGCCTATCTGACCCGCCATCCGGTGCTGATGGACGAACTGCTCGGCGATGCCGGCCGCGGCGCGGAGCCGGACTGGGCCGCATTCGCCGCCGAGTGCCGGCAACGGCTGGCTGCATTCGACGGCGATACCGAGCGGCAGATGGATGTGCTGCGCGAACTCCATCATGCGCAATTGTTCCGACTGCTGGCGCTCGATCTCGACGGGCAGCTGACAGTCGAACGGCTGGCCGACCACCTGTCAGCGCTGGCCGACCGGCTGGTCGGCGCGACCATCGAGGCGGTCTGGAAGACGCTGCCGAGCCGCCACCGCGAGCTGCCAGCCTTCGCCGTGATCGCCTACGGCAAGCTGGGCGGCAAGGAACTCGGCTACGCCTCTGACCTCGACGTAATCTTCCTCTACGACGACGACGACCAGGATGCGCCGCCGCTGTATGCGAAGCTGGCGCAGCGCTTCATCACCTGGATGACCAGCCACACGTCGGCCGGCATCCTGTTCGACATCGACATCGCGCTGCGGCCGGACGGCGCCAGCGGCTTGCTGGTGTCCTCGTTCGCGTCCTTCGAGAAGTACCAGCGCCAGTCCGCCTGGGTCTGGGAACACCAGGCGCTGACGCGCGCACGCTATTGCGCCGGCGATGCGGAGATCGGCAAGCGATTCGAAGCCCTGCGTGTCGACTTGCTGCGCCAGAAGCGCGATGCAGCGGAGTTGCGCTCGGAGGTGCTGGCGATGCGCAAGCGCATGCACGATGCGCACCCGAACCGCTCCGACCTGTTCGACCTGAAGCATGATGCCGGCGGCATGATCGATATCGAGTTCATCGTGCAATACCTGGTGCTGGCGCACTCCTGCGACCATGCCGAGCTGACCGGCGATATCGGCAACATCGCCTTGCTGAAACTGGCAGGGCAGATCGGGCTGATCGATGCGACGCTCGCCGTGCAGGTGTCGGATGCATACCGCGAATTCCGCCGGCTGCAGCACCAGATACGCTTGCGCGGCGAGGACCGCGCGCGCATCGAAGCGGCGACCATAGCCACGATGCGGACTGCTGTCATTACTCTCTGGCAAAAAATTCTGGCAACACACTAGATTGCCTGCGTACTAATTCGTCCCATTTTGTGGCGACATCACGACATCAGGATTGCCAACATGGCAATCCAGTCTGACAATTCTCATTGCAATCTTGCAAACACCTGCTGGGCTCCCACGTCGGGAGCTGTCAGAATCATTTTCATATTGTCATGAGAACTCTACAGATCATTGCCACGACTTTTCTGGTTCTGCTGGTCGGCTGCGCGAGTCCACGGAAAGAAACCATGGAAAAGAACAACCTGACTGCCGGCCAGGTCAGCCTCACGCTGAAGAAGAACACCACCACGCAGCAGCAAGTGGTCGAGGCTTTCGGCTCCCCCAACCTTGTCACCCAGCACGCGGACGGCGAGGAAGTGTGGACTTACCAGCGGCACGCGACCGTATCGAATGCCAGTTCAAGCGGATTCAGCGCGACGATCATCCTGCTCGGCGGCGGCAGCAGCAGTTCGGGATTCGAGCAATCCAGTCGCACGATCACGCTGATCATCAAGTTCAAGGAAGTCAACGGCGTGAAGACCGTCGTTGATTTCTCGTCCCGCTCGTCGTCGTTCTAAGGAGAAGATGCGATGAAACAAACGACTGCTGCCATCCTGCTCGCACCGCTGCTGTTCGCCGGCTGTGCATTCGACAGTCCCGCCCCCGAGAAGACCTCGCTGGAAATCCAGGCTTTCCAGTCGAAGCAGTTCGACGCCGACAAGAAGACCGCCTTCAACTCGGCGATGTCGGTCTTCCAGGATCTGGGTTATGTCGTCAACTCCGCCAGCCTTGAGACGGGCTTCATCTCGGCGGAGTCGCCGCTCAAGGGTGCCGCCGGCATGCGGGCCTTCCTCGAAAACATCAGCAACATGCGATCCGAAGGCAAAACTGCCGTCACCGCCTTTGTCGAGGAAATCGGGCCGAGATCGACCAGAGTCCGGCTGAACTTTGTCCAGCGGGACAAGACGCTGAGGGAGTACGGCCAGCAAGCCAACCGGGAGCAGCCGATCCTCGACCCTAAGGTCTACGAGTCGGCATTCAACAAGATCGGAGATGCGATATTCATCCGGACGTCGCAGAAATGAGCGGCTGAATACCGACTCCTTTTCCGCAGGAGGCTGAAGCAAAAAAGGATCGCATCCGCGATCCCTTTTTTCGCCGCTGCGCGGCGACCCATTCATTGTGGCTTCGGCCGGCCCGTTGGGCCTTAACTTCGGCTTGCGCCGAAGTTAGCCTACACCGCAACGCATTGTGGCTTCGGCCGGCCCGTTGGGCCTTAACCTGGCTACGCCAGGTTAGCCTGCGCCGCAACGAATGGGGCAGCAGCCTTGTTACTTCGCAGTCATCAATGCGATGGTCGTGTCCAGCATGCGGTTGCTGAAGCAAAAAAGGATCGCATCCGCGATCCCTTTTTTCGCCGCTGCGCGGCGACCCATTCATTGTGGCTTCGGCCGGCCCGTTGGGCCTTAACCTGGCTACGCCAGGTTAGCCTGCGCCGCAACGAATGGGGCAGCAGCCTTGTTACTTCGCAGTCATCAATGCGATGGTCGTGTCCAGCATGCGGTTGCTGAAGCCCCATTCGTTGTCATACCATGACGAGACTTTGACGAGACGGCCGGACACCTTGGTCAGCGTCGCATCAAAGTTCGACGACGCCGGGTTGTGGTTGTAGTCGATCGAGACCAGCGGCGCGGTGTTGTAGGTCAGGATGCCCTTGAGCGGACCGTCAGCGGCTTCCTTCATGATCGCGTTGACCTCGTCTGCAGTCGTGTCGCGCGCGGCGATGAACGACAGGTCGACGATGGAGACATTGATCGTCGGGACGCGGATCGCGTAGCCGTCGAGCTTGCCGTTGAGCTCCGGCAGCACCAGGCCGACTGCGGCGGCAGCACCGGTCTTGGTCGGGATCATCGACATCGTGGCCGAGCGCGCGCGGCGCAGGTCTTCGTGCATGACGTCGGTCAGCACCTGGTCGTTGGTGTACGCGTGCACGGTCGTCATCAGACCGTTGAGCACACCGATCTTGTCGTTCAGCGGCTTGACCAGCGGCGCAAGGCAGTTGGTCGTGCAGGAGGCATTCGAGATCACGGTATCGGCAGCCTTCAGCACCGACTGGTTCACGCCGTAGACGACGGTCGCGTCGACGTCCTTGCCGCCCGGGGCGGAGATGATCACTTTCTTCGCGCCGCCCTTCAGGTGCGCGGCGGCCTTTTCCTTGGCGGTAAAGAAGCCGGTGCATTCGAGCACGACGTCGACGCCCAGTTCACCCCAAGGAATCTGCGCCGGGTCGCGCTGTGCAAACACGCGGATCTTGTCGCCGTTGACGATCATCGTGTCGCCATCGACCGACACCGTGCCCGGGAACTTGCCATGCGCGGTGTCGTATTGGGTCAGGTGGGCGTTCGACGCCGGGTTGCCGAGGTCGTTGATCGCGACGATCTGGATGTCGTGCTTCTTGCCGCCTTCGTAGTGGGCGCGCAGGATATTGCGGCCGATGCGGCCATAGCCGTTGATGGCAACCTTGATGGTCATGCGGGTCTCCTGATGGGTGGTATGCGTTGTTAACCTTGTCGTGTCAGTTCAGTGCAGTACCGATTTGACTGCGGCGACGACCTTCTCGGTCGTGAAGCCGAAATGCCTGAACAATGCGCCGGCCGGTGCCGATTCGCCGAAGGTGTCGATGCCGACGACCTGCCCCTCGAGGCCGACGTATTTGAACCAGAAATCCGTGACGCCGGCCTCGACGGCAACGCGCGGCAGGCCCTTGGGCAGCACGGCAGCCTTGTAGGCAGCCTGCTGGCGGTCGAACACGTCGGTGCTCGGCATCGAGACTACCCGGATGGCGATACCTTCGGCCGCCAGCGCGTCGGCCGCCTTCAGCGCGAGTTCGATTTCGGAGCCGGTGGCGATGATCAGGGCGCGCGCATTCGCCGCGTCGCGCAATACGTAGCCGCCGCGCGCAATGTCGGCTACCTGCGCGGCATCACGCTCGACATACGGCAGGTTCTGGCGCGAAAAGATCAGCGTGCTCGGGCCATGCCGGCGCTTGATCGCCTCGCCCCAGGCCACGGCCGACTCGATGGTGTCGCACGGACGCCAGTTGTCGAGGTTCGGGATCAGGCGCATGCTCGAGATGTGCTCGACCGACTGGTGCGTCGGGCCGTCTTCGCCGAGGCCGATCGAGTCGTGCGTGAACACGAACAACGAGCGCTGCTTCATCAACGCCGCCATGCGCAGCGCATTGCGGCTGTAATCGGAGAAGGTCAGAAAAGTGGCGCCGAACGGGATGAAGCCGCCATGCAGCGCGATACCGTTCATGATCGCGCTCATGCCGAACTCGCGCACGCCGTAATTGATATGGTTGCCGGGCTGGCCGGAGCGCACGGCCACGCATTCCTTCCAGTTGGTCAGGTTGGAGCCGGTCAGGTCGGCCGAACCGCCGAGAAATTCTGGCAGCACCGGCGCCAGCGCCTGGATCGCGTTCTGGCTCGCCTTGCGGGTGGCAATGGTTTCCTTCTTTTCGATGCAGGCGGCGACGAATGCGGCCACAGCCTGGTCGAAGCCGGCCGGCAGGTCGCCCTTCATCCGGCGCTCGAATTCAGCAGCCTCGGCCGGGAATTGCGCGCGGTAGGCGGCGAATTTCGCATCCCACGCCGTCTGCAGCTCGGCGCCGCGCGCCTTCGCATCCCAAGCGGCGTAGACATCGGCCGGAATCTCGAAAGGCGCATGCGGCCAGTCAATCGCGGCGCGGGTGGCGGCGATTTCGGTGTCCCCCAGCGCGGCGCCGTGGACCTTGTCGGTGCCCTGCATGGTCGGGGCGCCCTTGCCGATGACGGTCTTGCAGCAGACCAGCGTCGGCTTGCCGGCCTGCTTCGCTGCGGCGATCGCGGCATCGACCGCGGCCACGTCATGGCCATCGACATTCGGGATCACGTGCCAGCCGTAGGATTCGAAACGCCTTGGCGTATCGTCCTTGAACCAGCCGTCGACCTTGCCGTCGATCGAGATGCCGTTGTCGTCATACAGGACGATCAGCTTAGACAGGCCCAGCGTTCCGGCCAGCGAGCAGACCTCGTGGCTGATGCCCTCCATCAGGCAGCCGTCTCCGAGGAAGACATAGGTGTGGTGATCGACGATGTCGAAGCCCGGCTTGTTGAATTGCGAGGCCAGCAGCCACTCCGACAGCGCGAGGCCGACGGCGTTGGCGATGCCCTGGCCGAGCGGACCGGTGGTGGTTTCGACGCCGGGCGTGATGTCGACTTCCGGATGGCCCGGTGTCTTCGAGTGCAATTGCCGGAAATTCTTCAGCTCGTCCATCGACAGGTCGTAACCGGACAGGTGCAGCAGCGCGTACAGCAGCATGGAGCCGTGGCCGTTCGAGACCACAAAGCGGTCGCGGTCCGACCACCTCGGGTCGGCCGGGTTGTGACGGAGATGCTTGCCCCACAGTGCAACGGCAATCTCGGCCATGCCCATCGGCATGCCGGGGTGGCCGGAATTGGCTTTCTGGACGGCGTCCATTGCCAGTGCGCGGATCGCATTGGCCATCGTGCGGGTGTCGGGGGAAGAAATCATGTTGCCAAGATTGAACGGATTGAGCGGACGACGCGCGCAAGCGGCACCGCCGGCGGAAAAGCCTGAAATTTTACCAGACGGACCGCGCGCGCTTACAATCGCACCGCATAGCCAACCCGCCACCGAGTCCCCGCGCCCGCATGCCCCGCTTCTACTGCAACCTGCCGCTCGAGACCGGAGGCGAAATCGAGCTTCCGGCCGACGTCGCCCGGCACATCGGCGTGCTGCGGATGCGACCCGGCGACACTCTGACGCTGTTCAACGGCACCGGCGGCGAGTACGCGGCAAGCTTGCTGGCCATCGACAAGCGCAGCGCGCGGGCCGAACTCAGGGTGTTCGACCCACGCGAGGCGGAGCCCTCGCATGCACTGACGCTGGCGCAGGCGCTGCCCGAGGGCTCGAAGATGGACTGGATCATCGAAAAGGCCGTCGAACTGGGTGCCACCGCGATTCAGCCATTGCAGGCAGCGCGCTCAGTGGTGCGCCTGACCGACGAGCGCGCGGCGAAGCGTCTTACCCACTGGCAGGGAGTGGCGATCGCCGCTGCCGAGCAATCCGGCCGCAACCGGCTGCCGGCAATTGCGCAGCCGCTGAACTTCGGCGAATGGGTAACGCAACGCGACCTGCATCCGCGCATTCTGCTCTCGCCGCGCGCCGGGGCTTCGCTGTCGCACTGGGCGCGGCACCACCCGCCGCAGGCGCTGACGGTAATGATCGGCCCCGAGGGCGGGTTCACCGACGCCGAGGAGCAGGCGGCGATCGCGCAGGGCGCGCTGTGCCTGTCGCTCGGCCGCCGGGTGCTGCGCACCGAGACCGCCGGCCTGGCCGTGCTGGCGGCCCTGAACGCGCTGTGGGGCGAGTGCTGAACATGGGCTGGCTGACGCGCCTGTTCCCTGCCCTTGCGCGCGAGCCGGCCGCCATTCCCGACGACTTGTGGCAATCGACGCTGGGCCAGTTGCCCTTCCTTGACCGGCTGGACGGCAACGAGCGCAGCCGGCTCAAGGGGCTGTGCGAGCAGCTGCTCGCGCGCAAGCCGCTATCCGGCGCCGGGGGGTTCGAGGTCAGCGACGGCATTGCGGTGCTGATCGCCGCGCAGGCCTCCTTGCTGGTGCTGCACCTCGATCTGTCGCTGTACGACGACCTGTCGGCTGTCATCGTCTTTCCCGACGCTTTCGAGGTGCGGCAGCGGCATGTCGACGAGGCCGGCGTTGTCCATGAGTGGGACGAGGAACTGGCTGGCGAAGCGGTCGAGCAGGGCGGCGCGGTCGCGCTGTCCTGGTTCGACGTCGCGTTGCAGCAGGAGCCGGGCGCCACGCACAACATCGTGATCCACGAATTCGCGCACAAGATCGACATGGGCCGCGGCGCGGCGAATGGCTGCCCGCCCTTTCTCAAGGGCCTGCACGATCCGGACGAGCTGCACGACTGGCCGCAGGTGTTCAGCACTGCCTACGACGATTTCTGCGAGCGCATCGACCGACTCGAGGATGCGCTGCCGCCGGACTTTGACGACGATCATCCGCGGCACGCGCGCCTGTACGACGCACTGGCCGCCGACCTGCCGCTCGACCCCTACGCATCGCGCGACCCGGCCGAGTTCTTCGCCGTGGCCTCCGAGGCTTTTTTCGTCGCTCCGCAGCCGCTGGCGGCGGCCTACCCGGCGGTCTATCGCAAGTTGGCGGCCTATTACCGGCAGGACCCGCTGGCCATGGCCTGATTGCAGGCGGGCATCGCAGTGAAACCCACTATAATCGTGGGTTTCGAGATTCCACCCCAGCCCTGCCCTGCCGATGAAGGTTTTTCGCGGACTTCCCAATGCCGAATCGCGCCGTCCGTGCGCGCTCACGATCGGCAATTTCGACGGCGTGCATCGAGGCCACCGCGCCCTGCTCGCGCGCGTCAGGGAAGCCGCCGCCCGCCTCGGCATCGAGTCCGCGGTGATGACCTTCGAGCCGCATCCGCGCGAATACTTCGCGCAGCAGGCGGGCGACGCCGCGCGCGCGCCGCACCGCATCGCCAACCTGCGCGACAAGTTGCAGGCGCTGGAAGCCTGCGGCGTCGACCGGGTGATCGTCGAGCACTTCAATGCGTCATTCGCCGCGCAGTCGCCGCAGCGTTTCATCGAAGATGTGCTGGTCGGCGGCCTGCACGTGAAGTGGCTTATCGTCGGTGATGATTTCCGCTTCGGAGCCAGGCGCGCCGGCGATTTCCGTATGCTGACCGAGGCCGGCCGGCGTTACGGTTTCGACGTCGTGGCACTGCCGGCCGTGATGCACGGCGAGGCCCGCATCTCGTCGTCCGCGGTGCGCGAGGCGCTGCAGGCCGGCGACTTCGTCCGCGCTGAAGAATTGCTCGGGCATCCGTATGCGATCTCGGGTCACGTGCAGCATGGCCGCAAGCTCGGCCGCACGATAGGATTTCCGACGCTCAACCTGAGGGTCGCGCACAAGCGCCCGGCCGCCAGTGGCATTTTCGTCGTGCAGGTGCATGGCCTTGCCGACGCTCCGCTGCCGGCGGTCGCCAGCCTCGGCGTGCGGCCGACGGTCGAGGACAACGGCCGCGTGCTGCTCGAAGTACATGTCTTCGACTTTGCCGGCGACTGCTACGGCAGGCTGGTGCGCGTCGAGTTCCTGCACAAGCTGCGCGACGAGGCCAGGTACGACACCCTGGAAGCCCTGACGCAGGCGATCGACAACGACGCGCGCGCGGCCCGGGAATTTTTCGCGCGGCGCATCGCCGCGTAAGCAACGCCTACCGACAGTCTCAACTCCAGCGATCCATGTCCGACAAAAAGCCCGACAACAAGTACCCGGTCAACATGACCGAGACCGCCTTCCCGATGCGCGGCGACCTCGCCCGGCGCGAGCCGCAGTGGGTCGCGCAGTGGCAGCAGAAGCAGTTGTACCAGCGCATCCGCAAGGCCTCGGCCGGCAGGCCGAAGTTCATCCTGCATGACGGCCCGCCGTATGCGAACGGCGACATCCATATCGGCCATGCGGTGAACAAGATCCTGAAGGACATGATCGTCAAGACCCGCCAGCTCGACGGCTTCGACGCACAATACGTGCCCGGCTGGGACTGCCACGGCATGCCGATCGAGATCCAGATCGAGAAGCAGCATGGCAAGCACCTGCCGACGGCCGAGGTGCTGGCAAAATCGCGCGCCTACGCGGCCGAACAGGTCGAGCGCCAGAAAAAGGACTTCATCCGCCTTGGCGTGCTCGGCGACTGGGACAAGCCCTACCTGACGATGAACACCCGCAACGAGGCCGACGAGATTCGTGCGCTCGGCAAAATCCTTGACAAGGGTTATGTGTATCGCGGACTGAAGCCGGTGAACTGGTGCTTCGATTGCGGCTCGGCACTGGCCGAGGCCGAGGTCGAGTACCAGGACAAGCGCGATCCGGCGATCGACGTCGGCTTCCCGTTCGCCGAGCCCGACAAGGTAGCGCAGGCCTTCGGCCTGGCCTCACTGCCGACATCCGATGGCTATCTGGTGATCTGGACCACCACGCCGTGGACCATCCCGTCCAACCAGGCGCTGAACATGCATCCGGAATTCGACTATGCGCTGGTGCAGACCGAGCGCAACGGCCAGCCGCTGCTGCTGATCCTTGCCAACGATCTGGTCGACGACTGCCTCAAGCGCTACGGCCTCGACGGCCGGGTGATTGCGACCGCGAAGGGCGAGCGGCTATCGCTGCTGAATTTCCGCCACCCGCTGGCCGCTGCCGACCGGGGCTTCGACCGCCTGTCGCCGGTCTATCTCGGCGACTACGTGACCGCCGATTCCGGTACCGGGATCGTGCACTCCGCGCCGGCTTACGGCATCGAAGACTATGCGTCGTGCAAGGCGCACGGCATGAAAGACGACGAGATCCTGAACCCGGTGATGGGCGATGGCCGCTATGCATCGACGCTGCCGCTGTTCGGCGGCATGACGATCTGGGAAGCCTCGAAGCCGATCTGCGCCGCGCTCGAGCAGACCGGTTCGCTGTTCAAGCTGCAGATGTTCGACCACAGCTACATGCACTGCTGGCGCCACAAGACGCCGATCATCTACCGCGCCACCTCGCAATGGTTCGCCGGCATGGACAGGACACCAACGGATGGCGGCGCGACGCTGCGCGAGTCCGCGCTGGCCGGCGTCGAGGCCACGCGCTTCTACCCGTCATGGGGCAAGGCGCGCCTGCAGGGCATGATTGCGAACCGTCCGGACTGGACGCTGTCGCGCCAGCGCCAGTGGGGCGTGCCGATGGCCTTTTTCGTGCACAAGGAAACCGGCGATCTGCATCCGGACACGCCGGCGCTGCTGGAAAAGGTCGCGCAGCGGGTCGAGCAGGACGGCATCGAGGCCTGGCACCAGCTGGACCTGAACGAATTCCTCGGGGCCGATGCCGCGCTGTACGAGAAGAACAAGGATACGCTGGACGTTTGGTTCGATTCCGGCGCGACGCATTTCACCGTATTGCGCGGCTCGCATGCGGACGCGCTGCAGTTCCCGGCCGACCTCTACCTCGAGGGATCGGACCAGCACCGGGGCTGGTTCCATTCATCGCTGCTGACCGGCGCGATGCTCGACGGCCGTGCGCCGTACAAGGCGCTGCTGACGCACGGCTTCGTCGTCGATGGCGAAGGCAAGAAGATGTCGAAGTCCAAGGGCAACGTGGTCGCGCCGCAGAAGGTGTCGGATACGCTCGGCGCCGAGATCCTGCGCCTGTGGGTCGCAGCGACCGACTACTCGGGCGAGTTGTCGATCTCGGACGAGATCCTCAAGCGCGTGGTCGAGAGCTATCGGCGCATCCGCAACACGCTGCGCTTCCTGCTGGCCAACACATCCGACTTCAATCCGGCGACCGATGCCGTGGCGACCGGCGAGCTGATGGAGATCGACCGCCACGCAATCGCGCGCATGGCGCAGCTGCAGGATGAGATCCGCGCACACTTCAACGACTACGAGTTCCATCCGGTCGTCGCGAAATTGCAGATGTACTGCTCGGAAGATCTCGGCGGATTCTATCTCGACATCTTGAAGGACAGGCTCTACACCAGCGGCGTGACCTCGGTCGCGCGGCGCTCGGCACAGACGGCGATCTGGCATATTACGCAATCGCTGCTGCGCCTGATGGCGCCCATCCTGTCGTTCACGGTCGAGGAGGCATGGGCGGTATTCGCAGACAAGACGGCCTACGAGGCTTCCGGCGAGACCATCTTCACGCAGACCTTCTACGCGCTGCCCGACGTGGCCGATGCGGCGTCGCTGCTGGCGCGCTACGAGGCGCTGCGCGAGATCCGCTCGAACGTCCTCAAGCAGCTGGAAGAGGTGCGCGCTTCCGGCGCGATCGGCTCGTCACTGCAGGCCGAGGTCGAAATTTACGCAGCCGGCGACCGGCTCGCCCTGCTGAACGACCTCGGGGACGACTTGAAGTTCGTGCTGATCACGTCGGCCGCGCGGGTCGTGCCGGCGGCCAACGAGGCGGACGAGAGAGTCGTCGTCAATCCGTCGGCCTACCGCAAATGCGAACGCTGCTGGCACTACCGGCATGACGTCGGCGCCGACGCCGGCCATCCGGGACTTTGCGGCCGCTGCGTGTCCAACCTGTTCGGCAGCGGCGAAGCGCGCCGCGTCGCCTGAGGACGGATCGCGCCATGGCAAAGAAGAACGCCGCCCTGACCCTCTGGCTGGGCATTGCGGTCGTCGTCGTCCTGCTGGACCAGGTGACGAAGATCACGATGTCCCGGCTGCTGGCTTACGGCCAGTCGGAGCCCGTGACCAGCTTCTTCAATCTCGTGATGGTCTACAACCCGGGCGCGGCCTTCAGCTTCCTCGCCAATTCGGGCGGCTGGCAGCGCTGGTTCTTCA
>JAMNXS010000073.1 GCA_023653025.1 Burkholderiaceae bacterium
CCGCATTGCCGACAGCTTCCTGCCGGATCGCATCCTGCACCTCGCGCCCGGCGAGCAGGATGCGCTCGCCGTCGAACAGCACATCGAGCCCTTGGGCAGCGGCTGCGACCGAAGGTTCGTCGGCGAGGTCGATGCCGGCCTCGAGGCAGACCAGCGCCGTCAGCCGGTACAGCGCGCCGGAGTCGAGGAACACGAAGCCGAGCGCCGCGGCGACGCGAGACGCGACCGTCCCCTTGCCGGAGGCGGTCGGGCCGTCGATGGTGATGACGGGAATGCTCATGGACTCAGGCCGGTCGGGCGATGCGCGCGAAGGCATCGAAGTAATCGGGGAAAGTCTTGGCGACGCACTGCGGGTCGTTGATGCGAACCGTCGTACCGCGCCGCAGTGTGCCGTCCAGCGAGGCGAGCGAGAAGCACATCGCCATCCGGTGGTCGTCGTAGGTGTCGATGGCGGCCGGCTCGAGGACGATCGGCGGTGTTACCCGCAGGTAGTCCGCCCCCTCTTCCACCAGCGCGCCGAGCTTGCGCAACTCGATGGCCATCGCAGCCAAGCGGTCGGTTTCCTTCACGCGCCAGCTGGCAATGTTGCGCAGCGTGCTGGTGCCGTCGGCATACAGGGCGGCAACGGCGATCGTCATCGCGGCATCGGGAATATGGTTGAAGTCGGCGTCGATGGCCTTCAGCGGGCCGTTGGCCCTGGCCTCGATCCAGTTCTCACCCAGCGCGACCTCGGCGCCCATCTGCTGCAGCGCCTCGACGAACCGCACATCGCCCTGGATGCTGCCGCGGCCGACGCCCTCGACGCGTACCGGGCCGCCGGCAATCGCTCCGGCGGCAAGGAAGTAGGACGCCGACGACGCATCGCCCTCGACATGGATCGTGCCGGGGCTCCGGTATGTCTGGCCCGGCGCCAGCGTGAAGGAAGACCAGCCGTCGCGCTCGACGGCAATGCCGAAGCGCGACAGCAGGTTCAGCGTAATCTCGATATACGGCTTGGAAATGAGCTCGCCGACGACCTCGATGGTCAGCGGCTGGTGCCTCGCCATCAGCGGGCCGGCCATCAGCAGCGCGGTCAGGAACTGGCTGGACACGTTGCCGCGCACTTGCATCCGCTGCGGGTGCAGGTTGCCGCGATGGATGTGCAGCGGAGGGAAGCCGGGGTTGCCGGTGTAATCGATGCGTGCGCCTGCGGCGTTCAGTGCATCGACCAAGTCGCCGATCGGTCGCTCGTGCATGCGCGCCACGCCGTGCACGGTGTAATCGCCGCCGATGGCGGCCAGCGCGGCCGTCAGCGGCCGGATCGCGGTGCCGGCATTACCCATGAACAGGTCGGCCGAATGTACCGGCAGCGTGCCGCCGGTGCCGGTGACGGCGTAGTCGCGGCTCTGGCCATGCTGCGTCCAGCGCACGCCCAGTTTCTGCAGCGCCATCAGCATCACGTGCGTGTCGTCCGACGCCAACAGTTCGCGGATCTCGGTCGTGCCCTCGGCCAGCGCCGCCAGCAGCAGCATGCGGTTCGAGATACTCTTCGAGCCGGGCAATGCGACCGAACCGTGTGCGCGCGACGCCGGCTTCAAGTCGATATGGTGCGGGTAATGCTTCATCAATCTCCACCCTGCTCGTAAGAACGTTTCTGCTCGGCCGCCTCGATCGCCGCGATCCATGCCTGCCGCGCGGACTGCGCGCGGGCATACACCTGCTCCAGCGCTGCGCCGTCCGAGGCTGCCAGCATGGCGCGCAGCTGCGATAGCTGCGCGGCATAGGCATCCAGCTCGGCCAGCAATGCGCGCCGGTTGGCCAGCGAAATGTCGCGCCACATTTCCGGCGACGAGCCGGCAATCCGCGTGAAATCGCGAAAGCCGCTGGCAGCGTAGCTGAACAGGCGGTCCGCATTATCGCGCGCGGCGATGTCGTCGACCAGCGCGTACGCCAGCAGATGCGGCAAGTGGCTGACGGCGGCAAATACCGCATCATGCTCTTCGGCTGTAAGGCGATGGATGAGCGCGCCGCAGCGCTCCCATGCGGCGGCCACCTTGCTGACGCAGCCCTCGGCATTCTCGGGCAGCGCCGTCAGCACGACTTTCTTGCCGCGATACAGGTCGGACAAGGCGGCCTCCGGGCCGTTCTGCTCGCGCCCGGCGATCGGGTGGCCGGGAACGAACTGGTTCAGCTTGCCTCCCAGCGCGGCGCGCGCGGCCTGCACGACGTCGGCCTTGGTGCTGCCGGCATCGGTGACGACGGTGCCCGGCTGCAGATGCGGCGCGATCTCGCGCAGCAAGGCCTCGGTCTGCGCCACGGGCGCGGCCAGCAGCACGAGGTCGGCGCCGGCCACCGACGATGCGTCGCCGATACGGTCGATGATGCCCAGCGATTGCGCGCGCTCGAGCGTGGCGCGCCGGCGGCCGACACCCACGACTTCACCGACCGCGCCCGCCTGTTTCAGCGCCAGCGCGAACGAGCCGCCGATCAGGCCGACGCCGAAAATGACGATGCGGTCGAAACTCTCCATCGCATCAGGCCAGCACTGCCTTGAGCGCATCGATGAAGGCCGCATTTTCATGCGGCAATCCGATCGACACGCGCAGCCATTGCGGCAGTCCGTAGTTGCCGACCGGGCGCACGATGATGCCGCGCCGGAGCAGCGCGAGATTCACGCGGGCACCTGCAGCGTCGTCGGACCCGGCGCGGAACAGCACGAAGTTACCGTACGAGGGCACGAACTCGATATCCATGGCGCCGAAGGCCGCCGTGATCTGGCGGTAGCCGTCGGCGTTCAGGTCGGCGCTGCGGCGCAGGTAGTCTTCGTCGCCGAGCGCGGCCACGGCCGCCGCCTGCGCCAGCGAGTTCACGTTGAAGGGCTGGCGAATGCGGTTCAGCAGGTCGGTCAGTGCCGGTTGCGCGATGCCGAAACCCACGCGCAGGCCGGCCAGGCCATACGCCTTCGAGAAGGTGCGCGAGACAATCAGGTTCGGATGGCTGCGCACCCAGCCGAGCGCGTCGTAGCGCTTGTCGGCCGGCAGGTATTCGGTGTAGGCCTCGTCGAGCACGACGACGACTTGCGGAAGCACTTTGGCGAGGAAGGCGGCGATGCGCTCGCCGTCGATGAACGTTCCGGTCGGATTGTTGGGATTGGCGACGAAGACCAGCTTCGTGTCCGCAGCGATGGCGGCGGCCATCGCATCAAGATCATGGCCGAAGTCCGTCGCCGGCACGACGATCGCACGCGCGCCAACGGCCTGCGTGGCCAGCGGATAGACGGCAAACGAGTACTGCGAATAAACCACCGACTCGCCCGCCTTCACCAGCGCCCTCGCGGCCAGTTCGAGGATGTCGTTGCTGCCGTTGCCCAGCGTGATCCAGTCGGCAGGCACATCGAACTTCGCGACAATCGCCGCCTTCAGGTCGAAGCCGTTCGCATCCGGATAGCGAGCCAGCTCGCCGAAGGCCTGCTGCATCGCCGCCTTCGCGGAAGCCGGCATGCCGAGCGGGTTCTCGTTCGAGGCCAGCTTGACGATGGCGGCCTCGTCGAGGCCGAACTCGCGCGCGACTTCGGAGATCGGTTTGCCGCCCTGGTAGGGGGCGATGGCGCGGACGTAATCGGGGCCGAAAGTTGTCATGACAGTCAATTCAGGTAAGTCCGGGGGAAATCAGGCGGCGTGCGGGTAGGAACCGAGCACCTTGAAGAAGGCTGCCTGTGCCTGCAGCTCGGCAAGGGCTTGCGCGACCTTCGCATCCTGCGCATGGCCGTCGATGTCGACGAAAAAAACATACTCCCAGCGGCCGGTGCGCGCCGGGCGCGACTCGAAGCGGGTCATCGACACGCCGTGCCTGGCCAGCGGCGCCAGCAACTCGTGGACGGCGCCGGCCTTGTTCGGCACCGACAGCACGAGCGAGGTCTGGTCGCGGCCGGAAGCGCCGGGCTTCAGGCTGCCGATCACGAAAAAGCGGGTGCGGTTGTGCGGGTCGTCCTGAATGTTCGCATGAGCGATCGCCAGCACGTAGCGCTTGGCGGCGGCCTCGCCGGCGATCGCCGCCACGGTCGGATCCTCGCTGGCCAGCCGCGCGGCCTCGCCGTTGGAGGCAAGCGCCTGGCGCTCGACCTGCGGATAGTGCTGGTTCAGCCAAGCCTGGCACTGGGCCAGCGCCTGCGAGTGCGCGCAGACGCGGGTGATGCCCTCCATGCTGCCGCTTCGGGTCATCAGGCTGTGCTGCACCGGCAGCGCGACCTCGCCGCTGATGGCCAGCCGGGTCTGCATCAGCAGATCGAGCGTGCGGTTGACCGTGCCCTCGGTCGAGTTCTCGACCGGGACCACGCCGAAATCCGCGGTGCCGGCTTCGACCGAGCGGAATACTTCGTCGATCGACACGCAGGGCAGGCCATCGACTGCCTGGCCAAACTGCTGCCACACTGCCTGCTCGCTGTAGGTGCCGGCAGGTCCGAGGAAAGCGACCACCACGCGCTTCTCGAGCGCGCGGCAGGCCGACATCACCTCGCGGAAAATGGCCTGCAGGTCGCCGGAGGCCAGCGGGCCAGGATTGTCCTGCGCCACGCGGGCCAGCACCTGAGCCTCGCGCTCGGGCCGGAACACCGGCGCATGGGTCTCGGCTTTCACATGCCCGACTTCCTGCGCCACGCGCGCGCGCTGGTTCAGCAGCGCGAGCAGCTGCGCGTCGATCGCATCGATCTGGTCGCGCAGCGGCTTCAGCTTGTCATCGCTCATTGAAACCATGCCTGTCGTTGTTGCTGTCGATGTTGCTGTCGTTTTCTTTCTTCGGCATCGGTCGCATCACGAAGCGTCGGCCTCGTCCGTGCCGCTCTCCTCGTCCGCGTCGGCCTCGACGATGCGCTGCAGGCCGGACAGCTTGGCACCGTCCTCGACCGCGATCAGGGTCACGCCCTGCGTCGCGCGGCCCATCTCGCGGATCTCGGACACGCGAGTGCGGATCAGCACGCCGCCGGTCGTGATCATCATGATCTCGTCGGTCGTTTCGGCCAGCGTGGCGGCGACCACCTTGCCGTTGCGCTCGGAGGTCTGGATTGCGATCATGCCCTTGGTGCCACGGCCGTGGCGCGTGTACTCGTTGATCGGGGTGCGCTTGCCGTAGCCGTTCTCGGTCGCAGTCAGCACCGACTGCTGCTCGTTTTCGGCCACCAGCAGCGCGATCACCTGCTGGCCGTCTTCGAGGTTCATGCCGCGCACGCCGCGCGCGGTGCGGCCCATCGGGCGCACGTCGTTCTCGTCGAAGCGCACGGCCTTGCCGGAGTCGGAGAACAGCATTACGTCATGCTTGCCGTCGGTCAGTGCGGCGCCGATCAGGAAGTCGCCGTCATCGAGATCAACGGCGATGATGCCGGCCTTGCGCGGGTTGCTGAATTCGGACAGCGCCGTCTTCTTGACCGTGCCGAGCGAGGTCGACATGAACACGTAGCGATCCTCGGGGAACTTGCTGTTCTCGCCGGACAGCGGCAGCACGACCGTGATCTTCTCACCGTCCTGCAGCGGGAACATGTTGACGATCGGCTTGCCGCGCGAGGCGCGCGAGCCCTGCGGCACTTCCCAGACCTTCAGCCAGTACATGCGGCCGCGGTTGGAGAAGCACAGGATGTAGTTATGCGTGTTGGCGATGAAGAGCTGCTCGATCCAGTCGTCTTCCTTGGTCGCGGTCGCCTGCTTGCCGCGGCCACCGCGCTTCTGCGCACGGTACTCGGACAGGGGCTGCGACTTCATGTAGCCCATGTGCGACAGCGTGACGACCATGTCCTGCGGCGTGATCAGGTCCTCGGTGCCGAGGTCGCTGGTGTTGAGCTCGATGGTCGAGCGGCGGCTATCCTTGCTGGCGTCGCCGTAGTCGTTCTTCGCGGCGTTCAGTTCGTCGGTAATGATGGCCGTCACGCGCTCGGGCTTGGCGAGGATGTCGAGTAAGTCGGCGATCTGCGCCATCACTTCCTTGTACTCGTTGACGATCTTGTCCTGCTCGAGGCCGGTCAGGCGCTGCAGTCGCATCTGCAGGATTTCCTGCGCCTGTTCGTCGGACAGCCGGTACAGCCCGTCCGGCTGCAAGCCGTAGTGGCGCGGCAGGTGCTCCGGGCGGAAGGCGTCGATGCCGCCGGCGTTCTCGGCGCCGGTGCGCGCCAGCATCTCGCGCACCACGGAAGAATCCCAGGCGCGGGACATCAGCTCGGACTTCGCCACCGGCGGCGTCGGCGCGGCCTTGATGATGGCGATGAAGTCGTCGATGTTGGCCAGCGCGACCGCGAGGCCTTCGAGCACATGGCCGCGTTCGCGCGCCTTGCGCAGCTCGAACACGGTGCGGCGCGTCACCACCTCGCGCCGGTGCGACAGGAAGCACTCGAGCATCTGCTTCAGGTTCAGCAGCTTCGGCTGGCCGTCGACCAGCGCGACCATGTTCATGCCGAAGGTGTCCTGCAGCTGGGTCTGCTTGTACAGGTTGTTGAGCACCACTTCGGGCAGCTCGCCGCGCTTGAGTTCGATGACCACGCGCATGCCCGACTTGTCGGATTCGTCGCGAATGTCGGAAATGCCCTCGAGCTTCTTGTCGCGCACCAGCTCGGCGATGCGCTCGAGCAGCGACTTCTTGTTCACCTGGTACGGCAGCTCGTCGACGATGATGGCCGAGCGGCCGTCGCGGATATCCTCGAAATGCGTCTTCGCGCGCATCACCACGCGGCCGCGGCCGGTGCGGTATCCGTCGCGCACGCCGGACACGCCATAGATGATGCCGGCGGTCGGGAAGTCGGGCGCGGGAATGATCTCGATAAGTTCATCGACCGTGCAGTCCGGCGTCTTCAGCACGTGCAGCGCGCCGTTGATCACTTCGGTGATGTTGTGCGGTGGGATGTTGGTCGCCATGCCGACCGCGATGCCGGAGGAGCCGTTGATCAGCAGGTTGGGAATGCGCGTCGGCAGCACCGACGGCTCTTTTTCCTTGCCGTCGTAATTCGGCACGAAATCGACGGTTTCCTTGTCGATGTCGGCCAGCAGTTCCTGCGAGATCTTGTCGAGCCGGCACTCGGTGTAACGCATCGCGGCCGCATTGTCGCCGTCGATCGAGCCGAAGTTGCCCTGGCCGTCGACCAGCGTGTAGCGCAGCGAGAAATCCTGTGCCATGCGCACCAGCGTGTCGTAGATGGCCTGGTCGCCGTGCGGGTGGTACTTGCCCATCACCTCGCCGACCACGCGCGCGCACTTCACGTACGGGCGGTTCCAGACGTTGTTCGTCTCGTGCATCGCATAGAGCACGCGGCGGTGCACCGGCTTCAGGCCGTCACGCACATCGGGCAGCGCGCGGCCGACGATCACGCTCATCGCGTAATCGAGGTAACTCTTGCGCATCTCCTCTTCAAGGGAAATCGGTATGGTTTCTTTGGCGAACTGATCCATGGAAGGCTGTTAAAAGTACCGCGACGACCGAATTGGCGACAGGCGCAGGCAGGGGCGCCGGCACCGGGTTTGTAAACACGAAATTTTACCACGCGCCCCCTTGCCAGCCCCCCTCGCCAGTCTCCCTTGCCCACCCTCTTCGCCAGCCCCCCGCCTGCGGGCTGACGGGCCGCGCAGGTGTTTGATTTTCCTGAAGGTCGCGCACCAACCCGTGCCGCCTGCGGTCTGACTGCTTTACCTAGGCGATTCAGGAGATTCACCCATGCGTGCCCCTTCGACTTTCATGCTCGCGGCCATGGCACTGTGCATCAGCCGCGCGCTTGCCGCCGGTCCTGCGGCCGCGGGCTACGCGACCGACTCGAGCGGCGATCCCGTGCTGAGCAGCGCCGGCGAATGCTGGCGTACCAGCCAATGGACTCCCGGCATGGCCGCGGCCTGCCAGAGCGCAACGGACCTGCCCGGCGGCACTGCGGCCGGCCTGTCGTCGGGCAGCGTTGCGGCTCCCGCAGGCGGTCCCGCCGACCCGCTGGACGCCATGGGCGGCAGCAACCGCAGTGCCGACATGAACAGCACCGCCGGCCTGACCGATTCGAGCGGCTCCCCGGTACGCAGCGGCTTCGGCCAGTGCTGGGGCACCGGCTTCTCCGGGGCGGATCCGGCCTGCGGCGCCGTGGCGGGGTTGGCCGGTACGGCCGGCGCGGCCGCTGCGACTTCGGGCCTCGACCGGTCGACGCCCGCTTCCTCCGCTTTTGCTGCTTCCACTGCGCCGGCCGTGCCTGCCGCCACCTCTGGCGGATTGGCGCCGATCCGCTCGGGCGGCAATCCCGCCTATCTAACCGATTCGAACGGCATCGTCGTGCGCAGCGGCCAGGGCGAGTGCTGGCGGACCGGCAGCTGGTCGCCGGCGCTGGCAACCGTCGTCGGTTGCGATGGCGTGCTGGCGAAAGCGGCGCCCGTCCCGGCCCCGGCGCCGAGCCCGAAGCCGGTGCCGCCGGCCGAGCCGCAGGCCAGCGTGCAGCCGGACGCGTCGGCTCCGGCCGACCTGGCCGTGCCTTCGGTACCGGCGCCTCCGGTACCGCCGCTGCCGGCGCCTGCCCCGGTCGAGCCTGCCGCAGTTGAGCCCGCGCCGGTTGCGCCTGCGGCAGTTGAGCCTGCGCCTGCCCCGGTTGCGCCGACGCCTGAGCCGACACCGCCGGCCGCCGCCGCACCGCAGACGCGGCCATCGCCGGCCCCTGCCGTGCCCTCGACGCCCGCCCCCGCGCCGGCCGAGATCGCACCGCCACAGGCGGTGCCCGAGCCTGCGCCGCAGCGTGCCGGCGCGGAACCGGCCGACAGCGCCGAACAGCAGCCGAAAGCCGAAAAAGTCACGCTGGAGTCCGATACCTATTTCGACTTCGACAAGGCCACGCTCAAGGCCGAGGGCAAACGCAAGCTCGACGAACTGGCGTCCCGCATCGCCTCCATGCAACTTGAGGTCGTGGTGGCCACCGGCCATACCGACTGGACCGGCCCCGACGCGTACAACCGGAAACTGTCCGAGCGCCGCGCCCGCGCGGTCAAGAATTATCTGGTCGACAAGGGCTTGCCGGCCGACCGCATTTTCACCGACGGCAAAGGAGAGAAGCAGCCAGTGGCCACCAACAAGACGCGCGAAGGACGCGCTAAAAACCGCCGAGTCGAGGTCGAACTGGTCGGCACCCGCCGCTGAGTTCGCGCTGCCCGCCGTCCCGCTGCCCGCCGTCCCGCTACCCGCTTTTGCGCCGCCTCGTTTCCGACGAGAAAACACCGCAACTCCGTCGTCCGCTTGGTGTGGCGGACGGGGCTGCAGTGTTGCGTTTTGGTTGTTGCGATCAGATCCAAATCCACAATTTGCAAGCGCACATTGGTGAGCGCTGCCAAGTTTTCAATGTAAAATAATTACTTGTCGACATTGCGCCGGCGCATGCACACCAGCGGTATCGCGTGCACCAACCCGGCCGGCCTGATTTTCATTTTTAACCGGGAAAAACACCATGAATATCTCTCTGCGCCAACTGGGCGTCTTGCTGGCAGCGTTGGCCGTGGGCTCCGTGGCCTCGGCTGAGGACAACACCGACAAAAAAGGTTATCTGGTCGACAGCAACAAGTCGGTGGTTCGCAGCGGCTTCGGCCTGTGCTGGCAGACCGGCACCTGGTCGCCGGCCGACGCTATAGAAGAATGTGATGGCGACATTGCCAAGCCGGCCGCAACCACGCTGCAGCCCGATTCCGCACCGCCGCAAGCGCCGGCATCGGCGCCGGCACCCGCCCCGACCGCAGCGGCGTCACAGTCCGCGTCAGAGCCGGCGGCAGCAGCGGAACCGGCAGCTGCAGCGGAGCCGGCGGCAGCGGTTGTGCCTGCGGCGGCCGATGCGCCGACCTCGGAAAAAGTCTCGTTTGCCGCCGATGCCTTCTTCGACTTCGACAAGGCCGTGCTCAAGCCGGAAGGCAAGGCGAGGCTGGAAGACCTGGTGTCGAAACTGCAAGGCACCGACATCGAAGTGATCGTCGCCACCGGCCACACCGACTGGACCGGCAGCGATGCCTACAACCAGAAGCTGTCCGACCGTCGCGCCAAGGCCGTCAAGGCCTTCCTGGTGTCGAAGGGCATCCCGGAAGCGCGCGTGTTCACGGAGGGCAAAGGCGAGCGTCAGCCGGTCGCCGACAACCGCAGCCGTGACGGCCGCGCAAAGAACCGTCGCGTCGAAGTCGAGGTCGTCGGCAAACGCAACCCGTAAGCCGGCTGTCTCCCCGCGGGGAGCGACTGCCACAGGGCCGCCCTCGGGCGGCCCTTTTCTTTGCGCCGCATGCCGGTTGCCGTGTGCGGGCTGCCGGGTGCCAGTCACCGCGTGCCGGCCGCCTTACTGCACCGTCCGTTGCCGTCTTGCGGATTCCGTTATCATCTCGCCCATGAACGCCGATCCTCTGGAACTACAAAAATTCAGCGAGTTGGCCCACCGCTGGTGGGACCCCAATTCCGAATTCCGCCCGCTGCACGAAATCAACCCGCTGCGCCTCGAGTGGATCAACGGGCTCGTCCCGCTCGGCGGCAAGCGCGTGGCCGACATCGGCTGCGGCGGCGGCATCCTGGCCGAATCGATTGCGCGCAAGGGTGCCACCGTGACTGGGATCGACCTGTCGGAAAAGGCGCTGAAGGTTGCCGACCTGCACAGCCTCGAGTCGGGTATCCCGGTGCGCTACGAACTGAGCTCGGCGGAGGATCTCGCGGCACGCGAGCCGGGCCACTACGATGTCGTCACCTGCATGGAAATGCTCGAACACGTGCCGGATCCGTCGGCCGTGGTGCAAGCTTGCGCGACACTGGTCAAGCCGGGCGGCCATGTGTTCTTTTCGACGATCAACCGCAATCCGAAGTCCTACCTGTTTGCGATCATCGGCGCCGAATACGTGCTGCGCATGCTGCCACGCGGCACGCATGATTATGCGAAGTTCATCAAGCCGGCCGAGCTGACCCAGCACTGCCGTGACGCTGGCCTCGAGGTCGATGCGATCAAGGGCATGACCTACAACCCGCTGACGAAAATCTACTCGCTCAACCGCGATACCGACGTCAACTACCTGATCGCCTGCCGCAGGCCGGCCTGACCCGACCATGAGTCTCCGACTTCCGGCACCGCGGGCGGTGCTGTTCGACCTCGACGGCACGCTGGCCGACACCGCGCCGGACCTGGCCGCTGCCGTCAACACCATGCGCACCGAACGCGGACTGCCGCCCGCACCCTTCGAATCGCTGCGCCCGGTCGCCTCGGCCGGCGCGCGCGGACTGATCGGCGTCGCGTTCGGCATCGGTCCCGGCGATGAAGGCTTCGATGCGATGCGCACGGAGTTCCTTGCAAACTACGCAGCGCGCATCGCCGTCGGTACGGTACTGTTCGAGGGTGTCGTCGAACTGCTGCAGGCCATCGAAGCGAAGGGACTGCGCTGGGGCGTGGTCACCAACAAGCCGGCGCGCTTCACCGACGTGCTGCTGCCGCTGATCGGATTGGCACATGCCGCATGCTCGATCTCAGGCGACACCACCGCTCATGCCAAGCCGCATCCGGAGCCGCTGTTCGAAGCGGCGCGGCGCCTCGACCTGCGACCGCAAGACTGCTGGTACGTCGGCGACGACCTGCGCGACATCCAGGCCGGCAAGGCCGCCGGCATGCCGACCCTCGCCGCTGGCTGGGGCTACTGCGGCCACAGCGAGCCAGTCGATTGGGCAGCAGACGTCATCGTGGACAGCCCGGCTCACATCATCGACATGCTCGCGACGACCTGAATTTGCCGGCAGCGGCGCCAGCGAACGGAGTACAATTAGGTTCTGCTTGGGGGCGACCTGGTTTCGACAGGGGTTACAAAGCAGCGCAGGGCATGCCGAGGACTGGTGACCTCGTAAATCCAGCCGGAAATCAATAACTGCTAACGATAACTCGTACGCAAAAGTCGCTTAATTGCGGCTGCCCTTACACCGTCTCGTCCCTGGGGCGGGCCAGCAATGGCGCGTGAGGTCATTTACAGGGAATCGCGTGATGCCGGGTCACTTGGCATGACGTTAAATTTAGGTGACTCGCCTTGTCGCAGCGTGTGCGTTCGCGTCGGCAAGGTCAAAACCAAATGACGACACTACGCATGTAGAACTGTCTGTAGAGGGCTTCTGGACGCGGGTTCGATTCCCGCCGCCTCCACCAATCGTTAAAAAACCAACCTCTCTCGGTTGGTTTTTTTTCGTCTGATTTCCGCCAAAACCCGCGTACTCCCGTGGGTTGGTGAGGAAATTTGTGGACTTCGCACTTGGCATCGGCAGGTGGGTTCCGTGCCCTGCTCTCTCTGTTTCGGCTCTTTCTCTCTGTGCCCCTTGCCACTGGCAACGTGCCGAAGTCCACAAAGCACGTTTCACTCGCTCAATAAAATCAACAAGTTACGCGTGGACGAATCGAGTGGTTTTATTTCAGCATTGGTAAGACCGGGGGAAATCGCAACTAGTCCGATGGGGAAAAATAGAGGGAGAAAAAATATGAAAATTCATCCTATTCAATCCGCAGACGATTCACCCGGGCGTACCTGAAGCTTTGCCAGATAGTTTTGGTCGAGCAGTTCGGTCATCAAATCCACAATGCCCTTCGGACTGACTCGCACGACCACACTGTCCTTGCCGACCACGACAGCCAGCCCCGCCCGACTTCCTCAACGAGCACGCCAAGGTCGAATGGGAGCGGGTTGTGGGGACGCTTTACAGGGCTGGCTTGATGACTGAGCTTGACCGAGGTGTCCTCGCAGCCTATTGCCAATCCTATGGCCGATGGGTGCAAGCAGAGCGCGCCCTTGCGCGAATGGCCGACGAACAATCTGACGGAGACCAAGCGCTGACCATCGTGACGCACAACGGCACAGCAATGCAAAATCCGCTGATCGGAATTGCCAACAAGGCAAAAGCCGACATGGTGCGCTTTGCGATTGAATTCGGGATGTCACCTTCGGCGCGATCAAGAGTGAATGCGAGTCCCAACGAAATGGCCGATGACCTCACCAGTGAGTTCTTTGGAAGCCCTGCACGATAAATTTGTGCGGCAGGTCCTCAGTGTGGGCTGCGGCTGGTGCTGCGCGCATCGGCGATTGGGATCATGGTGACGGGTTGTTGGCGAGAGCTTGCGTTCACGCACGTCTCATTCAACTCAGCCCCCATGAGTTCGAGCGGCAGCGTCAAACTGGACTACCCCCGATATTTGGACAGTCGCCAGCCTCACGCTGAGGCACGCTCAAAGGCCTCGGGGCTGACGTCACCGAGATGACTGTGACGCCGGGTTCGATTGTAAAACGCTTCGATGTAATCAAAGAGGTCGGCCTTGGCCAAG
>JAMNXS010000074.1 GCA_023653025.1 Burkholderiaceae bacterium
AGCACATGCGCGGCAGCTGCGGCAGGCAGGCGCGAGCATGGTGATGCCGGAAGCGCTGGAAGCGGCGCTGCAATTGTCGTCCTTCGTGTTGCAGGCCATCGGCGTCGACAGCGAGCGCGCCGCGCGCGCGGTCGGCAACGAGCGCAGGTCGCGACTGTCGGCAACGCATGGGGCCGACGGCGGTTGACTCATCCGCGCGCTAGGCCACCGGTAGCGGATACTCGGCCGAGACAGCGTCCGACTCGAGGTCGGCAAAACGCACGAGACTGGCGTCCGCCGCCTGGCAGTCGGCAGGCAGGGCGACGCCGCTCAGGTACAGGTATTCCTCGAAGCGCGCCTCGCGAATCGGATCCGACAGGCTGAAGCTCTCGTGGCCGGGGTGGCACATCATCAGCGTGCCGCTCGGCAGTCCATGCAGCCAGCGCCGCATCAGCCGCGGGTAGCGCGCATCGGGCTGCAGCGAGTACAGGCCGCCGAAACGCGACGGGAAGACCAGCCCCTCGCGCGCCAGGTGTTCGGAAAAACCGCGCGCGAGCCGTTTCAGCACCCAGCCCTTGAGCGGCACGCCGCCGGAGTCGACGAGGCGGTCGGGCGCCCGGACCTAGGGTTTGGCGTCGCCTGTCCAGACCTCGGCAATCAGGTCGGTCACGACCTCGCGTATCTGCGGGAAGGCATGTACATGCTGGTGGCCGTCGATGTAATCCGGTAGCCGGCCGAAGTGCTTGACGAAGGCATCGATCTGCCGGCTGAACGCAGCGCGAACCGCATCGACCTTGACCATGCCGCGCGGGGCGGCGGCCATCCACCATAGCAGCGGCCGCGTGCCGGACACGCCGTCGAAAGGGTGCGTCAGGTTCAGGTGCAGGCCGATGTCGGCCATGTGCGCGAGGTCTTTGAGGACCCGTGCGCCTTCCGGCCAGGCCGGGCCGTCCGACAGGACGGATGTCGCGCCAAGTCGCCAGACGCGAACGAGTTCGATGATTGCCCGGTTGATCGCCTCGGACTGGCCGAAGTCGTCGGCGCACAAGGTAAATCGGCGACTGCGCAGTCTGAGTCTCATCCAGCCTCCGGCCCGGCAAATGCCCATTGGCGGGCGGCGACATAGGTCAGCACCGCGACCGTGACCAGCACGATCGCCAGCGCAACCCGGTAGTCGAGATCGGTGGTGTGCAGCAGCGCCGCATACAGGACCTCGTTGACGACGAAGCTGCCCACGGCCACGATGAAGAAGCGGCCGCGCGACCGGGCGGCCGGCAGGTCGCCGCGGCGGAAGGTCAGGCGGCGGTGGCCGGCGTGGCTGACCTGGAAGGCGAGCAGGAAGCCGACCACATTGGCCAGCAGCGGCGGCAGCCCGAGCGGCACCAGCAGCAGCGCGACGCTGGCCAGATGAACCGCCATCGCAGACACGCCGACGACACCGAACCAGAACAGTTCGCGCGTCATTCGGCGCCGCCGGCCGGCGGATGGTGCGGATGGTGCGGATGGTGCGGGCTGCGCGTCACGCGCGCGACAAAGTAGTGCGGCCGCTGCTTGACCTCGGTGAAGATGCGGCCGATGTACTCGCCCAGGATGCCGATCGACAGCAGTTGCACGCCGCCGAGGAAGGTCACCGCGACGACCAGCGTCGGCCAGCCGCGTGCATCGTTGCCGAAAAACAAGGTTTCGATGACGATGTACAGCGCATAGGCAATCGAGGCCAGCGAGATCGCGCCGCCGACGACCGTCCACAGCCGCAGCGGCACGTTCGAGAACGCGGTCAGCCCGGTGGCCGCGAGGCGGAACAGGCTGCCGAAATTGAAACTGCTGCTGCCGTCGCGCCGGGCATCAGTGCGAACAGAGAGGCCCAGTCGCGTGAAACCGACCCAGTTGTACAGGCCTTTCATAAAACGGTTGCGCTCGGGCATCTGCTTGAGCGCGTCCAGCATGCAGCGGTCGAGGACGCGGAAATCCTGGGTGTTTTCCGGAATCTTGTTGCGCTCACCAAAATTCAGCAGCGCATAGAAGGCGCTGGTCAGCGCGCGCTTGGCGAGGGACTCGTCGGCGCGGCTCTCGCGCACCGCGTACACCATGTCGTAGCCGCGCCGCCACTGCGCAATGAAGGACGGAATCAGTTCCGGGGGGTGCTGGAAGTCGCAGTCCAGCAGGACCGCGAGGTCGCCGCGGGCCTCGGCGATGCCGGCCGACAGCGCGACTTCCTTGCCGAAATTGCGCGACAATTGCACCAGCGTCAGCGGCAGCCGGTCGACAAGTTCCAGCACGCGCTCGACGGTGGCGTCGCGGCTGCCGTCGTCGATCACGATCAGTTCATGCCGCAGGCCCAGCCCGCCGAGCAACTGGTGCAGGGTCTCGAGCATCGATCCCACATTGCCCTGCTCGTTAAAGGCGGGAATCAGGACGCTGACCAGCGGATCGGCTGGCCGCTCGGCGGCGCGCGCCTGCAGGATGAAGCGGGGTTCGGTGTCCTTGACGGCTGGCGACAACCAGGACGGCAGGTCTGTTTTCATGAAAATCTTGAGCCCGATTGGCGGCGAATGCGCGGAATGTATAGTTTGCGCCAGGGTCGGTCAAGCGAGCCGGCGGGGCCTTGAAAAAACGGTCAGATGTCATGCGCGAGCGGCACTTTATGTAAACAGGAACATAAGCGGCGGCAGATCATCCCGAGGCCTGCCGTAAAGCGTTCGATAGATGAACTTTTTTCAATAGAAGATCGCATCTATTACCGAAAGTTAACATTTATGCGCTTGATGATATAAGCCGACTGATGCATATTCCGGGAGCTTGGTTTATTGTAATTTCATAAAAGAAACTAACCTACGCGATACTGAAAGGTTTTTGTGAGCAAACGCAGCCGCCCCGCAGACGTCTACCTTCGATTCATTCAGTTGTCCGAGGCGATCCGCGGCATGCCGTCGCTGCCGCCGCTCGAGCCGCTCGAGGAACGCATTTTGCAACTGATCGCCTATGCGCGGCAGAACGAGGAGCGGCTGTCGGTCAAGGACCTGATGGGCAAGCGCGAACTGGGGTCGCCGGCCATGTTGCACGGCCGCCTGAAATCGATGCGCGCCAAGGGCTGGATCCTGCTGGCCGATACCGAAGACGCGCGCCGCAAGCAGCTCGAGCTGACGCAGGCGGCGCTGCTGCATTTCGACAAGCTGTCGAAATGCCTGGTGCAGGCAGCGAAGAAAGCGAGCTAAATTCAGCTCATTTACGCAGCGCGAGCCAGAGCGCGGTCGCAATGATCGCCACCACTGCCAGTTCCAGACCCACGATCACCCAGCCCATGGCCGCCTCCGTCAACGAGGTGGCGATGATGCCACAGGGCGTCAGAACAGTTCGATCTCGCCGGCCACAGGCCTCTCCTGCAGCGCGCTCGAGTACTGCTTTTCCACCTGCACCAGCTGCTTGTCGGTCGATTCCAGCTTCTTGACCAGCGCCCGTCCGCTGCGCGGGAAGTAGGCGACCTTGCGCGGATGAATGTCGTTCAGGTCCTGCGCAACGATGGCGATCTGCTCGGCCCGCAGGTAGTCGCGCACGAACTGGGCGTTGCGCTCGCCGACGTTCATCGACTGCATGCCCGACAGCACGCGGCCGCCGCCGAATACCTTGGCTTCGAGGTTGCTGCGCACCGCACCTGATTTCAGCAACTGGTTGATCAGGATCTCCATCGCCATCGCGCCATAGCGCATCGACGCCGAGGCCGGGCCGTCGGGCTCGCCGCCGCTGGGCAGCATGAAATGATTCATCCCGCCGATGCCGGACACCCGGTCGCGAATGCAGGCCGACACGCAGGAGCCGAGTACCGTCAGCAGCGCCATGTCGCTGGTGGTGAAGTAGAACTCGCCGGGCAGCACGCGCGCGGCCATGCAACGGAAATGGCGATCGAAATAGATATACTTCGACAGGTGCTGGTCGCTCGCGCTCATGCGGCTGCCCTGACGCGCTGCAGTTCGTAGACAGTCTTGCCGCGCAGCCGCAGCGCATCGGAAACGTAGAGAAAATTCTCGGAATGGCCGGCGAACAGCAGTCCATCCGGCTTCATCAGCGGCACGAAGCGCGACAGGATGCCTTTTTGCGTCGGCTTGTCGAAATAGATCATCACGTTGCGGCAGAAGATGGCATCGAACGGCGGCTTCAACGTCCAGTCCCGGCCCAGCAGGTTCAGCGGCTGGAAGCTGACCAGCTTGCGCAATTCCGGCCGGACCCGCACCAGCCCGCTTTGCGACCCCTTGCCGCGCAGGAAAAACCGCCGCAACTGCTCCGCGCCCAGCCCCGCGACCCGCTCCTCCGGGTAGATGCCGGCGGCCGCCGTCTGCAGCACCTCGGTGTCGATGTCGGTGGCGATGATCTTCACCGGCGGGTTCAGCGAGCCGTAGGCATCGCACAGCGTCATGGCAATCGAGTACGGCTCCTCGCCGGTCGAACTGGCGGAGCACCAGACCGACAGGTCGGCACGGCCCTTGGCATGCCCGGCCAGGATCGGAAAATGATGCGGCTCGCGGAAAAACGACGTCAGGTTGGTCGTCAGCGCATTCGTGAACGACTGCCATTCGGACCCGCCCGGGTCGCGCTCGAGGGCGTCGAGGTAGTCGCCGAAGGCCGGGAAACCGGTGGCGCGCAGGCGGCGGGCAAGCCGGCTGTAGACCATTTCATGCTTGCCGTCGGCCAGCGCAATGCCCGCGCACTGCCGGATCATTGCGCGCACGCGTTCGAAGTCCTGCACGGTAAACGCGAATTCCTTGGTCTTTTTCTCCATCGCTGCGGCACGCCCTGTCTGAGAAGACCCGATCAGACCATGAACGGCGGCCGTTTCAGCCCGTAAACAGAAGGACGGAACCCCCGCTGTTCTTTCCGGTCAGAGAAGCTTTGCCGTGGAGAATGTGATGCGGGTCAATGGGTTGGCATCTGCCGTCGGTTCGCTGCAGACTGGCCGCAAGTTTCCTTAATGACATTTCTTTTTGACATGTATTGTGAAATATCAAGTTGCTGATCGTGCGCAAAAGCGAAGGTACGGTCTGAGCAACGCATTCAAAAAAGAATCGATGATGACCGCCGCCCTCTCCGCCCCGGCTCCCGTACAGCCCCTGTACGAGGCCGGCTGGCTGCCCGACCTGATCCGGCCCTCGGCCCACGACATCTGCCTGATCGACGCGCAGACACTGACCGTGCTCGACGCGAGCGAAGCGGCGCTGCGCAACCTGCGCACCAGCCGCCTTGCGCTGGCGGGAACGAGCGCGACCGACCTGCTGGTCGGCATCAGCGCCGAGCGCCTGCAGCAGCTGGCGGGCCGCCTGCGCGCCGGCGACGAGCGCGAGATCATCATCCATGTCCCGTTACGCCGCAGCGACGGCTCGCGCGATGCGGTCACGCTGCGCCTGTCCCTGTTGCAACTGCCGGAGCTGACCGCGCTGCTGGCCATGGTCACGCGGCCGCAGGAAGCCGCGCCCGGCATCAGCCGCGAGGAACGCTTCGCGCAGATCGAGGCCCATGTGCCGGGACTGCTGTTCCAGCTGCGCCGCAGCGCGTCCGGGCTGCTGCAGTTCGGCTTCCTGTCGCAGGCCTGCCAGGACCTGCTCGGCCAGCCGAGCGATGTCATCTACGCCAACGCCGGCCGCTTCGTCGCGCAGATTTGTAACGAGGACCGGCCGCAGTGGGAAGAAAAGCTGCGGAATTCGGAGCGCAGCCTCGCGACCTTCAACTGGGAGGGGCGGCTCTGGATCGACGCCTGGCAGGACTTCAAGTGGATCAATGTCCGGGCCACCCCGCGCAGCGAGGGCCGCAACGGCGTGCTCTGGACCGGGCTGATGACCAACATCACCCAGAGCAGGAAGCAGCAGGAAGAAATCAGCCGCTCGCGCCGCCAGTTGGCCGAACTGTCGGCGCATGTCGAGAGCGTGAAGGAAGCCGAGCGCGAACGCATCGAACGCGACCTGCATGACGACCTCGGCGGCAACCTGTCGGCGCTGAAGATGATGCTCGAACACCTGTGGAACCAGCTGCCGCCGTCGGCGCTGCTGCAGGAGCGGCGCGTCCACCTGGCCGAACTGCTCGACCGCTCGATCGAATCCATCCACCGGATTGCCGTCGACCTGCGGCCCGGCATTCTCGACGCCGGGCTGGTGGCGGCGCTGGAATGGCTGGCGCAGGAACACACGCGCCAGACCGGCGTGCCCTGCAGTCTGCACTGCGCCGCGCAGGACATTGCCCTCGATCCGAAACTGGCGACGGCGCTGTTCCGCATCGCGCAGGAGGCCTGCAACAACGCGCGCAAGCACGCCGGCGCGACCCAGCTCGACATTCACCTGCAGGACACCGGCCACGAACTGGTCGTTGAGATCATTGACAACGGCTGCGGCATTCCGCCAGAGCGGCGCGACAGCCCGCGCTCGTTCGGCCTGCGCGGCATGAGCGAGCGCATGGCCGCGCTCGGCGGCGACTTCCTGATCGCCAGCCGGCCCGGCAAGGGCACGCTGGTGCGTGTCTGCCTGCCGCTGCGCGAGCGCGGGCAGGCCACGGCATGATGGGCGACAGCGCCAGGGCGCGCGGCGCCATCCGCGTGCTGATCGCGGACGACCACGCCATCGTACGCGAGGGATTGAAGCAGATCATCAGCGGCAGCGCCGACATCGTCGTCGCGGCCGAGGCGGAGAACGGGCAGCAGGCGGTGCAGAAAGTCCGCGCCGGCGGCTTCGACGTGCTGCTGCTCGACATCTCGATGCCCGACCGCAACGGCATCGACGTGCTCAAGCAAGTGAAGAAGGAATTCCCGGCCCTGTCCGTGCTGATGCTGACCATGCACCGCGAAGACCAGTATGCGATCCGCGCGATCAAGGCCGGCGCCTCCGGCTACCTGACCAAGCAGAGCGCGCCGGCCGAACTGGTGAATGCGCTGCACGAGGTGGCCGCCGGCCGCAAATACATCACCGCGTCGCTGGCGCAGGAGCTCGCCAACCAGATCGGCGGCGGCGACATCGGCAAGCCACAGCACGAACTGCTGTCCGACCGCGAATACCAGACCCTCGTCATGATCGCTTCCGGCAAGACCGTCGGCGAAATCGCCGCCGAGCTGGCGCTGTCGGTCAAGACCATCAGCATGTACCGGTCGCGCCTGCTGCAGAAGATGCGGATGCGGCATAACGCCGAACTGACGCATTATGCGATCCGCCACCGGCTGGTGCCCGAAATGTCCGAATAAAGCCTGCCCGTCCGGCGGCCTGCAAAAATCTTCCGCAGCCGCTAAACATTTTGCTCTCCCTGCCCGTAACACAACACAACAGCGGTCGATAGCGCCGGACAAGCCGGCAAGACCGAAGTTGATCAAGGCCAGACAGCTGGCCGGTTACGGACCACGCCAAGGAGAGCATCATGCCCGCAGTCATCAATACCAACCTCGCCTCGCTCAATACGCAGCGCAACCTCACCGCCTCGCAAGCGTCGCTGAACACTTCGCTGCAGCGCCTGTCTTCTGGCCTGCGGGTCAACAGCGCGAAGGACGATGCCGCCGGCCTCGCGATCGCCGAACGCATGAACTCCCAGGTCAAGGGGATGAACGTCGCGATCCGCAACGCCAATGACGCGATCTCGCTGTCGCAGACGGCTGAAGGCGCGCTCGGCAAGGTAGCCGACAACCTGCAGCGCATGCGCGAACTCGCGGTACAGGCCGCCAACGGTACCAACAGCACGGCCGACCGCACCACGCTGAACCAGGAATACACGGCGCTGGCCGGCGAAGTGACCCGCGTGCTCGAGAGCACGAAGTTCAACGGCCTGTCGCTGCTCAACAGCGCGGCACCGGTTGCGGGCTTCGACTTCCAGGTCGGCGCCAACAACAACGCCAACGAGAAAATCAACGTCGCCACTTCGGACATCACGGCAGGTACCGGCATCGCTGCGGTCACCACCGGCGGCTCGGCCAGCATCGCCGACGCCACCGGCGCACTGGCGCTGACTGCGATGAATTCGCTGTCGACGGCCATCGACGAGGTGTCGTCGGCACGTGCGAAGTTCGGCGCCGCGCAGAACCGCTTCGAGGCCGTGATCGCCAACCTGCAGATCGCCTCCGAGAACCAGACCGCCTCGCGCAGCCGCATCATGGATGCAGACTTCGCGTCGGAGACCGCAAACCTGACCCGCGGCCAGATCCTGCAGCAGGCCGGCACCGCGATGCTGGCCCAGGCGAACTCGCTGCCGAACGGCGTGATGGCCCTGCTGCGCGGCTGATCCGCAGGCAACCGGGGGTGGAGCAGTGGCGAGAGGTTTGCCTGCCGCTCCACCCCCCCTCGGGCCCTCAAGTGTGCCGGCGGCGGATTTCGCTGCGCTCTATCCGCCCTACGGCATGCCGATAAATTCGTAGGGCGGATAGAGCGCAGCGAAATCCGCCATTCATCCGTCCAATGAGTGCCTGACTTTCGACGCCATCCGCCGATGGCCCCTGAAACCCGGCAACGAGGCAGCCATGAAACTCCCGTCCATCGCCAACGCACCACCCTCCGTCGACAGCACACTGGCGCCGCCTGCCGCGCCGGCCGCCGTGTCGGAAAGCCGCCCGCCCCCTGAAGCGGCCGCCGCCGCGGTCGATCCGAGGGCCCTGCAACAACTCGCCGACAAGCTGACCCAGACCATCGGCATGACAGGCCAGCAAGTCCAGTTCTCGGTCGACAACGACACCGGCAAGACCGTCCTGCGCGTGACAGACGCCGAATCAGGGGCTGTTTTACGCCAGATTCCCGGGGATGAAGCGCTGTCGATGGCGCGCATACTCGACCGGATGCAAGGTGTATTGATCCGGCAAAAAGCCTGACCGCCACCTGCGAGGAGAACACCATGGGCATATCCGCAGCCGGGCTGGGCTCGGGGCTGGACATCAACGGCCTCGTGTCGCAGTTGATGAGCGCCGAATCGCGGCCGCTGAGCCTGCTGAAGACGCAGCAGAAAGCCGTCGGCGCCAAGCTGTCGGCCTATGGCCAGCTGTCGTCGGCGCTGGCTAACCTGCAAACCGCGCTCAAGGGCCTGTCGGCTTCAGGACTGTCCGCCAGCAGCGCCAGCAGCTCGTCGAGCGCGCTGAGCGTGAACGCCGGCACCGGCGCCACGCCGGGCAGCTATGCGGTGGCCGTCACCCAGTTGGCGCAGTCGCACAAGCTGACCTCGCCGGGACAGGCAAGCGACAGCGCCGACCTCGGCGCCGGCACACTGACCATCAGCGTGGCCGGCGGCGCGCCCGTCACGCTCGCGCCCGCCAGCAACTCGCTGCGCGACCTGCGCGATGCGATCAATGCCAGCGGCCTGGCCGTCACGGCCAGCCTGGTCAATGACGGCAGCGCCAGCGGGCACCGGCTCGTTATCGCTGGCCGCGACAGCGGCGCGGGCAAGAGCATCGCGCTGACCGGCAGCGGCGCGCTCACCGCGTTCAGTTACGACCCTGCCGCGCCCGTGGCCTTCGCCTATGACGCCGGCGGCTTGCCGCCGTCCGTCATGAGCCAGACGCAGGCGGCACAGGATGCGCAACTGACGATCGACGGCCTGAAAATCAGTTCCGCCACCAACACCGTGGCCGGCGCCATCGCCGGCGTCACGCTGCAGCTGGCGCAAGTCACGGCCACCCCCGCCACGCTGACGGTGGCGCGCGATGCCGCCGGCGTGAAAAATGCGATCAATGCCTTCGTCAAGAGCTATAACGAACTGCGCACGCTGGTCGGCACGCAGACCGCGTTTAACGACGCCACCCGCACCGGCGCCGCCTTGCACGGTGACTCCGGACCGCGCTCCCTACTCACCCAGCTGCGCTCGACGATGACGGCCGCCGTCGGCGGCGCCGGCAGCCTCGACGTGCTGTCCGACATCGGCCTGTCGTTTCAGAAGGACGGCAGCCTGACGGTGAACGATGCGAAGCTGCAGACCGCCATCGACACCGTGCCGGCCGACCTCAAGGCGCTGCTCGCCGGCAGCGACGGCGTCGCCACCCGGCTCGGTACGCAGCTGACAGCCATGCTCGGCGAGCAGGGCGCGATCGGCAGCCGCACCGAGGGCCTGAACGCGACCCAGCGCCGGCTGTCGCAGCGCGAGACCGCGCTAGAGGCGCGGCTCGACGCGATCGAGACCCGCTACCGCGCCCAGTTCACCCGGCTCGACGCTGCGCTTGCGCGCATGCAGGGAACGAGCAGTTACCTGAGCCAGCAGTTGTCGGCGCTGGCCAACCTTTAATTCCATCAGGAGAACGCCCCATGTTCGGGACCTCACGTCCGGGCGCGAATGCCTACCGGCAGATGAGCGTGGACACCGATGCACTGGCTGCCAGCCCGCACCAGCTGATCGTGATGCTGTTCGACGGCGCGCTGCGCGCGCTCGACACTGCCGCTGCGCAGATGCAGGCCGGCGACATCGAAGGCAAGGGCCGTTCGCTGTCGAAGGCGATCGAGATCGTCGGCAGCGGGCTGGCCGCCAGCCTCGACCTGAAGGCCGGCGGCGAGATCGCCGCCAATCTGGCGTCGCTGTACGACTACGTGATCCGCGAACTCGTGGCCGCCAATCTGCGCAACGATGCGGACACACTCGACCGGGCGCGGCAGCTGCTGGCGCAGATGCGCGCGAGTTGGGTCGAGATCGGCGGCGTGGCGGCGCCGCAGGGAGCCCATGCATGACCGCTACCGAACCGGCGCGCGACGTGGTCGCGCTGTACGAGGAAATCGCCCGCCTGACCGGCCACATGCTGTCGGCCGCACATCAGGCCGACTGGGACCGGCTGATCGAACTCGAGGCCGGCTGCGCGCGCTGCATCGAATCGATCAAGGGCTGTCCGGTGCCGGCACGCCTGTCGGAAGAAGCGCGCCAGCAGAAGATCGAGCTGCTGCGCCGCATCCTGTCCGACGACCGCGAAATCCGCAAGCTTACGGCGCCGTGGATGGAAAGCGTGGGCAAGCTGCTCGGTACGGCCAACACCCAGTGCCTGATCGCACGCGCCTACCGCGACGAGTAGGCCGCGCCGATCGAGTCACGATGATCAACCCACGATGATCGAGCCGCGATGAGTGAGCCGCAATGACAGGCGAAATCGGCGTCGGTAACGTGAGCGCGGCCATTCCGGTGGCCGCGGCCGACCCGGTCGCCGCACGCGCCGATACACCGCTGCTACCCGCACCGTCCGCACCGTCCGCAGCGCCCGGGCTGCCCGGGCCGGCCCCGGGTGTCAGAACCGAGATCAGCACGGCGGCGCGGCTGCTGTCCGCCCTGCTGAACCATCCGGCGCTGGCCGACATCGAAGCACCGCCGGCAGGGCCGCTGCTGACATCGGCCGACTCGCAACCGCAGGCGATTGCCGAGGCACTGCGTAGCGGCATCGCACGCTCCGGATTGTTTTACGAATCGCATCAGGCCGAGTGGATTGCCGGCACGCGCGACCTCGACGACCTGCGCCGCGAGCCACAGGCGCGACCGGAGGCTGCGCCCGAACCGAAGGATGCCGGCCTGGCCGCGCTGGTGCGCCAGCAACTCGACCTGCTCGACGGCCAGCCGCTGCAATGGCGCGGCGAACTGTGGCCCGGCATGCCGCTGCAACTCGATATCGAACGCGGGCACGATGCCCACGACGGCGGGCAGGCCCCGGCCGCTGCCGCCGAGGCTGTAGAGGACGGCTGGCAGGGCCGCATCGTCAGCACCCTGCCCGCGCTTGGACAAGTCACGGCCCGATGGCGCTTAACCGGCGATCGCATTCACCTCGAGCTGGCCAGCACGCAGCCGGGCGTTCCTGCGCTGATCGCGGCCGAGGCTGCGGCACTCGGCCGCGCGCTGCTGTCGTCAGGCCTGACGCTGGCATCTTTCTCCAGCAGAGCCGATGAGCGCGCCTGAGTCGCCCACGCAGCGACGCGAAGCCGTCGCCCTCGCCTACCACGCCAGCGACGGCGCACCGCGTGTGGTCGCGCGCGGACGCGGACTGATCGCCGACGAGATCATCCGACGCGCAAAAGAGAGCGACGTTTTCGTGCACGAATCGCGCGAACTGGTGGCGCTGCTGATGCAGGTCGACCTCGACCGCGAGATACCGCCGGCGCTGTACACCGCAATTGCCGAACTGCTTGCATGGCTGATACGGATCGATGCCGGACTGTCGCCGCCGACCGACGAACCGCCCGCCGCATAATGTGGCGCCGTGACGCAACTGCGCTATCCAGTGCGCGATATTCTGCTTCGACACTCGCTGGCCAACGTCATCAGCGGAAATTCCGGCAACAACATCATCTCCGCAGGAGTGGGCAACGATACCATCACGTTCTACGGGACAAACCAGAGTCTGACTTCATACGGCGGTACCGACTCTGACACGTTGATCTTGATGTCATCTACCGCGACTTCGAATAGCGTCACAACGGCCGGCAGGAGGCTGCCAACGCTGCCAGCAGCCTGACGAGACAAACTCTCAGTGGCGCTCGGAACCGTCGAACACCTGCTCCAGCGTCTGGCTGCGCAGCACGGCGTCGGCCCACGCCTCGATCTGCGCCTCTGTCGCCGATGCAAGGTGTTCGATCACCGAGGGCGGCAACTCGCCGAAGCGCCGTTCCAGCAGTCGCCCCAGAAGCCGTGCCTCGCCCTGCTGCACTCCCTGCCGTATTCCCTGCTGCATGCCTTGCTGCATCCCCTGCTGCATCCCTTGCTGCATCCCCTGCTGCATGCCCTCCTTGATGGCCAGGCGTTCGATCGATGTCAGATAGCGCACGCTTAACTCCTCTTCCATGGTTGCCACAGTGTGTCGGAACCGGAGGTCATGCTCCTCCGGCAGCTTCAT
>JAMNXS010000118.1 GCA_023653025.1 Burkholderiaceae bacterium
ATGTCGCGCAGCCCGTCGACCGTGATCTCCTGGCAGACCGCGTCCTCGGTGGCGATCGCGGTCGCGCCGCGGATACCGCCCTGCAGCATCGCCTGCTCGCCAAAAGACTCGCCTGCGCGCAGGGTGACGAACACCTTGCCCGCCTTGTCCGCCATGCCGATCGCGCCTGACTGGATCAGGTACAGCTTGTCGGCCGGCGCGCCGGCCTCGAACAGCACGGTGCCCTTGGGCAGGGAAATTTCCTTGAAAGTGCTCATTTCAGCAGCGGCGGTGGTTCCTTGAGTTTCAGCGTGCGCATCACCAGCGAGCGGACGATGCCGCGCAGGCCGGCGCTCATCGTCTGCAGGGTCACGTTGATCGAGTGCATCGGGATCACGCGCACCTGCACCGCGCCGACGGTCACCACCGTCATGGCATAGCCAAGCCCGCCGATGCCCTCGGCCAGCCCGATCACGCTGCCCGGGCCTAGGCGGTAGATGCGCCCGCCCTGGACCCCGAGCGCGGAGCCGTTGATAATGAAGTAGGCGGTCTCGGCCGGCTCGCCCATCATGCAGATGCGCGTCTTCGGCTCGAACAGCGACTGGTTCAGTTCCGAGCAGCCCCACAGCGTGAAGTACAGGCGCTCATTGCTCACCAGCTTGCCCGACGCATAGAGGTCGAGGCTCTGCTTCGAGTAGGGGTCGACCGCACCCATCGCGTGCAGGTGATCGATATCGACGCCGAACGTGGCTGTCACTTCCTTGTTCAATCGGTGGCCCTTCGGAGGGGGTGCCAGCCCCGGTGCATGTGTTGTCCCCGCGCTGCCGGCCCGGCGCGCGGGGCGCGGCTCGCCGGCATGGCGTGTCTTCGGAAAGAGTCGGCTCGACGGAGGCAGACTTTACCGGGAACGGCGCCCGGTTGCAGACCGCGCGAAGCTTAACAAGAGTGTGTCTAGCTTGCAATCATTCTTGAAAGAAAGGAATGTACAATTCCGGGCAACAATTTAATTCGAACGTCCCATGGATAACCAGCATTCAAGCTTGCAGGATCTGCAACGCCAGTTTGCCCGCTATCGCGAGTGCTGGGCCGGGGACTGGCCGGGATTGCCGGCCATCCTGGCCGAGTGTCTGGTCGCGCTCGGCCATCGCGAAGGCGATGCCCTCGACGCACGAACTGCCGCTGTGCGCGACTGCATGCAGGCCGCTGCCGAGGCGGTCGAGCGCGACGGGAGCCAGCGGTCGCTGCGGGGCACCGAGCCGGCGTATCACAACCGGCTGCATATTGCCGACACGCTCGCTTCGCTGGCCTGCCTGCTGCTCAATTCGCGCGAGACGTCTGGCGCGCGTCCGAGCGACATCGAATGGTTGCTGATGCTGTGCATGCTGGCCCACGACTACCTGCACACCGGGCGCGTGAACCGCGTACCGGCCGAGCTCGAGCAGGCCTCGGTCGACGGCTTGCGGCCGATGATGCAGGCCGCCGGCATGGCCGATGCCGACCAGGCACGGGTGGCCGAGCTGATCCTGATGACGGACCCGACCCGGGTCGGCCACACCCACCGCGCGTTTGCCGGCCGCCGCTTCGACCTCGCCGACTTCGACGCCATGGCCGTGCTGCTGCAAGAGAGCGACATCCTCGCCAGCGTGATGCCGGCGGTCGGGATCGAGCAGACCCGGCGGCTGGCAACCGAGTGGTCGGTGTTTTCCGAGCCCATGGCCAGGGGTTTGCTGCAGACCGGCGGCCGCGTGGCTTTCCTGCGCGACCATGCTTGTTTTTCCAGCCCGGCCAGCCGCCGGCTCGGCATACCGGAGCTGATTGCGCAACAACTGGCTGCCTTGTCGGCGAGCGATGCGTCGCTGCCTCTTTGAACCCCGGAAGCCGCGGCCATTGCTGCCGGCCCTGTTGACGCCGTCGGCTGCGGCCGCGGCCCCCGCTTTTGATTGGGCAATCGGATGAAACTACTGTCGCGCTCCTGGAAGCAGTTCCGCTCGCAGATGCTCCCCGCCGGCCAGCCCGGCCAGCCCGGCCAGGATGCCGCGGCCGAAGCCGACGAATTCAGCCTCGGCGGCTCGCAGCTTGAGGTCGAGGCGCACACGCTGTGGCAGGTCGTCGGCCAGTGCCCGTCGGCGCTGATGCTGATCGACCTGCGCGGCAGCGTCCGCTATGTCAACCAGAAATACACCGAAATCACCGGCTACACCGAGGAGGAGCTCAAGGGCCGCGCGCTGCATGCCATCCTCGCCGACGAGGAAGAGCGCAAGCGGCTGCGCCGCCTGCTCGAGACCCTGCGCAATGGCGAGCGCTGGTCGGGCGAGCAGGCCCTGACCGACAAGGATCAGCAGGTGCTGCGCTGCTGGAGCCACATCGTTCCGGTGCGTCGCTTCGACGGCAGCATTGCTGGCTACTTCTGCACGCTGGAAGAGATCACGCAAAAATTCCTCGACGCGGCCGAGCGCGAGGCGGCTCGCCACACGCTCAAGCGCATCGTCGACCAGCGCACGGCCGAGTTGCAGAGCGCGCTCGAGATGATTCGCGCCAACGAGGAGCGCTACAGCATCGCGCTCGAGGCCACGCAGGAGGGCATCTGGGACTGGAACCCGCGCACTGACGAAATTCATTGCAACCAGGCCTATTTCAGCATGCTCGGCTACCAGCGCGAGGACCTCGAAACCAGCTTCCGCGCCGGCCTGCTGGACCTGGTTCATGTCGATCAGCGCGAGCATGTGTACCGCACCTTCTTCCATGGCCACAAGGCGTCCGACGGCATCGTGCTCGAATACCAGATGCGGGCCAAGGACGGCACGTACCAGTGGATCATGTGCCGTGCCAAGGTCGTTGTGCGCGAGCTCGACGGGGCGGTCGAGCGCATTGTCGGCTCGCACAGCGACCTGACGCTGCGCAAGCAGTTCGAGTTCGACCTGCTCAAGGCCAAGGAGTCGGCCGAGGCCGCCAGCCGCGCGAAGAGCCGCTTCCTCGCCAACATGAGCCACGAGCTGCGCACGCCGCTGAATGCCGTTATCGGCATGACCTTCCTGCTGCAGCGCGGCACGCAGGACCCGGTGCTGCTCGATCGCCTGAACAAGATCGGCGACGCCGGCCAGCACCTGCTTTCGCTGATCAGCAACATCCTCGACATGTCGAAGATCGAAGCCGGCATGATGGTGATGGAAAGCGCGAACTTCGAGACCCGGCACCTGCTGAAGAAAGTCGAGAACATGGTGCAGGAGCGCGCGTCGGCGCGCGGGCTGAAGCTGTTCGTCGATCCCGATCAGCATCTGCCGCCTTTCCTGCGCGGCGACGCGCTGCGCTTGCGCCAGGTGCTGCTGAACTACGTGAATAACGCGATCAAGTTCACCGAGCAGGGATCGGTGCGTATCGGCTGCCGCGTCGAGCAGGAGTCCGGCGACGATTTTCTGATCCGGTTCAGCGTCGCCGACACCGGCATCGGCCTGACCGATGCGCAGCGCGACAAGCTGTTCCAGAACTTCCAGCAGGCTGACGAATCCACCAGCCGCAAATTCGGCGGCACCGGTCTCGGGCTGGCGATTTCGAAGCAGCTGGTCAGTCTGATGGGCGGCGAGGTCGG
>JAMNXS010000075.1 GCA_023653025.1 Burkholderiaceae bacterium
CCGCTACAACGACCGCGCGCTCGGCGTCGACCAGCCGGGGCGCGGCGATTATCCGGTCATTGCCGATCCGGACTACACGGGCATCAACCAGTTGTACGTGGACTGGACCGGGCCGAAGGACACGCGCCTGCGTCTGGGTCGCCAGTCGGTGAAGCTGGACAACGTGCGCTTCGTCGGCAATGTCGAATTCCGGCAGGTGATGCAGGTGTTCGACGGCGTATCGATCGAGAACAAGGGACTGCTGCCGCGCACCACGCTGTTCGCCGCGCATGTCGACCAGGTCATCCAGATATCGACGGCACGCCAGCCGGCCGACATCACGCTGCTCAATGCCCGCCATGCGCTATCGCCGACCGAGAACCTCGTCGGCTATGCCTACCTCGTCGGCTGGGATGCCGCCAGCCTGCAGGCCACGTCGTCGCGCACGGTCGGTGCGCGGCTCGACGGCGCGCGTAACATGGGCAAGGACATCAAGCTGCTCTACACCGCCGAGTATGCGAAGCAGGATCCCTACCGACAAGGCGCGCCCACCATCGACAGCCACTATGCGCGGCTCGGCGCCGGCGCGCAGGTGGGGAACTGGTTCGCGCGCATCGACCGCGAACTGCTGTCCAGCAATGGCGGCCAGTCCGCGTTCCAGACACCGCTCGGCACCAACCACCTGTTCCAGGGCTGGGTCGACAAGTTCCTCGTCACGCCGCGGGAGGGCCTGCGCGATACCTTCGTCACGGCGGGCGCCAGGCTCGGCAAGTTCACGCTGGCGACCGAGTACCACTGGCTGGATTCGGATCTGCCCTTCGCCTCCGGCGCAGGCAGCGCGACGCGCTACGGCACCGAGTGGAACGTGTCGGCAAGCTACCCGTTCAGCAAGCAGCTGTCCGGCAGAATCGAGGCCGGCAGCTTCCGCGAGGGCGCGCCCTACACGGCCACGGCCACGTCGCGCGTGCGCGATACCGACAAGCTGTGGGTGACGCTGCTGTACAGCTTCTGATGCTCAGAACCGGTGCTGGATGCCGATGTTCAGCGCCGTCTGGTCGGTCGCGCTCTCCGACGGCGTACAGGCATCCGAGCCGGCCATGCAGGGAGCTGCGGTCGGGTCGGCATCTCGGCTCCGGGGTCGTTTCCCGTCGGGGGAAAGGCTTCGACCGCGCCCGGATATCCGAATTCACTGCCTTCCACTTGCATCAAACCCGCAGCCTGCCAACCGGGGCCGGTGTTTCCTTTTGCAATCAACTACTTGGCGCGTGAGTCCATGCGACGCGGGTGCTATACTCCAAGGCTTAACCCAGTTGACCGCATGTCCGACACTCACACCTCCGCTCCCGCCCCTGACGCCGCGCCCGCCGCAGCACCTGCCGCGCTCCCCCGTTTCGCCGATTTCGGCCTGGCGCCGCCCATCCTGCAAGCGCTAGCCGACCAGGGTTACCAGTACCCGACGCCGATCCAGGCGCAGGCGATTCCCATCGTATTGCAGGGACGGGACGTGATGGGCGCCGCGCAGACCGGTACCGGCAAGACTGCCGGTTTCTCGCTGCCGATCATCCAGCAGCTGCTCGCGCATGCGAACGCCAGCGCCTCGCCGGCGCGCCACCCGGTGCGCGCACTGATCCTGACGCCGACGCGCGAACTGGCCGATCAGGTGGCAGACAATGTGAAGGCGTACTCACGCCACACCCCGCTGCGTGCGACGGTGGTCTTCGGCGGGGTCGACATGGCGCCGCAGACGGCAGCGCTGCGCGCGGGGGTCGAGATCCTGATCGCCACGCCGGGGCGCCTGCTCGACCATGTGCAGCAGAAAGTGCTGAACCTGTCGCAGACGCAGATCTTCGTGATGGACGAAGCCGACCGCATGCTCGACATGGGCTTCCTGCCGGACTTGCAGCGCATCATCAACCTGCTGCCCAAGCAGCGCCAGAACCTGATGTTCTCGGCCACCTTTTCGCCGGAGATCAAGAAGCTGGCCAACAGCTTCCTGAAGGAGCCGGCGCTGATCGAGGTGGCGCGCAGCAATGCCACGGCCGAGCGCGTGACGCAGATCGTCTACAAGGTCGATGAGGAGTCCAAGCGCGATGCGGTCGTGCACCTGCTGCGCCAGCGCGAGATCCGCCAGGTGATCGTGTTCTCGAACACCAAGATCGGCGCCTCGCGCCTCGCGCGCGAGCTCGAACGGGCGGGCGTGAATGCCTCGGCCATCCATGGCGACAAGACGCAGAGCGAGCGCATGGCTGCGCTCGAGGCCTTCAAGGCCGGCGGCATCGATGTGCTGGTCGCCACCGACGTCGCCGCGCGCGGCCTCGACATTGCCGAGCTGCCGTGCGTGATCAACTACGACCTGCCGTACAACGCCGAAGACTATGTGCACCGCATCGGCCGCACCGGCCGCGCAGGCGCGTCCGGCGATGCGCTGTCGCTGTACTCGGACAAGGATGCGCGGCTGCTGGCCGACATTGAAAAGCTGATCAAGCAGAAACTCACGCCGGTCGGGCTCGACGATTTCCGGCCGCGCGCCGAGCGGAGCGAACGCGGCGAACGCCATGCCGACCGCGGCGAACGCCGTCCGGAGCGCGAGCGCGCACCGCGCGGCAGCGCCCCGATGCCGCGCCGCGAGAAAGTCGATCCGTGGTTCCTGAAGCCCTACGAGCCGGCGGCGCCAGTCGAGCCCAAGCCCGAGCCCGAGTCGCGCAGCGGCAAGCCGGCGCCGAAGCGCGCGGCGCTGTTGGGCGGTCGGCCGAAGGGGTAAGGGCGTTCATGGTGGATTTCGCCTTCGGCTCTATCCACCCTACGCAACGGCACATACCGGCAGCAAGCCGTAGGGTGGATAGAGCCGAAGGCGAAATCCACCGTATCAATCCACAAACCGTCGCCCCCACACCGCCACCGCCGCATCCTGGAATTCCTGCAGCGAGCGCGGCGCCGTCCCGAGTTCCAGCCCCAGCCGCCTTGCGGCAAGTACCAATGCTTCCACCGGCCGGCTGCGGTCCAGCGCCACTGCGCCGGTCTGCTTCGACAATTTTTCCCCGAGCTCGTTGACCACCACCGGCACGTGCAAATAGCGCGGCGTCGGCACCTTCAGCAGCTGCTGCAGCGCGATCTGCCGCGCGGTCGATTCCAGCAGGTCCGCGCCGCGCACCACATGCGTCACCTGCTGGTCGGCATCGTCGGCCACGACCGCCAGCTGGTAGGCCCAGAAACCGTCTGCGCGTTTCAGCACGAAATCGCCGACGCTGTCGGCAAGGTTTTCGCCGATCGGGCCTTGCCAGCGGTCGTCGAAACGGATCGCGGCCGCTGGATCGCCACGATCGGGCACGCGCAGCCGCCATGCGCGCGGCTGGCGGCCGGGAGCGAGGCCATGACGACAGGTTCCGGGATAGATGGCGGCACCGTCCGGCGCCAGCGACACGCGGGAATCGGCAATCTCCTTGCGCGTGCAGCCGCACGGGTAGACATGCGGTTCCAGCCGCGCGAACGCCGCCTCGTACAGCGGCTTGCGCCGGCTCTGCCAGACGATCTCGCCGTCGGCGTGCATGCCGAAGTCCGCCAGCGTCTCGATGATGTCCTGCGCCGCGCCGGGCACCGCCCGTGCCTCGTCGATGTCCTCGATGCGCACGATCCAGCGGCCGCGATGCGCGCGCGCGTCCAGATAGCTGGCCAGAGCGGCGACCAGCGACCCCGCGTGCAGCGGGCCGGTAGGCGAGGGGGCGAAGCGACCGACGTAGCTCATGGGGCGTTGCCGATGGGCCCTGTCCAGTCGAGCATCAGTTCCGCCTGTGGCGGCAACGCCCGGTCGGCATCGGCTTTCCTGTCCAGCGCCGTCACCCGCACGCCCAGCAGCCGCAGCCGTCGCTCGAGCGGCACGCGTTTCAGGCATTCGCCGGCCGCGCGCCGGATCTCGGCCGGGTCGGCGGTCGCCGCCGGCAGCGTCAGGTCGCGCGTGAGCGTGCGGAAGTCGTCATAGCGGAGCTTGATGCCGACGGTCTTGCCGACATAGCCCTTGCGCTGCAGGTCGCCGGCCACGCGTTCGCACAAGGCGGTGAAGATCTCCGACAGCCGCGCGCGGTCTGTCCTGGTGTGCAGGTCGCGCTCGAAGGTAGTCTCGCGGCTGATCGACTTCGGCTCCGAACTCGTCACCAGTGGCCGCTCGTCCAGCCCGCGCGCCGCCCGGAACAGCCATTCGCCGTAGCTGCGCCCGAAGTGCTGCAGCAGGAATTCCTGCGTCTGCTGCGCCAGCTCGCCTATGGTCCGAATGCCGAGGCCGGCCAGCTTGTCCGAGGCCTTCGGCCCGATGCCGTTGATCTTGCGCGCGGCCATCGGCCAGATTCGCGTCGGCACATCGTCCATCGCGAGAATCGTGATGCCGCCGGGCTTTTCCAGCTCGGAGCAGATCTTTGCCAGCAGCTTGTTCGGCGCGACGCCGATCGAGCACGACAGGCCGGTGGCTTCGCGCACCGCCTCCCGGATGCGCAGCGCCAGCGCACGCGTTTCCTCCGTGATGTCGGTGAGGTCGATATAGATCTCGTCGATGCCGCGATCCTCGATCAGCGGTGCAATCTCGCGCACGGCTTGCTTGAACAGCGTCGAGTAATGCCGGTAAGCGTCGAAATCGGCGGGCAGCAGGACAGCATCGGGCGCGAGTTTCGCCGCCTTCATCATGCCCATCGCAGAAAACACACCGAGCGCGCGCGCTTCATAGGTGGAGGTGGTGACGACGCCGCGGCCGGCATAGTCGCGCAGCCGGGAAAATGCACGCGAGCCATCCTCGTGCTGCAGGGGCTGCTGCTGCGAGCGGCCGCCGACGACGACCGGCTGGCCGCGCAATTCGGGGTAGCGCAGCAACTCCACGGATGCGTAGAACGCATCCATGTCGAGGTGGGCGATGCGGCGGCTCACGCCGCTTGCGCTGCCTTCGCACAATGCGGGCAGGACTTGCCTGCCACGTACAGCGGCGACAACTGCTCGCGCGGCGTGACGACCGCGCGGCAGGCGAAGCACTGCACGGTCTCGGTTTCCTCGAGCTGCGGGTTGAGCGCGGTACGGTGGTCGAAGACGAAGCAATCGCCCGTGTAATGGTCGCCGCCGACTTCCTCGAAATACTTGAGGATGCCGCCCTCGAGCTGGTACACGCGCTGGTAGCCGACGTTTTGCATGTAGATCGCCGCCTTCTCGCAGCGAATGCCGCCGGTGCAGAAGGTGACGATGGTCTTGTCGTTCAGCTCGTCCTTGTGCTTCGCGACGATGTCGGGGAATTCGCTGAACTTGCTGATCCGGTAATCAATGACTTGGTCGAAGGTGCCGACATCGACTTCGTAGTCATTGCGCGTGTCCATCAGAACGACCGGTTTGCCCTCGTCATCATGCCCCCGATCGAGCCAGCGCTTTAGGTCAGCCGGCCTGACGAACGGAGCGCGACCCTCTTCCGGCCTGACCAGCGGATGCTTCATCGTGATGATCTCCTTCTTCAGCCGCACCAGCATCCGGCGGAAAGGCTGGTGCTCGGAGAAACTCTCTTTTGGCACGATGTCCGCGAAACGCGGATCGGCGCGGAACCACGAGAAGAATCCGTCAATCGCTGCGCGGCTGCCGGCAAGGAACATGTTGATGCCTTCCGGCGCCAGCAGGATCGTGCCCTTCAGTTCCAGATCCAGGCATTTCTGCAGCAGGCGCGGACGCAGCTCGGCGGTGTCGTCCAGCGTGATGAATTTGTAAGTGGAGATGTTGACGATGGGCTGGGAGGCTTGCATGGCGTGTGGCGAATCCGGGACGACTGTCCCTGCATTATAAAGCCGGGCTTTTACACCCGGATCTGCAGATCAGCGCTGTCCAGTTCCGAGGCGCCCAGCCAGTAGCACAGCAGCGGAGCGGGGACTCGCATGATCTTCGACGCAGTGCCGGCTCCGGGCGCAGGCGGGTCGAGCGGGCCGAAATCGTTGAGCGCACGGGTGACGACGTAGCCGTGACGGATATCGCGCGTTTCGCACAGTTCGGTCAGACCCTTCAGTTCGCGCCTGCCCGTATGCTGCATCCTGTACTTGACTTCGAATGGGACCAGCCGTCCGTTGATATCGGCGACCAGATCGACTTCATGATCCTTTTTCCCGCGCCAGTAGGCGAAGCGGACATGGGCGGCGTAATAGCGCGTGAACAGGTGCTTGAACACGGCCGTCTCCGTGGCCACGCCCAGCGCCGCATGATCTTCCAGCATGGCTTTGCCTTTCAGCATGACGGCCGGTGCGATGGCGGCGTCGGCCAGATAGATCTTGAAGCGTGCGCGGAGTATGTCCTTGCCGTAGCCGTGCGGCGGCAGCCTGTGGATCAGGTGCGCAGACTCCAGCAGTTCGATGAAGTTTTGCGCTGTCGGACGCTTGACCTCGAGGTTCGCGCAGAGGTCTGCCATATCCAGCAAGCCGCCGTCATGCATGCACAGATAAAGGAACGTGTGCTCGAGATCGAGTACTCGGCGTACCCCGAACAGGGCCGTCATGTCCCGTTTGAGTACCTTGTCGATGATGTCCTCGCGCAGCAGGCGCTGCGCTTGTGGGATGCTGTCTACCTGAGCGGTCTGGGGGAAGCCGCCGCGTACGAGATACTCATGGAAGTGGGCGACGTAGGGTTCGGCGATCTCGCCGGTCCGCAGAAATTCCGCCGGTTGCCACTGGTACAGGTCGCGCAAACTCCTGAGCGTGGGCAGCGTCGGCAGCGACAGCTTCTTGATCTGCAGGTATTCGAAGAAGGAAAGCGTGCTCAGGCGTATGGTGTGCCAACGCCCGACTCCCGACTCCTGGCTGTCGGCCATGATCGGCAGCGCCGATCCGGTGAAGGCAAGGCGGCGCCCTTTGTTGAAATCGACCTGATGTTTTACCCAGGTCCCCCAATCCCGAATGAACTGGGCCTCGTCAAGGAACAGATACTCGTTCCCGTCCGCCGCCGGTTCACGGGTGCGCCATGCCTGCAGGACGGCGTCGATACCGGCCAGTTTCAGCAGCGGATGGTCGAAGGTGACATAGAGTATGTTCGATGCCGGCACGCCGCTGCGCAACAAGGCATCGATGGCCTGCAGCAGCAGCGTGGTCTTGCCGATCTGGCGGGCACCGGAGAGCAGAACAGCGCGTGGCGCCGGTGGGGCGGTGAGCCAGGCGTGCAGTTCACGGAATGCGGCACGGCGCCATCCGGGCAACTCGGCCATGCTCTCCCCGCGCCACCAGGGATTGAACTGCGAGAGCACGGAAACCAGTTCTTCCTGTGAGATTTTCATCGCGGTTTCTCACTAAATAAGCAATTTAATGTAAATATACTTTCATTAAAAAAGTATCACAAGGAGAATTCGCCACATTCCGGCCAGTTTTTGAAGGTTTTCCCCTCTTTCCCAAAGGGTAAAATACGGCCCATGACCGTCCCGCAATTCGTCCACCTTCGCCTCCATTCCGAGTACTCGATCGCCGACGGCCTGGTACGCATCGATGACATTGTCAAGGCCGCAGCATCGGACAAGCAGCCGGCGCTGGCCATCACCGACCTGGCCAACCTGTTCGGCATGGTCAAGTTCTACAAGGCCGCGCGCGGCAAGGGCGTCAAGCCCGTCGTCGGCGCCGATGTCTGGATCACCAACGACGACGACCGCGACAAGCCCTTCCGCCTGCTGCTGCTGGTCAAGAACGGCACCGGCTACCTGCAATTGTGCGAACTGCTGGCCAGCGCCTGGTTGACCAACCAGCACCGGGGGCGCGCGGAAATCCGCATCGACTGGCTGGAAGCCTTGCAGGAGAAGGGCGGCCTGATCGCGCTGTCCGGCTTCAACGGTGGCGACGTCGGCTGCGCGCTGGAAAACGGCAACGAAACTCTGGCCGAGCGCTGCGCGCGTCGCTGGATGCAGATCTTCCCCGGTCATTTCTATGTCGAGATCCAGCGCAGCGGCAATCCGCAGCTGGAGAATCTGTTGCGCCAATCGACGCAACTGGCTGCCCGGCTCAAGCTGCCGGTGGTGGCCACGCATCCGGTGCAATTCCAGAAAAAGGAAGAATTCGTCGCGCACGAGGCGCGCGTCTGCATCGCCGACGGCGAGATCCTCGCGAACACGCGCCGCGTGAAGCGCTTCACGCAAGAGCAGTACTTCAAAACGCAGGCCGAGATGGCCGAACTGTTCGCCGACATTCCGGCGGCGCTGGCCAACAGCGTGGCCATTGCGCAGCGCTGCAACCTGACGCTAACGCTCGGCAAGCCGCAGCTGCCGGACTTCCCGACACCGGACGGGATGACGATCAACGACTTCCTCGTCGCCGAGGCGAAAGCGGGGCTCGAGCAGCGCCTGCTGCAGCTGTTCCCCGACGCCGAGCGGCGCGCGGCCGTGCGCGAGCGTTATGAATCGCGGCTGCGTTTCGAGACCGACACCATCATCAAGATGGGTTTCCCCGGCTACTTCCTGATTGTGGCCGACTTCATCCAGTGGGCGAAGAACCATGGCGTGCCGGTCGGCCCCGGCCGGGGTTCCGGCGCTGGCTCGCTAGTGGCCTATGCGCTGAAGATCACCGATCTCGACCCGCTCGAATACAACCTGCTGTTCGAGCGCTTCCTGAATCCGGAGCGCGTGTCGATGCCGGACTTCGACATCGACTTCTGCCAGGAGGGCCGCGACCGCGTGATCCAGTACGTGAAGGATCGCTACGGCAAGGAGGCGGTGTCGCAGATCGCGACCTTCGGCACCATGGCCGCCAAGGGCGCGGTGCGCGATGTCGGCCGCGTGCTCGATTTTGGCTACAACTTCTGCGACGGCATCTCCAAGCTGATTCCATTCAAGCCCGGTAAGCTGGTGACGATTGCCGATGCGCTTGACGAAGAGCCGCTGCTGAAAGAAAGACAGGAAAAGGAAGAAGAGGTTAGGCAACTGCTCGACCTCGCGCAGCAGGTCGAGGGCATTGCGCGCAATGTCGGCATGCATGCCGGCGGCGTGCTGATCGCGCCCGGCAAGCTGACCGATTTCTGCCCCTTGTACACGCAGGGCATGGATGCCGGCGTGGTGTCGCAGTACGACAAGGACGATGTCGAAGCCATCGGCCTCGTCAAGTTCGACTTCCTCGGCCTGACGACGCTGACCATCCTCGACCGTGCGGTGAACTACATCCGCCGCCTGCATCCGGACCAGGCCGACTTCAGCCTCGACAAGCTGCCGCTCGACGACCGCGCCGCCTACAAGCTGCTCACCGACGCCAAGACCGTGGCCGTGTTCCAGCTTGAAAGCCGCGGCATGCAGGGCATGCTGAAGGACGCGCGTCCCGACCGCTTCGAGGACATCATCGCGCTGGTCGCGCTATACCGTCCGGGCCCGATGGACCTGATCCCGGATTTCTGCCGCCGCAAGCACGGCGAGAGATTCGACTACCCCGATCCCCGCACCGAGGGCATCCTGTCCGAGACCTACGGCATCATGGTCTATCAGGAGCAGGTGATGCAGATGGCGCAGGTGATCGGCGGCTACTCGCTGGGCGGCGCCGACCTGCTGCGGCGCGCGATGGGCAAGAAAAAGCCCGAAGAGATGGCGCAGCACCGGCTGATCTTCCGCGAAGGCGCGGCGAAGAACGGCCTCTCGCAGGAAAAGGCCGACGAGATCTTCGACCTGATGGAGAAGTTCGCCGGCTACGGCTTCAACAAGTCGCATGCGGCCGCCTATGCGCTGCTGTCGTATCACACCGCCTACCTGAAGGCGCACTTCCCGGCCGAGTTCATGGCAGCCAACTTGTCGCTGGCGATGGACGACACCGACAAGGTGAAAATCCTCGTCGAGGATGCGCTCGATACCTGCAAGCTGACGCTGCTGCCGCCGGACATCAACCTGTCGGTTTACCGCTTCACGCCGGTGGCCGATGCGGGCAAGCAGGCCGACCGCATCCGCTACGGCCTCGGCGCGGTCAAGGGCACCGGCCAGAACGCGATCGAGGCCATCATCGAGGCGCGCCAGTCCGGTCCATTCACCGACCTGTTCGACTTCGTCAAGCGCGTCGACAAGCGGCAGATCAACCGCCGCACCATCGAGTCGCTGATCAAGGCCGGCGCCATGGATGGCTTCGGCATCGACCGCGGCGTGCTGATGGCGTCGGTCGGCCTTGCGATCGACAGCGCCGAGCAGGCCGAGGCGGCCGCCAACCAGGTCAGCCTGTTCGACAGCGCCGATGCCGGCTTCGACGACCGGCCCGAGTACGTGACCGTGGCGCCGTGGAGCGACAAGCAAAAGCTCACCGAAGAAAAAACCGCGCTCGGCTTTTACCTGTCGGGCCACCTGTTCGACGCTTACGCGGCCGAGGTGCGCAAGTTCATCCGCGTCAAGCTCGCCGACATCGCGCCGGCTCGCGACCCGAAGCTGCTGGCCGGCATCATCTCCGGCCTGCGCGTGCAAATGACGCAGCGCGGCCGCATGGTGATCGTCACCCTCGACGACGGCAGCGCGCAGGTCGACGTGACGGTCTACAACGAGTTGTATGACCCGAACCGCGCGCTGTTCAAGGAAGACGAATTCCTCGCCGTGCAGGGCAAGGTGTCGGAGGACCGGTTCTCCGGCGGCCTGCGGGTGACCGCCGACAGGGTCATGGACATCGCCGCTGCCCGTGCCGGTTTCGTGAAGGCCTTGCGGCTGTCGATGAACGGGCAGGCCGACGCCGGCAAGCTGCGCGAACTGATCCAGCCTTTCCAGCAGACCGAGAGCTCGTGCCCGATCGTCGTGCAGTACACGAAAAACGGCGCGCTTGGCGAGCTGCGCCTGTCCGACGCATGGCGCGTGCGCGCCGATGACGCACTGCGCGCGAGGCTGTCCGACTGGCTCAACCCCGACAACGTCTGGTTCGAATACTGATGAGCCTTTCGCAGACTTTCCGGCGCATCGTCGCGCTGCTGTCGCCGTACAAGGCGCGTATCGGGGTGGCGCTCGGCGCGATGGTCGTCACCGCGGCCACCGAGCCGGCCGTCGCCTGGATGATGAAGCTGTTGCTGGATAACGGCTTCTCGCAGGCCGGCAGCTTTTCCCTGTGGCTGGTGCCGCTGTTCGTCGTCGGCATCTTCGTCATTCGCGGCTTCTCGACCTTCACCACCAACTTCCTGATGGCCTGGGTATCGGGTCGGCTGACCAACACGCTGCGGGAGCAGATGTTCAACCGCATGCTCGAGGTGCCGCTTGGCTACTTCAACGAGCAATCGACCGGCCAGGTCATCAACACGATGATGGTCGAGGTGCAGCACATCATCGACATGCTGCGCAGCGTGATGGTGGTGCTGATCCGCGACACCCTGACCGTGATCGGCCTGCTCGGCTACCTGTTCTGGCTGAACTGGAAGCTCACCCTCGTCACCCTGGTGCTGGTGCCGGTGATCGTCTTCGTCATACGCCTCACCGCGCAGCGCCTCAAGCGCCTGATCACGCAGAACCAGCAGATCAATGGCGAGATGATGCAGGCGATCGAGGAGGCCGCGCGCGCGCGCCAGGTGATCAAGATTTTCGGTGGACAAGCGTTCGAAGCCCGGCGCTTCGGCCAGCGCTCAGAGCGGCTGCGCAGCTTCATGCTGAAAATGGCCAGCACCATGGCCACCACCGAACCCATTACCCAGTTCATCAATTCGTTTTCGGTATCCGTCATCATCATGATCGCGCTCGCGCAGGCCGGTGACGGCAACATGACGGTTGGCGGTTTTGCCTCCTTCATTACCGCGATGCTGATGACGCTTACCCCGCTCAAGCACCTGGCCGGCGTGAACGGCCCGCTGCAGCGCGGCCTTGCGGCCGGAGAGCGGGTCTTCGCGCTGATCGACGCCGCGACCGAGCGTAGCGGCGGCATGGCCTTGCGCGCGCGTGCCGCGGGCCGCCTCGAATTCCGCGACGTGAGCTTCAGCTACGCGGGCAGCGGCGAGCCGGCGCTATCGCGTATCAACCTCGCCATCGAACCCGGCGAGACGGTCGCGCTGGTCGGCATGTCCGGCGGCGGCAAGTCGACGCTGGTCAATCTCGTACCCGAGTTCTATCCGGTCTCATCCGGCCAGATCCTGCTCGACGGCACGCCGATCACCGCGATCGATTTGCGCAGCCTGCGCGCGCAGATGGCCATGGTCAGCCAGAACGTGGTGCTGTTCGACGACACGATCGCGGCCAACATCGCTTACGGCGACCCAAGCCCCGACCCATCACGGATCGAGGCGGCAGCGAGGGCCGCACATCTGGCCGACGTGGTTTCCGCACTGCCCGCCGGCTATGCGACCGAGATCGGGGACAACGGCATGCGGCTATCCGGCGGCCAGCGCCAGCGCCTCGCCATCGCACGTGCCATCTACAAGGATGCACCGCTGCTGATCCTCGACGAAGCTACGTCGGCGCTCGACACCGAATCGGAGCGTGCCGTCCAGCAGGCGCTCGATGAGCTGATGCGCGGCCGCACCACGCTCGTGATTGCGCACCGCCTGTCCACCATCGAGCACGCGAGCCGCATCGTCGTGCTCGAGCACGGCCGCATTGTCGAGGCCGGCAGCCATGCCGAGTTGCTGAAGTCGAACGGCGTGTATGCTCACCTGTACCATCTGCAATTCGCAAAGGAGCAATGATGTCCGCCTCACCGATCTCGCGTTTTCCCGTGCCGGAAATCCAGGACCTGCCCGACGACATCCGCACGCAGATACTGGCAGTCCAGGAGAAGGCCGGCTTCGTGCCGAATGTCTTTCTCGCGCTCGCGCACCGCCCGGCAGAGTTTCGCGCTTTCTTTGCCTACCACGACGC
>JAMNXS010000076.1 GCA_023653025.1 Burkholderiaceae bacterium
AAATCCGCCGTACAAACGCTTACCCCTCAGGGAACCAACCCGTCCCGTCATGCAAGCATCAGCGATTCAGGGAACCAACCCATGGGTACGCGCATACTGCTGCAGCTCGATCGACGAACTGACGCCGAGCTTGCGGCGGATATTGGTCTGGTAATTGGACGTGGTTTTCGGGCTCAGGTGCAGCCGGCTGCTGATGCTGTCGATGCTCTCGCCCGAGGCCAGCAGCACCAGCACCTCGAACTCCCTCGGCAGCAGCCCGTTGTGCGGCAGGTGCGGCGCGTCCAGCTCTCCGAGCCCGGCCTGCAGCGCCGGCGCCACCGGACGGCCGCCGCGCATCACCTCATGGATGGCATCGATGATCTGGTCCGGTGCCATGCTCTTGGTCAGGTAGCCTGCGGCACCCAGCCGCAGCGCCTGGTTGGCGACCGACGCATTCTCGTGCATCGAAAAAATCAGCACCTTCTGGCTCGGGAAGCGGTTCAGGATGCGGCGCAGCGATTCGAAGCCGCCCTGTCCCGGCATCGACAGATCCATGATCACCACATCCGCCGGCTGCCGGTCGAGCAGCGCATACGCCTCTTCGCCGGTCGATGCCTCGGCCACGACCTGCAGGCGCGGATCGAGTTCGATGTAGCGCTTGTAGCCGGCGCGGACAACCGCGTGGTCATCGACGAGCAGGATGGCAGTGATGTCGGTGGCGGTAGTGTCGGTGCCGGTAGTGTCGTTGGCGGTCATGATGCGGGCGCGAAATCTATGCCGGCACATGGTACAGAAAATCCGGGCCGAAGAAAAAAGGGCAGCGCCGTCGGCACCGCCCGTATGAAGTCGCCGGCACACCGACGGACAACGTGAGAGGAAACACCGGAACCGAGAGAAGAACCGGCAGCGCAAAGATAGCGGTTTCAGCCCGCCAGACAAACAGGAAAACTTCCCGACCCGCCGGGAAGTTTTCCCGAAGCCTGGGCTGAGGGCTCACGTCGGGAAAAATTCCCGGTCGTTTCCGGCATGGACAGTCTTACAATCGGCGCGCACAGGCAGGCGGCCGGCAGCCATCGACCAGAACAAGGCCGCGTCCATTTTTCCGGAGACAGCATGACCCAACTTCACCGCAAGCGACTGCGCCCGACGGCGGCGGCACTGGCGGTCGCCGCACTGTTCGCGGCGCCGCAGCTGCACGCACAGGACAAGACAAAAACAGACAACCAGCAGGACAAGGCATTGCAGGAAGTCGAAGTCGTCGGCACCTCGCCGCTGCCCGGCATCGGCATCGAAAAGGACAAGCTGCCCTACGACGTGCAGACCGTGACCGACGAGCAGCTGTATCGCGGCCAGTCGCTGAACCTGACCGACTACATGTCGCGCAACCTGCTGGGCGTGAACATCAACGAAGTGCAGGGCAGTCCCTTCCAGGCCGATATCACCTATCGCGGCTTCCGGCTGTCGGGCATTCTCGGTTCCTCGCAGGGGATGTCGGTGTACCTGGACGGCGTGCGCGTCAACGAACCCTTCGGCGACGTTGTCAACTGGGACATGATTCCCGAGGCCGCCATCGGCAACGTGACCCTGGTGCCCGGCTCCAACCCGGTCTACGGCCTGAACACGCTGGGTGGTGCGCTGGCCTTCACCACCAAATCGGGCCTGACCACCAAGGGCGGCGAGGCTAGGCTGCAGGCCGGCAGCTTCGGCCGCGCGCGCGCCGACGTCAGCTACGGCAGCCGCGGCGACGACGGCTACCACAGCTTCGTCGCTGCGACCGGCTTCCGCGAAGATGGCTGGCGCGACTACTCGTCGGGCAATCTCGGTAACGTGTTCGCGAAGATCGGCCGCCAGCAGAACGACAGCAACTGGGATTTGTCGCTGCTGGTGGGGCGGAGCAATTTGCTGGGGAATGGGCTGTTGCCGAGTAATCACTTCGGAACGGCAGAAGATATCGAGGACGAAGCGGCGGGTGTCGGTCCTTCGGTGCGCGGCTCCGGCATGTATGAATCTAACCGCCGCTCGGTCTACACGCATCCGGACCGTACCCGCAACGAGTTGAACCAGCTAACGTTCAACTTTCAGCGCTTGCTGGACGCGAACACCGAACTGGCAGTGAATGCTTATCTTCGCCAGAGCAAGCGGCGTACGGTGGGGGGAGACGCGGAGCGGGAAGAAATTGACACGGGTCCAAATGCCGGCGACTTCGAGAATGAGGCTGTACTAAACCTCACTAACACAGCATCAACCAGCTACGGTACCAGTGCGAACCTGACAAAAATCATGGGGGCCCACCAGCTGACAACCGGCGTAGCCGTCGATGCGAGCCGCTCCCGATACGGTGCGTCGCAGGCAGATGACTGTGCGCTGAGCGTGACTCGTCTGGTCAGCGGTTGCGATCCTGCTGAAGACGATGCAAAGGTCAGAGGGAAATCGTATGCAGTCGGGATCTACGGGTCAGATACCTGGCAGGTAGCGCAAGCCACGCATGTGACAGCTGCTGCGCGCTTCAACCATGCGAACGTATCGAACACCATCACCAACTTTCCTAACGGCGTTGGAGTCGAACGGCCGCATGAGAGCTTTTACTACAACAGCCTCAATCCCTCGTTGGGAGTCGCCCACCAAATGAGCGGTGCAGTCACGGTGTTCGGCAATCTCGGGCAAAGTAATCGAGTTCCGACCGTGATCGAGTTGGGATGCGCGGACCCTGCCGAGCCGTGCAGACTTCCGACCGGATTGCAGGCAGATCCTTACCTCAAGCAAGTGATTGCCCGCACATTGGAGGCGGGCATCCGCTGGCAGATCGACAGTTCGACCGGCATGTCCGCAGCTGCTTACCGCTCGGAGAATCGGGACGACATCCTGTTCCGCGCGCTCGACAACAACGGGAACGGATACTTCAGCAACTTCTCCCGCACGAGGCGCCAGGGCGTGGACTTGTCCGTGTACACGACCATCGCAGCAGTCTCTTTGCGCGCATCCTACAGCTACCTGGATGCGACCTATCAGGCCAACGGTTCACTGTTTGGCGGGGAGCGCGACATCACCATCCGGCCCGGTACGAAAATTGCGGGCCTGCCGGACCATACGCTGCGGCTCAATGCTGACTGGCGCACGACCGAAAAACTGACGCTGGGTGGTTCGGTCTTGACGACGTCAAGCCTCGTTTCGCAGGGCAATGAAGATGGTCGGGTCGGAGCAGAGGAGGATCCCAGCGAAAGTATTGCGGCGAGCGCCAAGGTCAAGGGCTACACCATCTTGAACCTGCATGCAAACTACGAAGCCGCCAAGGGTCTTGACTACTTCGCGCGGATCAACAACGTCTTGGATACCCGGTTCGAAACCTACGGGTTGATGGCAATGAGCATGTTTAACGCGGATGGATCCACGATTGCCACCGCGGCTCAGGGTCCCACCATGAATCGCTTCGTCGCTCCCGGCGCGCCACGCAACTTCATGGTCGGCGTCCGCTACCGCTTCTGATGCATCCACCCGGGGAGCTCCGGCTCCCCGTTGTCGTTCCGGGAGACCGCCATGTTCTCGCTCAGCTCGGTCCTGTTGTTCTATCTCGTCGGTTTCGTCATCCTGCTGCTCGATGACGTCGGCAGTAGGTCGCGCCAGCATCCTCGCGACTGACGGACTCACGGCGCCAATTTCACCGACTTCACGTCGATTTCCACCGAGCGCAGGAAATCCTTCTCCACCTCGCCTGTGATCTCCACCTTCGTCTTGTCGTCGAAGGGCTGGGTCGGCATCGCCTCATCGTCGATCTCGATTCGGATCTCGCCGCTCGTATCGCGAAACAGAAATTTCTCCCGCCCCACCTGCTTCACCACATTCCCGGTCAGCGTGACCATCTGGTCGTCTTTGCCGTTCTTGAGCACGTCGGCAACGGTCTTCATCGGCGCTTGTTGCGCCGCCTTCGCCGGCGTACTGCCCGGGCCCTGATATTGCGCATGGACGCTGGCAGCAGCGCCAAGTGTCAGCAAAAGCAAACAGGCGATAAGTGGCCGCTTCATTGGTCGCTCCCGACATGATTGGCTTGCCATTGTCGAGCAGGCAGGCGAGGGCAAATTGATGGCGATCACTAACAATTGAGGCGTCAACTCGGCACGGGCTCTAGCCTCTTGTAATCAGGAAAAGAGGTTTGCCCATTTTCGCGACTTGACAATTGTATCCAAATGATTACAATAAGGCCGACGTACCGCATTAAATTGCACGCTGAATTTGCAGAGTGGCTGGACAGCTTGCGGGATGGAATGACCAAGCGGCGTTTTGTGGCTCGCCTGCGCAAGGCAAGTCTGGGCAATCTCGGTGATATCAAGCCGGTCGGCGTTGGTGTGTGGGAAATGCGCGAATCATTCGGACCCGGATGGCGGATGTATTTCACTCGTCGGGGTGACACGGTGATCGTCATGCTGGGGGGCGGTAGCAAGGCCACCCAGCGCGCCGATATCGAATGTGCCCTCAGGATGGCAGCGTTGCTGGAGGATTGAGCGATGGTTCACAAGGTCAAGCTGCAGGAGTTGCCCGATTTCGACGTCACCCACTACCTTGGGGACGAGCAGGCCATTGCCGAGTACCTCACCGCTGTTCTGGAAGACGGCGACCCGTCACTGCTGGTCGCTGCACTCGGCGACATCGCGAGAGCGCGCGGCATGACTGACGTGGCGCGGGCATCGGGGCTTGCGCGGGAAGCCTTGTACAAGGCGCTGCGTGCCGATTCCCAGCCCCGGTTCGACACCATCCTGCGGGTCTGCCGCTCATTGGGCATCCGGCTGGTGGCGCAGCCGCTCGCTCAACCGCTTGCGGTTCTTGGCGAACGCTGATTCCACCGGCATCCCCGACCCGGGCTACCAGGCCAACTGCTCGACTTCCAGCCCCATCGCCTGCGCGACTTTGTTCAGCGTCGCCTTGCGCGGCCGCTTGCCCGTCTCCATCTGCGCATAGGCCGACTGGCTGATGCCAAGGCGCGCGGCTACCTCGTCCTGCGTCAGGCGAAGGTGCTCGCGCCATGCGGCCATCGGCGTCAGTCCGGTATCGAACATGCGATTCACAATACTGTTCGGCACGAGCCCCTGTGCGGCGTCCGGACACATGCGTCGAAACGCTTCATAGGGCACGACGACGAGCGACGGTTTGCCGTCATCGGTCATGGATCGGTTGCAGCCTGATGAATGTGGTCGAGGTAATCGGGAAGGCGGTTTCCGCTCATACCGGCTGAGCCTCCTCAAGCACCTTGGCCCGGAATTTCAGCGGCAGGTCGCCGGGCGTCAGCAGATCAACGTCAACGCCGAGCAGCAATTTCAGTTCTTCTTCCAAATCGCCCAAGTCCAGCAACGTGGCACCGGGCAGCGCATCGACCAACAGGTCGAGGTCGCTGCCATCTTGATCGGTGCCATGCAGTACCGAACCGAAGACGCGAGGATTTGCGGCGCGGAAGCGGCCCACCGCTTCACGCACTGCGCTTCGCCTCATGTCAAGCGCAACAGACGGGCGCATCGCCATCCTTTCTTCTCAAAACTTGCTTAAATGGTATGTGATCAAGAATAGGATTTCAAGAAACGTTTCCGAGAATTGTACTGTCTTGATCTCTCGCGCCAGCCGACGCATCGAAGATGCCTTGGCCGCATCACTACCAGACACTCATCGCCGCCCGGATGTCCACCACGATGCAATGAGGAATGTTGCGCAGCCAACGGTGGTAGCAGGCAGCCGTACTTGTTAGCGGCCTTCATGATTTTTCAAGTCCCCGGCGGTCGGCCGCCAGACGACCCTTTGCTAGAATCGACCGATCGCCACATCACCTCACGCGGTGCAGGCCCACGAACAAGAACATCAGGAGACTCCCCATGACATCCCCGCTGAAGCTCGAGATCGATCAGGCGCTGGCCACCATCACCTTCAACACGCCCGAGCGCGCTAACGTGCTCGATCTCGCGATGGCGCGCGCTTTTGCTGCCGCGGTCGAGCGCGTGGCCGGCGACTCGTCGGTGCGCGCGGTGCTGATCACGGCTGCGGGCCGGCATTTCTGCGCCGGCGGCGACATCCATGCCTTTGCCGATGCCTCGCGCCCGCTGCCGGAGATCCTGCAGGAACTGCTCGATCCGGTGCATGAGGCGATGAAAATGCTGACGCTGCTGACGGTGCCGGTGGTTTGCGCGATCAATGGGCCGGTCGGCGGCGGCGGTATCGGTTTTGCGCTGTGCGGCGACCTCGTGCTGGCAGCGGAGTCGATGAAACTGCGCGGCGGCTACTCGGCCATCGGCTTGACGCCGGACGTCGGCGGCTCCTGGTTCGTCACGCGCCGTGCCGGCGCGGCCAAGGCCAAGGAAGTGTTCCTGACCAACCGGCCGTTCCCGGCGAACGAATGCCTGTCGATTGGCCTCGTCGATGCCGTGGTGCCGGACGCCGATCTGCCGCACGCGGCGCGCAAGCTGGCGCTGCAACTGGCGCAGGGCCCGGCACAGGCGCAGGCACGCATCAAGGCGCTGATCGAGGCGGCGCAGCAGCAGTCGCTGCACGCGCATTTCGATCTCGAGCGCGACCACATGTTTGCCTCCGGCGCGACCGACGATGGCCGCGAGGGCATCCGCGCGTTCATCGAGAAGCGCGCGCCGAAGTTCCAATAAAAACACCAACGAGGAGAGTCTGATGAAAGCCGTCGTCTGCAAGGCCTGGGGCCTGCCCGAAACCCTGGTCATCGAAGACCTGCCCGAGGCCGTGCCCGGCGCGGGCGAGGTGGCGATCGACATCATGGCCGCCGGCGTGAATTTCCCCGACGTGCTGGTCATCCAGAACAAGTACCAGTTCAAGCCGACCCTGCCTTTCACGCCGGGCAATGAAGTGGCCGGCGTGGTACGCGCCGTCGGCGCCGGCGTGCAGGGCGTGGCCGTCGGCGAGCGCGTCCTCGCGTTCGCGCCGCAAGGCGCGTTCGCGCAGCAGATCGCGGTGCCGGCATCGTCGGTGATGAAGATTCCGCAGACGATGGACTACGATACCGCCGCTGCGCTCACGCTCACCTATGGCACTTCGCATCATGCGGTGGTCGACCGCGCGCAACTGAAGGCCGGCGAGACCCTGCTCGTGCTCGGCGCCGCCGGCGGCGTCGGGCTGGCGGCCATCGAGATTGGCAAGGCACTCGGCGCGCGCGTGATCGCCGCCGCCTCCACCGACGACAAGCTGGCCGTCTGCCGCGAGCACGGCGCCGACGACACCATCAACTACAGCACCGAGGATCTGCGCGAGGGCATCAAGCGCACCACCGGCGGCAAGGGCCCGGACGTGATCTACGACCCGGTCGGCGGCGGCTACACCGAGCCCGCGTTCCGCTCCATCGCGTGGCGCGGCCGCTATCTCGTGATCGGTTTTGCCAACGGCGAGATTCCGAAGCTGCCGCTGAACCTGCCGCTGCTCAAGGGCGCGTCGGCCGTCGGCGTGTTCTGGGGCGATTTCGCGCGACGCGAACCCGCGCAGCACGTGGCGGCCATGCAGGAACTGATGCGCTGGCATGCCGAGGGAAAAATCCGGCCGCATGTCTCGGCCACCTACGCGCTCGCGCAGACACCGCAGGCGCTGATCGACATGGCCTCGCGCAAGGTGACGGGCAAGATCGTGATCCGGACGCAGTCATGAAGAGCATGCCGAAAGTCTATGCGATCGAGGGCGTGATCCCGGTCATCGATCCGAGCGCCTTCGTTCATCCGACCGCCGTGCTGATCGGCGACGTGATCATCGGTCCCGGCTGCTATGTCGGCCCCAACGCCGTGCTGCGCGGCGATTTCGGCCGGCTGGTGATGGAAGCCGGCTCCAACTTGCAGGATACCTGCGTCGTTCATGGTTTCCCCGGCAGCGACACCGTGATCGAGGTCGACGGCCACGTCGGCCACGGCGCCGTCATCCATGGCGCGCGCATCGGGCGCAATGCGCTGGTCGGCATGAATGCGGTGGTGATGGACGGCGCCGTTGTCGGCGAATCGTCCATCGTGGCCGCGATGGCGTTCGTGAAAACCGGCATGCAGGTGCCGCCGAAAAGCCTGGTGCTGGGCGCGCCGGCCAAGGTGGTGAGACAATTGTCGGACGACGAAATCGAGTGGAAGCGCAAGGGAACGCTGGAGTATCAGCAACTTGCCATGCAGTGCCTGCAGGAGATGCAGGAAGTCGCGCCGCTGACCGCCGTCGAGCCGGACCGGCGTCGCTTGCGGATCGACAATCCGCAGGATATGGCGAAGCCGAAGGGGGCGTGAGGGAAGGCGAAACCCGCCACCAACACGCCACACAACCGAAACCACACCACCATGGAATACCAGACCCTAGAGATCGCCCACGACGCCAACGTCGCCACGATCTGGATGAATCGCCCCGAGGTCCGCAATGCCTTCAGCGAGCAATCGATCGCAGAACTCACGCATGCGTTCCGCACGCTCGGCACGGAACGCGCGGTGCGCGCCATCGTGCTGGCCGCGCGCGGCACGGCGTTCTCCGCTGGCGCCGACCTGAACTGGATGAAGAAAATGGCCGGTTACTCGGAAGAGGAGAACCGTGCCGACGCCCTCGCACTGGCCGAGATGTTGCACGTGATCCATACCTGCGGCAAGCCGACCGTGGCGCGCGTGCAGGGCGACAGCTACGGCGGCGGGGTCGGGCTGGTGGCGGCCTGCGATATCGCGATCGCGGCCACGGACGCCGGCTTCTGCTTGTCCGAGGTCCGGCTGGGCCTGATACCGGCGACGATTTCGCCGTACGTGATCCGTGCGCTGGGCGAGCGCGCCGCCAGCCGCTATTTCCTGACCGCCGAGCGCTTCGACGCGCTCGAAGCGGCGAGGCTGGGGTTCGTGCACGAGGTCGTGCCGCCGGAGGAACTCGATGCGGCCGTGGCCCGCATGCTGCGGCACCTGATGGCCGGCGGCCCGCACGCGCAGGACGAGGCCAAGCGCCTGATCCGCGACGTTGCCGGCGAGCCGGTCGACGAGCATCTGCTGGCCGACACCGCGCGCCGCATTGCCGAAGTACGCGTCTCGCCGGAGGGCCGCGAAGGCATTGCCGCCTTCCTCGACAAGCGCAAGGCCGCGTGGCTGAACCACTGAACGTACCGATGCAAGATTCCTCCGCGCTGCTGGCCGGGCTGCAGCAGAAGCTTGAAGCGCTTGAGCAGCAGCAGCTGTTGCGCCGCCGTCGCGTGGTCGATACCCCGCAGTCGCCGCAACTCACCGCTGACGGCCGAGCGCTGCTGGCCTTCTGCAGCAATGATTACCTGGGGCTGGCCGCCGATCCGCGCGTGGTCGAGGCGCTGTGCGAGGGCGCGGCGCGCTACGGCGCCGGCAGCGGCGCGTCGCACCTGATCTCCGGCCATTCGGCCGCGCATGCGGCGCTGGAAGATCGGCTGGCCGCGCTGATGGCGCCGTGCCTGCCGCAGGCCCGCGCGCTGGTCTTCTCGACCGGCTACCTGGCCAATCTTGCCGTGCTGTCGGCGCTGGCCGGCAAGGATGCCGAGATTTTTTCCGAGGAGCTGAACCATGCGTCGCTGATCGATGGCGCCCGGCTCGCGCGCTCGACGCTGCGTGTCTATCTGCACCGGGATCTTGACCGGCTCGAGGCACTGCTGGCCGCAAGCGCCGCGCCCGACAAGCTGGTCGTCACCGACAGCGTCTTCAGCATGGACGGCGACATTGCGCCGCTGCGCGAACTGCTGGCGCTGTGCGAGCGCCATCGCGCGTGGCTGGTGGTCGACGACGCGCACGGCTTCGGCGTGCTCGGCGACAGGGGACTGGGCGCGCTCGAGCATCTCGGCCTGTCATCGCCGCAGCTGGTTTACATGGGCACGCTGGGCAAGGCCGCCGGCGTCGCCGGCGCCTTCGTCGCCGCGCATGCCACGGTCATCGAGTGGCTGGTACAGCGCGCGCGGCCCTACATCTACACGACGGCCGCGCCGCCGGCCGTGGCCCACGCGCTGCTGACCAGTCTCGACATCATCGTCGGCAGCGAAGGCCGCGAGCGGCGCGCGCAACTGGGCCGCCTGATTGTCCGGCTGCGCGAGCGCCTCGCCTTGCGCCACTGGCGTCTGCTGCCTTCGGACACCGGCATACAACCGGTCGTCATCGGCGACAATGGCGCCACCGTGGCGGCCGGCAGTGCGCTGCTCGGGCGCGGCTTCTGGGTCGGCGCGATCCGCCCGCCCACCGTGCCGGCCGGCAGCGCGCGGCTGCGCATCACCTTGTCGGCGGCGCACACGCCGGCCCAGGTCGATGCGCTGGCGGCGGCCGTGGTCGAGATCGAACAAGCATTCGCAAGGGAGTCCTCGTCGTGAGCCTGAAGTTTTCCTGTTTCATCACCGGCACCGATACCGGCGTCGGCAAGTCGCTCGTCACGGCTGCTTTCCTGAAGGCGCTGGCGCGCGCGGGCGTGCCGGCCGTCGGCATGAAGCCGCTGGCCGCCGGCGCCGAATTGCGCGACGGGGTGCTGTTCAATGACGACGTGGCCTTGCTGGCCTCGGAAAGCACGTTTGCCGTTCCGCCCGGGCTGACCACGTCCTACCTGCTGAAGGAAGCCTGCGCGCCGCATGTGGCGGCCGCGCTGGAAAACGTGGTCATCGATCCGGCGCTGCTGAGCCGCGCCTATGCGCAGGTAGCCGCCATTGCGCCGGCGGTGGTGGTCGAGGGCGTGGGTGGCTTCCGGGTGCCGCTGACCGACGGTGTCGACACGGCAGATTTCGCGGCCGACCTGCGGCTTGATGTTATCCTCGTGGTCGGCCTGCGGCTCGGCTGCCTGAATCATGCGCTGCTGACCGCCGATGCCGTCGCCGCGCGCGGCCTGAAGCTGGTGGGCTGGGTGGCGAACCAGATCGACCCGGCCATGCCGCACCAGGCCGACAATGTCGAGGCGCTGCGCATGCGCCTGCCGGCGCCGCTGCTCGGCGTCGTGCCGTGGATGCACGTGCCGTCGCCGGCCGCGGCGGCCGACGCGCTGGACCTGTCGCTGTTGCCGGGCTGGCCGGGCGCGCACTGACCGCCGCGGGGCCATCCCCTTTTTTTTACTGGATACGCTGAATGTCGTCGCAAACGATGGAATTTTTCGCCGCCTCGAGCAAGGTGGCCGAACTCGCCAAGGCCAACGAAACTTGGCCGGTAGCCGAGGTCGCCGCGCTGTTCGAACTGCCTTTCAATGACCTGCTGTGGAAGGCGCAGCAGGTGCACCGCGCGCACTGGGAGGCCAACGAGGTCGAACTGGCGACGCTGCTGTCGATCAAGACCGGCGGCTGCCCGGAAAACTGCAGCTACTGCCCGCAGTCGGCGCATTACGACACCGGCGTGAAGGCCGAGAAAATGATGGCGGTCGACGAGGTGGTCGCCGCTGCGAAGGCGGCGAAGGATGCCGGCGCCAACCGCTTCTGCATGGGCGCCGCGTGGCGCGCGCCGAAGGATCGCGATATCGAGGCGGTGGAGGAAATGGTGAAGGCGGTCAAGGCGCTCGGCCTCGAAACCTGCGCCACGCTCGGCATGCTGAAGGAAGAGCAGGCGCAGCGTCTGGCCTCGGCCGGCCTCGACTACTACAACCACAACCTCGACACCGCGCCCGAGTTCTACGGCGAGATCATCACCACGCGCGACTACCAGGACCGGCTCGACACGCTCGGTCACGTGCGCGAGGCGGGTCTGAAGGTCTGCTGCGGCGGCATCGTCGGCATGGGCGAGTCGCGCCTGCAGCGCGCCGGCCTGATCGCGCAACTGGCCAACCTGAACCCGTATCCGGATTCGGTGCCGATCAACCACCTGGTCGCCGTCGAAGGCACGCCGCTGGCCGACCAGGAGCCGCTCGATCCGCTGGAATTCGTGCGTACCATTGCGGTGGCGCGCATCACGATGCCGAAGGCACGGGTGCGCCTGTCGGCGGGCCGCCGCCAGCTCGGCGAGGGCGTGCAGGCGCTATGCTTCCTGGCCGGCGCGAATTCGATCTTCTACGGCGACAAATTGCTCGTCACCGGCAACCCGGAAGTGGAAGAGGACCGCGCGCTGCTGCAGCGTATGGGAATGCGCGGCAAGCCGGTTTGATTCGGCAGTCCCCGCAGTTCGCAGGCGTTCCTGCGTTGGTCGTCTGACCCAATAGCTGAACCGGTCAGCCCACTGAGCCTGTCGGCATCCAAGCGGCAGCCCGCAGACCGGCGTCGGTGCGCGTGAGGTCATTCGACAGTCGAGAGCCATCGTCGATCAATTGGTTCATGGACGCTTGAACCACATAGTTGAAGCTGCTGAGTCGATAAAAAAAATCGAGCATCGCGCGCAGGAGTGCGGGAGAACCAGCTTCGAAATCAACTTCCAGCAGCCTCGGATTCTTCATCAATGAGCGCACGCTCGGAAGATCGACGTGAATCCATGGTGATATCGCGGCCAGCGTTGCGCTTGTCGGATTCGGACTCGATACCCACTTTCCCATCAGCTCGTACTGCTGCTCTCGTGAACAGCGCAGCATAAAAAAAGGCCGGAACGAGTCCGGCCTTCAATCGGTGTCCAATTATCAGAAATTACAACCGACAGGTTTGCGCGCCACCATGCCGATCAGCGCCGACTGCCCGCTGTGCTGCGTGCCCTCGGTCAGCACGTCTTCATAGGAGCGCAGTTCCACCAGATCGAGATCACCGAAGGCTTGCTGCAGCAGTGCCTCGGTGTACA
>JAMNXS010000077.1 GCA_023653025.1 Burkholderiaceae bacterium
AGCTGACGCAACTGCAGTCGGGTAACTACTACTTCAACGTGCACTCGACTGCCTTCCCCGAGGGCGAGATCCGTGGCCAGATCACTGCCAGCCTGCCGCAGAGCAGCGGCACCATCACGACCACGAGCACGACCACGACCAGCACCGGAGCGACCGGCGCCAATACCGCGACGCCGGGCACGAGCACGACAGCCACGGGCACCGGCATGGCGACCGGCTCGGCAGGTACGTCGGGCACGACCGGCACCTCCGACGGCGGCACGGGCATGACTGGCACCACCGGCACGGCGACCGGCACTACCGGCACCACGACCGGCACCACCGGCACGGCGACCGGCACTACCGGCACCACGACCGGCACCACCGGCACCACGACCGGCACTACCGGCACCGACCTGACCGGCAGTTCGGTGGGCGCACCGGGTACGGCTGGCACGACAGGTGCGGGCACAGGCATGACCACCGGTACCGGCATGACTACCGGCACAGTGACGACCACCGGCACCGGCGCGACAACGACGACCGGCACTCCGGCGGCTACCGGTTCTGCCACCGGCACCGGCGCGACAAGCACGACCGGCACCCCGGCGGCCACCGGTTCTGCCACCGGCGGCAACGCAGGGACGGTCACCAACACCGGCACGGCGACGGCCGCCTCGGTACGCCCGGCGTACTTCGTCAACGTCCTGTCCGGCTCGCTCGTCGTTCCGCCGACGTCCAGCACCGCGACTGCCACGGCGATCACGGTCTATCGCCCGCGCGACAGATCGCTGACCTCGGTGATTATCTCGACCGGCGTTACCGGCACGGGCGCCAATATCCGCCAGGCTGCGCCGGATGCCGTCGGTCCGGTGGTGGCCAGCCTGCGGGAAATCAGCCCCGGGTCGGGCATCTGGGCCGTCCGTGCAACGCTGAACGATGCCCAGATTGCCGCGCTCAATGCCGGCAACATGTACTACGAAATCCTGTCGAGCGCGTTCCCGAGTGGTGAACTGCGCGGCCAGATCGTCAGGACGTCGGGTACGACCACGCCGGCCACGACCGCGGCCACGGGTACCACCGGCACCACTTCCGGCACCACTTCCGGCACCGCCACGGGTACCACTACCGGCACGACGGGCGTGACGGGTACCTCCCCGAACAGCGCTACGGCCACTGGCCCGGCGCCGACCACCGGCACTACCGGCACTACCAGGACCACCGGCACCACCGGGACCACCGGCTCCACGACCGGCACGGGCACGACCGCGACGACCGGGGCAACGGCCGTAACCGGGACGGGCACGGGTACCGGAACCGGGACGACAGCCACCGTGACGCCGACCACGACCATCACCGGCACGGGAACCATGGCGCCGGTCACGGCATCGGGCACCTGAACGCCGGCCTTGCCGTCATGACGCAACACCTGCCCCGGGAAACCGGGGCTTTTTTCGTTCATCGTGGAATGACGGAGAAGGTGGGCGCGTCATGCCGGCCGCTCACAGGGTCCGGCGTACCAGCATGTTCCTGATCTCGCTGATCGCGTAGGCTGGCGACAGTCCTTTCGGGCAGACGTCGGTGCAGTTCATGATCGTGCGGCAGCGAAAGAGCCGGTAAGCGTCTTCGAGATTGTCGAGCCGGGCAGAGGTGGCGCTGTCGCGGCTGTCGGCAATGAAGCGGTAAGCCTGCAGCAGGCCGGCGGGCCCGACGAAACGGTCCGGATTCCACCAGAAACTCGGGCAGGCGCTGGTACAGCACGCGCAGAGTATGCATTCGTACAAACCGTTGAGCTGCTCGCGCTGCTCGGGCGTCTGCAGCCGCTCCTTTTCCGGCGGCGGAAACTCGTTGTCCAGCCACGGCCGCACCGAATGATACTGGGTCCAGAATGGCGTCAGATCGACCATCAGGTCGCGGATGACCGGCATGCCGGGCAGCGGCCGCAGCTGTATCGGCTGCTTGAGTTCGCTCAGATTGGTCACGCAGGCAAGCCGGTTCTTGCCGTTGATATTCATGCCGTCGGAGCCGCAGACCCCTTCGCGGCAAGAACGCCGGAACGACAGGCTGTCGTCGATCGTCGACTTGATGCGGATCAGCGCATCGAGCACCATCAGCTCGTTGGGCGCCATATCGACACCGACGTCCTGAAAGCGGGGTCGCTGGTCGTGATCCGGGTCGTAACGGAAAATGCGGAAAACGAAGCGGCGGGCCTGGCTCATCGGTGTCCTTCATCGGACAATGGTGTGGGAGCGGCTCATCATCCAGCCTTGCGCCAGTGGCGCATAGCCGACCTGGCCGAACGCAGTCCGTCGAGAATGGTTATGACCGCGCGCGAGCCGGCATCGTTCCGGTCCCGGACGGCGGCGATCAGCCAGTTGCGACAGGCATGACGCCATTTCTGCCAGGACATGCGCAAAACCGTCGCCGGCGACAAGGCCATCTGCAGGCGGGAACGGTACAAGGTAACCCGCTGCAGCGCGTGGGGCTTGCCGAGCAGCTGGCTTTTGTAATGGTATTTCCCCCACAGCAAATGACACTGTCGCGCGTCGGCACGGATGCAGTCGCACACCGACCAGTAGCAGACGAGCATGCCGAGCCGGAAGGATTCCAGCGCCGGGTCGGCGGCCGATAGCAGCATCACGTAGTTGTCGCCGAAGCGGCAGGCCAGCGATCCGCCGACCACGCGGCCGTCGAGCGTGGCGACGCCGTACAAGCCGCATTCGGAGGCCAGTTGCAGCAGGCGGGCCGTGTCGCGGCGCTCGATCACGGCACGCTTGCCGCGCGCGGCCATGCTGGCCTGCTTGAATGCCTGCCATTGGCGCACCAGCCTGCGCTGTTCGTCTTTCCGCAGCAGTGCGGCGGGCCGAACCTGCCAGTGGAAGCCGGGCAATTCGCGCTGCAGCCGGTTGCCGTAGCCCCGGATCGTCTTGCGGGTCGACTTGCCCAGCGCCTTCAGGTAGTCGTCGACCGATGCCGGCAGGTCGATGATGTAGTTTTCCGAAAATGCATACGACTGCATCGGCCAATGCGGCAGCGAGCGCGGCAGGGACACCGCATTGAACGTGATCCGGCGGGCATAAGCGAAACGCGAGAAGACCGCGCGGCAGAACACCTCGGCGACCTCCGCTTCGAGCGTGAACATCTCGGTCAGCACCAGTGCTTCCGTACCGCGCATCCGGAACAGCAGCACGCCGATGACCTCGCCGTGACGGTAGCCTACCCAGGTATGCGGCGTCGGCTGATCGACGCCGCACAGTTGCAAGTGACGCCATGACGCATACATGCTGCCGTACAGGCGGTCGAGCGCCGTATTCGCATGGGCGGGAAGTGCGGATTCATGAATCTCGCTGACGATGGCGCCGCCGGCATCGACCGGCGCAGCGCTAACGGCGGCCGGCAGGGCAACGAGCGCCTGCGGCATCTGGGCATGGGGGTGGTGCGTCATGAGGCTCCCTGACTGAGTGTGCGGCTATTGTCAGCGAGCGCTGCGCGCGCACGATTGAGGAGAGCCAAGCGGGTCGGCAGCGCCGCTGAGAATGCTCAACGGCCTTCGCTCCCGCTGGCGCATCATGCCCTCAGCGCCTGTTGGAGAACGAACGCGCGCTCACAGGGGAAGGTCCGAGGGGGACAGGCCGGCGTCCAAACCGGCCGGCGTGGTTCGAATCCATGCTCCCCTGCCCCGCATACTGCATCAGTACAGCTCGGCGATCATCTCGATCTCGACGCAGCTGCCCAGCGGCAGTTGCGCAACGCCGAAGGCCGAGCGCGCATGCTTGCCGGCCTCGCCGAACACCTCGCCCAGCAGTTCCGAGCAGCCGTTGGTGACCAGATGGTGCTCGGTGAAATCGGAAGTCGAGTTCACCAGGCTGACCAGCTTGACGATGCGCCTGACGCGATCGAGATCGCCGCCGCAGGCAGCCTTCAGCGTGGCCATCAGATCGATCGCCACTGCGCGCGCCGCTGCCCTGCCCTGCTCGGTCGTCATGTCGCGTCCCAACTGCCCGACCCAGGGCTTGCCGTCCTTTTTTGCGATGTGGCCCGACACGTACAGGGTATGGCCGCTCTGGACAAACATCACGTAGGCGGCGGCCGGGGTAGCCACCGCCGGCAGGGTGATGCCGAGGGACTTCAGTGTGTTTTCGATAGTCATATGCGCTCCTGAACGATGGATAGGGTGTAAAGGCAAGGAGCCGGCTGCCCGTGCAGTCGGTCAGGACGATACGTCGCGGCCGATGCAGGGTCAAGCAGTGGGCCGAGGATTCATGCACTTGAATTTCTGGAAGCTGCCCTCACATCCCTCAAAATCCGTATTTTCAATGACTTACCGAGGGCACCATGACCGTTGCAGAAAAACAAACCCTGGGCTTCCAGGCCGAAGTCAAGCAACTGCTGCAGCTGATGATCCACTCGCTGTACTCGAACAAGGAAATCTTCCTGCGCGAACTGATCTCGAACGCGTCCGATGCATCGGACAAGCTGCGCTTCGAAGCGATCAACAACGCCGCGCTGTTCGAAAACGATAGCGAGCTGGCGATCACGGTCGACTTTGACAAGGCCGCGCGCACGATCAGCATCGCCGACAACGGCATCGGCCTGAGCCAGCAGGAGGCGATCGACCATCTGGGCACGATCGCGAAATCCGGCACCCGGGAATTCTTTTCGAAACTCTCCGGCGACCAGCAGAAGGATGCAGCCCTGATCGGCCAGTTCGGCGTCGGCTTCTACTCCGGCTTCATCGTCGCCGAACGCATCACGGTCGAGTCGCGTCGCGCCGGCCTGCCCGAGTCCGAGGGCGTGCGCTGGGAATCGGCCGGCGAAGGCGACTTCACGGTCGAGACCATCGCTAGGCCGCAGCGCGGCACGACCATCACCCTGCACCTGCGCGAAGGCGAGGACGAGTTCCTGTCCGCCTACCAGCTGCGCTCCATCATTCGCAAGTACTCGGACCACATCTCGCTGCCGATCAAAATGCGCAAGGAAGAGTGGGACGAGGAAAAGAAGGAGATGGTCGTCCGCGACGAACTGGAAACCATCAACCAGGCTAGTGCACTTTGGGCCCGCAGCAAGTCCGACGTCACCGAAGATCAGTACAAGGAATTCTACAAGCATGTGTCGCACGACTTCGCCGAGCCGCTGACCTGGACGCACAACCGCGTCGAGGGCCGCAGTGAGTATACGCAGCTGCTGTACATACCGACCCGCGCGCCATTCGACCTGTGGGACCGCAACCAGCGCGGCGGCATCAAGCTGTATGTGAAGCGCGTGTTCATCATGGACGATGCCGAGCAGCTGATGCCGGTCTACCTGCGCTTCGTGAAAGGCGTGATCGACTCGAACGACCTGCCGCTGAACGTCTCGCGCGAGATCCTGCAGGAATCGCGCGATGTGAAGGTGATTCGCGAGGGATCCACCAAGCGCGTGCTGGGCATGCTCGAGGAACTGGCCAATGCCGACGAACAGGAAAAGAAGGATAAGTACGCCAGCTTCTGGAACGAGTTCGGCCAGGTGCTGAAAGAAGGCATCGGCGAAGACGCAAACAACAAGGAGCGCATTGCGAAGCTGCTGCGCTTTGCCAGCACGCATAACGATAACGACGCGCAGACCGTGTCCTTCGCCGATTATTTGTCGCGGATGAAGGACGGCCAGGACAAGGTCTACTACGTCACCGCCGACAGCTGGACCGCCGCGAAGAACAGTCCGCATCTGGAGATCTTCCGCAAGAAAGGCGTCGAGGTGCTGTTGCTGACCGACCGCGTCGACGAGTGGATGCTGTCCTTCCTGACCGAGTTCGACGGCAAGGAGCTGGTGTCGGTGGCCAAGGGCGATCTCGACCTGGGCAAGCTCGAGGACGAAGCCGAGAAGAAGCAGAAGGAAGAGACTCAGGCCGACTACAAGGACCTGGTCGAGAAAATGAAGAAGGCGCTGGAGGCCCGGGCTGCAGACGTGCGGATCACCTTCCGCCTGACCGATTCGCCCGCCTGCCTGGTCGCCGGCGAGCATGAATTGTCGGGTAACCTGCTACGGATGCTGAAGGCTGCCGGCCAGAAGGCACCCGACAGCAAGCCCATCCTCGAGATCAATCCAAACCACCCGCTGGTGCAGCGGCTGAAGTACGAAGACGCGAAGTTCGACGACTGGAGCAGCATCCTGTTCGACCAGGCGATGCTGGCCGAGGGCGGGCAGCTAGCCGATCCGGCAGGCTTTGTGAAGAAGCTTAATGACATGCTACTCGGAATGGCGCTGAAGTGACCTACCTCCCCCCCGTCACATCGATCAGCGTCCCCGTCAGATACGACGCCTGATCCGACGCGAGCCACAGAATGGCCTCGGCCACCTCCTCCGGCGTGCCGCCGCGCTGCATCGGCACGCCGGCCTTGGCGCGATCGACGCGGCCGGGCTCGCCGGCCGAGGCATGAATGTCGGTATAGATCAATCCCGGCCTGACCGCGTTCACGCGTATGCTCTCGGCTGCCACTTCCTTGGCCAGCCCGACGGTCATCGAGTCGATCGCACCTTTGGCGGCTGCATAGTCGATGAACTCGTTCGGTGAGCCGATGCGGCTCGCCGCCGACGACAGGTTGACGATGCTGCCACCGCTGCCGCCATACTTCGCCGACATCCGCAACACGGCTTGCTTCGCGCACAGGAAACTGCCGAACACGTTCGCACTGAACACCCGCTGCCAGCGATCGAGGTCCATCTGGTCCAGCCGCATCTGCTGCTCGAGCATGCCGGCGTTGTTCACCAGCACCGTCAGGGCACCGAACTGCTCGTCGACTGTCCTGAACAGACGCAGAACATCGGCTTCCACCGACACATCCGCCTGTATCGCGATCGCGGTGCCTCCGGCGGCGCGGATTTGCTGCACCACTTCATCGGCCGCCTGCGCCTGCCCCTTGTAGCTGAGAACGACCCGCCATCCGCGCGCAGCGGCCATCCGGGCCGTTGCCGCGCCGATGCCGCGGCTGCCGCCGGTGACGAGCATGATCGGTGACGCCATCGCTGTCTCCCTTGAACTGTGGTCGCACGATTCTAACCTGCAGAAAACGCGCCGCCTCTCTACAATTCCCGAATGCCCGCTTCAGCTTCAGCCCGACTCACCGGCTTCCCGCTGATCATGCAGCCCGACGCCCGGCTGCTGATCATGGGCAGCTTTCCCGGCGAGGCGTCCCTCGCGGCGCAACAGTACTATGCGCATCCGCGCAACCAGTTCTGGCAGCTGCTGTCGGGCGTACTGGAGGACGACCTCGCAGCGCTGGATTACGAGGCCCGTCTCGCGCGGCTGGCGCGGCACCGCGTCGGGCTATGGGACGTGATCATCGCCTGCGAGCGCCAGGGCAGCCTCGATTCCGCGATACGGCGGGCGCAGGCGGCCGACTTCTCCGTCCTGCATAATGGCTTTCCCGACCTGCGAATCATCGCGTTCAACGGCAAGACCTCGGGCAAGTTCGCTCCGCAGTTCGAAGCGGCGGGCTTTCGCACGGCGATTCTGCCGTCGTCGTCGCCAGCCTACGCGCAGCTGTCCTTCGAGGAAAAACTGGTAAGGTGGCGGGCTTTGCTGTCCTGAACCGAGCTCGATGAAGCGCCCCGCCCCGACCCGATCACGCACCCCGAAATTCGCGCCGATCACGCTCTCCGAGCATGACGGCGTCCGCTATCTGCACTTCGGCACCGAGTGGGTGCAGGGCGCGATGCGGGTCAGAAAGCCGGACTGGATCGAGCTCGAGTACGCGCAGCAGATGATGGCCTGGATGCTGTTCATCGACCGGCCGCGCCATATCGTGCAGCTCGGCCTCGGTACCGGCGCGCTGACCAAGTTCTGCCGCCGCGAATATCCGGAGGCCGAGCTGACGGCGGTCGAGCTGAACCCGCGCGTGATCGATGTCTGCCGCTCGATGTTCCATCTGCCGCCGGAGGATGAGCACTTGCAGGTGTTGGCGATGGACGCCGGGCTGTTCGTCAACGACCCGGCCCGCCGCAACACCGTCGACGTGCTGCAGATCGACCTGTACGACGCGACCGCGCGCGGCCCGGTGCTCGATACGCCCGAGTTCTACCGGGCCTGTGCGCGCTGCCTGACCGACAACGGCATCGCGACCATCAACCTGTTCGGCGACCATCCGAGCTTCAGAAAAAACATGCCGGCCATCTGCAGCGCGTTCGACCATGTACTTGCGCTGCCCGAGGTACATGACGGGAACGTGGTCGTCATCGCCTTCAAGTCCGAGCCCGAGTTCGATTTCGCCGATCTGTACCAGCGCGCGGTGGTGATCCGCGAGATGACGAAGCTGCCGGCGCGGTCGTGGGTGAACGGGATGAAGTCGGCGGTCGGTGGGGGGTGAGGGCGAGGTTGATGGCGGATTTCGCCTCCGGCTCTATCCGCCCTACGGGCTGCAATGATGCGCCTCGGACGACAATTCCGTAGGGCGGGTAGAGCGCAGCGAAACCCGCCATCAACCGCGCGCCTGCGCGAGAAACTCCGCCACTGTCCCCCACCGCAGCCGCACCCCCAGCTCCCGCTTCATCCGCTCATTCATTAGCCGGCGCGACTCGGACATGAACGACAGCAGCATCGGCGATACCTTCGCCGCCAGTTCGGCGCGCGGCACGCGCGGCGGCGGCGGCAGGCCGAACGCCGTGGCAACGGCGTCGAAGTAGTCGCCCATCTTCATGTCCGAATCATCGACCGTATGGTAGACGCGCTGCGGCGCGCCGTGGAAGACTGCTCGGGCGACGATGGCCGCCAGGTCATCGGCATGGATGTGGTTGGTGTAGACGTCCTCCTCGGGCAGCAGCGCCGGCGTGCCCTGCCTCAACCGCTCCAGCGGCAGCCGGTCATCGGCGTAGATGCCGGGTACGCGCAGGATGGCTAGCCGGGCCTGTGCGCGCCGCGCCCAGCGCCGCAGTACGCGCTCGGCATCGACCCGCCGCACCGCGCGCGCATTGGCCGGCGCCACGGGCCGCGTTTCGTCGAAACGGGCGCCGCCGCCGTCGCCGTAGACGCCGGTCGTGCTGACGTAAACTACGGTTCCGTGTCGGGGTAAAATGGTGGCCAGATGCCGGGTGCGTCGGTCGGTGACGCCATCCGGCGGCGGTGGCGCCAGATGAATCACCGTTTCCGCCAGGCCCCTGAGCCTGTGCAGCGTATGCGGCTGGTCGAGGTCGGCGACGATGGGCACGGCTCCCGCCGCGCGCAATTCGGGCACCCGGGCCGGCTGGCTGGTCAGCGCAAAGACGCGAAAGCGCTCGCGCAGCAGCGGCAGCAGCCGCAGGCCGACATCGCCACAGCCGACGACCAGCGCCCGCGGCAGTCCCGTTTTTTTCGGATTTCTGTTTTTCATTCGCGAGATTGTATGACGTTCCAGATCAGCGTTAACCCCAGCGGCCGGCAGTTCAGCTGCGAGGCTGGCGAAACCATTTTGGCTGCAGCCATTCGGGCCGGCGTCGGCCTGCCCTATGGCTGCAAGAACGGCGCCTGCGGCAGCTGCAAGGGCAAGCTGGTGTCGGGCAGCGTCGAGCTGGGCCTGCACCAGGAACGTGCACTGTCGGCGGCCGAGCAGACCACCGGCCACACGCTGTTTTGCTGCGCGGTGCCGCAGTCGGACGTGACGATCGAAGCGCGCGAAGTGCTGGGTGTCGGCGATTTCCCGATCAAGAAGGTACCGGTGCGCGTGGCGAAGCTCGAGCGCGCCGCCGACGACGTGATGATCATGTCGCTGCAACTGCCCGCCACCGAGCGCATGCAGTACAAGGCCGGCCAGTATGTCGAGTTCCTGCTGAAAGACGGCAAGCGACGCGCCTACAGCATCGCGACGCCGCCGCATTCGGACGAACTGCTGTCGCTGCACATCCGGCACATGCCGGGCGGCCTGTTCACCGACCATGTCTTCGGCGCGATGAAGGAAAAGGACATCCTGCGCTTCGAAGGTCCACTCGGTACCTTCTTCCTGCGCGAAGACTCGACCAAGCCCATCGTCCTGCTCGCCTCCGGCACTGGCTTCGCACCGATCAAGGCCATCGTCGAGCACTGGGCGCAAGCAAGATCGTCACGTCCGGTCGTGCTGTACTGGGGTGGCCGCCGTCCGAAAGACCTGTACATGCACGCGCTGTGCGACGCATGGTCGAAGACGCTGCCGAACCTCCGCTATGTGCCGGTGGTGTCGGATGCACAAGCCGACGACGGCTGGACCGGCCGCACGGGCTTCGTGCACCGCGCCGTGATGGAAGACCTGCCGGATCTGTCCGGCCATCAGGTCTATGCCTGCGGCGCGCCGCTGATGGTCGAGGCCGCTCAGGCCGACTTCACCGCGCAGTGCAAGCTACCCGAGGACGAGTTCTACGCTGACTCGTTTACCTCCGAGGCGGACCTGGCCGATGCCGTCGCCTGATTTTTCACTCCAACCCATGAATAAGCCCGAAGCCGTGACCAAGCATTTCGACCAGTACGACACCGACGCGCTGCTCTACATCACTAACCGGCCACCGCTGGTCTTCACCGAAGGTCACGGCATGTGGCTGACCGACCATAACGGCAAGCGCTATCTCGACTGGCTGCAAGGCTGGGCGGTGAACTGCCTCGGCCACTCGCCGCAGTGCATCCAGGATGCGCTGGCGGCCCAGGCGAAAAAGGTCATCAACCCGTCGCCGGCGTTCTTCAACGAACCGTCGGCGAAGCTGGCCACACTGCTGGCCCAGAACTCCTGCTTCGACCGCGTATTCTTCGCCAACAGCGGCGCGGAAGCGAACGAAGGCGCGATCAAGCTCGCTCGCAAGTGGGGCAAGCTGAACAGGAACGCCGCCGGCGAGAACCGCCACGAGATCATCACCTTCGAGCACAGCTTCCATGGCCGTACGCTGGCCACCATGTCCGCATCCGGCAAGGCCGGATGGGACACCATGTTCGCGCCACAGGTGCCGGGCTTTCCGAAGGCGCAACTGAACGACCTCGCCAGCGTCGAGGCGCTGATCGGCGAACACACGGTGGCCGTAATGCTGGAACCGGTGCAGGGCGAAGGCGGCGTGATCCCCGCCTCGACCGAGTTCATGCAGGGCCTGCGCGCACTGACCGAGAAGCACGGCATCCTGCTGATCGTCGATGAGGTACAGGCCGGCATGGGCCGTACCGGCAAGCTGTTTGCCTACCAGCTGTCCGGCATCGAGCCGGACATCATGACGCTCGGCAAAGGCATCGGTGGCGGCGTGCCGCTGTCGGCGCTCATGTGCAAGAGGGAATGCGCAGTCTTCGAGCCGGGCGACCAGGGCGGTACCTACAACGGCAATCCGCTGATGACGGCGGTCGGCATTGCGGTGCTGGAAGCGCTGCTGGCACCGGGCTTCCTGCAGTCGGTGGTGGACAAAGGCCATTACCTGCGCGACGGCCTGCTGAAGCTGTGCGACCAGCACGGCCTTGAAGGCGAGCGCGGCGAAGGTCTGCTGCGCGCGCTGAAACTGGGCCAACCGATCGGCGGCAAGATCGTCGAGATCGCGCGCGACCTCGAACCGCAGGGCCTGCTGCTGAACTCGCCCCGGCCGGAGCTGCTGCGTTTCATGCCGGCGCTGAATGTGACAACCGACGAGATCGACCTGATGCTCGAGCTGCTGTCAGGCGTCATCTCGGAAGTGAAATAGTTTGTCGTTTGCCGTCAGTGGCCATTGACGCGCGTTCCCGAATTACCTTCTGCCGGCAAAGCTGCCGGCTTCGAATTCGAATTTCTTCTGCGCGAGTTGGCTGATACGACGGCGCAGGGCGCAACGACAATGCGCCCCGCCCGGATAGTTGCATTGAACCGGGCCTGTTCAGGCCGTCGCCAGGCTGAAGCGCTCGACCTCGCCGCGCGTGCCGTCGGCATGGCGGGACAGCTCGATCACCGTGGCGGTGATCTCCTCGGCCGAGGCCGCGTTGCTGCGGGCGATGCGGTCCAGACTGGAGAGGTTGGCGTTAATTTCCTCGACCGCGCTGGCCTGCTCCTCGAGGGCCGCCGAAATCTGCCGCAGCAGCCTGTCGGTCTGCTGCGCGCCCGACTCGATCCGTGACATATCGGCCTGCACCTGCTGCACTGCCTCCACTGCCCCGCCGGTCTCGCTCACGGCCTGCTGCACCAGACGGGCGATTTCCTGAGAGCTCTGTGCGCTGCTGACGGCCAGCTTGCCGATCTCGTCGGCCACCACGGCAAAACCCTTGCCGTACTCGCCGGCGCGCGCGGCTTCAATGGCGGCGTTGAGCGACAGCATATTGGTCTTGTTGGCGATCTTTTCGATCATTTCGGTGATCTTGTTGATGCGCTCCGAATTGCTGGCGATGCTGTCCACCGCCTCGACCATGTGCTGCATGCGGGCCATGCCGCTGCGTACCAGAGCCACGGATTCGCGCGATTGCTCGGAGGCGCTGGAGGTATTGCGCGAGACGTCGTTGACGGCCGTGGAAGTCTGGCGTACGGCAGCCGCCACCTGGCTGATGGCATGCGTCTGGTTCTGCGCGCCGTCGGCGATCTGGCCAATGACGGTCGACGTCTCGTTGGAGGCGGTGGCCACCAAGCGGGTGTTGGAGTGAATCTGCGTCATCGCCTGGCTCAGGGCATCGAGCGAAGTGTTGATGTCATCGCGCAATCGCGCCAGCTGTCCCCGGCCCTGCGCCTGC
>JAMNXS010000078.1 GCA_023653025.1 Burkholderiaceae bacterium
ACCAACCTTGCACAAGCCACGTCTCCCACCATGACAAGCACTTACCCGCAGATTCTGGCACCGCGACCAACATCATGCCAAACAAGAAACTCTCCATCGGCCTGACCGGCGGCATCGGCTCCGGTAAATCGCTGGTGGCCGACCTGTTTGCGGCGCGGGGCGCGGCCATCGTCGATACCGACCTGATCGCCCATGCACTCACCGCCCCGGGCGGGGCCGCGATGCCGGCGATACGCGACGCCTTCGGCGCGGCCTTCCTCACGGCTGACGGTGCATTGAACCGTGCTGCGATGCGGGAACGCGTCTTCTCCGATCCCGAGGCCAAGCGGAAACTCGAAGGGATACTGCATCCGCTGATCGGCGCGCAGACCGAACAGGCCGCCGAATCCGCGCAGGGGCCGTACCTGATATTTGTCGTGCCGCTGTTGGTCGAGTCCGGGCGCTGGAAGGAGCGGGTGGATCGGGTGCTGGTCGTCGACTGCCCCGAGTCGCTGCAGGTCGAGCGCGTGATGCGCCGCAACGCCCTGTCGGCCGCTCAAGTCGAGTCCATCCTGGCCGCGCAGGCGACCCGCGCGCAGCGGCTGGCGGCAGCCGACGAGGTGATCGTCAACGACGGCGAGCGGGCGGCGGTCGAGGCGGCGGTCGAACGGCTGGACGCTGGCTACCGCTTGCTGGCGGCAAAAAAATAGTGGCCGCTACGGGCATGACGTTTGTAATTTCCGGCTGCTTCGTTCAGAATCTGGGAATTATTTTCTGGCCAACTTCCGAGGAATTTCCTTGACCGTCTACGAATACCCTTTCAACGAGCGTATTCGCACGCTGCTCAGGCTCGAGGATCTCTACGAGAAGTTCGTTTTCTTCATCCGCCAGGATCACCCACTGCAGCACCATGTGGCGCTCGCGACCATCTATGAAATGCTCGAGGTCGCCGGCCGCGCCGACTTGAAATCCGACCTGCTGCAGGAACTCGAGCGCCAGAAGCAGACGCTGCTCGGCTTCAAATCCAACCCGAACGTCGAAGCCTCGCGGCTCGACGCCATTCTTGCCGACATCGAAAAGACCAGCGCCTCGCTGATCGGCATGCAAGGCAAGACCGGCCAGCACATTCGCGACAACGAGTGGCTGATGAGCATCCGCGGCCGCACCATCATCCCGGGCGGCGCCTGCGAGTTCGACCTGCCGTCGTATCACGCGTGGCAGTCGCAGCCGGTCGAACAGCGCCGCAGCGACATCCTCGGCTGGTTCGCGCCACTCGAACCGCTGTTCTCGGCCATCGGCATCGTGCTGCGACTGCTGCGCGAGTCGGGCCGCGCAACCAACATCATCGCGATCGCCGGCAGCTTCCAGCAGATGCTGCAAGGCCGCACTTATCAGATGCTGCGCGTGAACATCGACGAAAAGCTCGGCGCGATTCCCGAGATCTCGGCCAACAAGTACGTGCTGTGGATCCGCTTCACCAGCCAGGACGGCGACATGAAACCCAAGCCCTTCGAGGGCGATGTGCCGTTCGAACTCACTCTCTGCAACTTCTGATTCTCCAACCCCGATGGTCGCCGTCGTCGATTGCCCCACTTGCGGCACCAAGGTCGAATGGACCGAAGCCAGCAAATACCGGCCGTTCTGCTCCGATCGCTGCAAGCAGATCGATCTCGGGTCATGGGCGGAAGAGAAATACAAGATTCCGGGGGCGACGCCGGATCAGGAGCAGGATGGGCCGGGGGAGCATTGACGGATTTCGTCGGGTGCGGAGCCGTGGCGGATTCGTGGCCAGTGAGTCGCAGTCGTTGATGGCGGATTTCGCCTGCGGCTCTATCCGCCCTACATTTATTCAAGCACCAAAGGACCGTAGGGCGGATAGAGCCGCAGGCGAAATCCGCCACCAGTCCCACCTACCTCTCCCCCACTGTCAGATCCGGCACCGCACTCCCCCATCCCGCCGGCAGCTTCCCCTGCGCCACATACCGATGAATCGAGGAATACAGCCATTGGTCCGCGATCTCCACATAGCCATGCTTGACCGGATTGAAGTGGACGTAATCGAGATGCGCGCGAAAATCGTCGTCGTTACGAATCACGTGTTCCCAAAAACGCTTCTGCCACGGTGATGCCTGCGAACCGGGCAGGTGGGTCGTGAACCAGCGTTTGATCAGCCGGATGCGTGTCGAGTAATCCCGATCCCCGTCGGGCAAGGTCATCAGCAGATGCAAATGCTCCGGCAACACCACCAGCGCATCGATCACGAACGGATGCCGCGTCATCGCGTAGCGGAACGCCGAACGCAGCAGGTCGATGTGCGTAGTCAGCAGCGCGCTGCGGCGGTCTTGCAGGGTCAGCGTGAAAAAGCCGGTGGCGCCGGGGACGTACAGACGACGGTAGTCGGGCATGGGACGCGTTCACGAGGAAAGGTTCGCCATGGTGGCCGAATTGCGGCAGGGCGCGGGGATTCAGGCGAGATTTGCATAAGGGTAGGCGGGAAGGGAATGAGGCGGGAGGCGCACATGGCGGATTTCGCCTTCGGCTCTATCCGCCCTACAGTTTCAAGTTGTTCACAAACCCGCCGGCCCGCTCAACTCCCGCCAAACCGCACCCGATCCAGCCATTCCAGCAGCGGTATCGTCGCCGGCAGCACCGGCTCGACCTGCACGCTGCCCTGCCACGCGAGTTGCTGGCCCTCGAGCCCGTGCGGCTCGCCGTCCCAGTCGCGGCTGATGTAGAAATGCAGCCGCACATGCGCATGCGGATACACATGCTCGACGCCGCACCACGGCTCGGCCGAGATGATTCGCACGCCGATCTCTTCATGAAACTCGCGCTTCAGGGCATCGAGCACCGACTCGCCGGGCTCGACTTTCCCGCCGGGGAATTCCCAGTAACCGGCATACGGCTTGCCCGGCGGACGGCAGCCGAGCAGCACGTCGCCGTTGGGCTTCAGCAGGATGCCGACGGCCACGTCGATCGGCTGGACGGACTCGGCCATCAAACGATCAGTCCGCGTGCCGGCCGGCCCAGTCGCGCGCGAACTGCCAGGCGACGCGGCCCGAGCGCGAGCCGCGCTGCAGCGCCCAGCGCAGCGCCTCGGGCTCGGCCTCGGCGAAGGCCGCGGCCGGCACGCCGAAATGCGCGAGCCAGTGCTTGACGATGTCGAGGTAGTCGTCCTGCCGGAATGGATAGAACGACAGCCAGAGGCCGAAGCGCTCGGACAGAGAAATCTTTTCCTCGACCGTCTCGCCCGGATGCAGGTCGCCGTCGGCCACATGCTTGTAGGTCTCGTTGTCGGAGAACTTCTCCGGCAGCAGGTGACGGCGGTTCGAGGTCGCGTAGATCAGCACGTTGTCAGAGGTGGCAGCGACGCTGCCGTCGAGCGCCACTTTCAATGCCTTGTAGCCGCCCTCACCCTCCTCGAACGACAGGTCGTCGCAGAAGATCACGAAGCGCTCGGGACGCTGGGCGACGAAGTCGACGATGTCGGGCAGGTCGACCAGGTGCTCCTTGTCGACTTCGATCAGGCGCAGTCCGTCGGGCGCGAATTGCGCGAGACAGGCCTTGATCAGCGACGACTTGCCGGTGCCGCGCGCGCCGGTCAGCAGTACATTGTTGGCCGGCTTGCCCGCGACGAACTGGCGGGTATTCCGCTCGATCGCCTCTTTTTGCGGGCCGATGTTGCGCAGGTCGTCGAAATGGATGCGGGCCGGGTTGGCCACCGGCTGCAGAAAGCCGCGGCCGTCGCGCGGCACGCGCCAGCGGAAGGCGGTAGCGGCATGCCAGTCGACCTCGGGCGGTGCCGACGGCAGCAGGCGTTCGACGCGGGCGAGCAGGGATTCGGCGCGGTGGAGGAAGTGGTCGAGTTTGTCCATGGTTGTCAGGGGCGCTTCAGTGAGCGTTGTTGATGGCGGATTTCGCCTTCGGCTCTATCCGCCCTACGGCCCGGAATGGCATCACGATACGTAGGGCGGGTAGAGCCGGAGGCGAAACCCGCCAAACAAGCTACGACCGATAATCCGCGTTGATCGAGACGTAATCATGCGACAAATCGCAGGTCCACACCGTAGCTGCCGCATCGCCGCGCGCCAGCGTCACGCGCACGGTGATCTCGCTCTGCTTCATCACGCGCTGACCGTCTTCTTCCTTGTACTCCGGGTTGCGCCCGCCCTGCTTCGCAACCCAGACATCGTCGAGGTAGAGATCGATGGTGCTCACGTCCAGGTCGGCCACGCCGGCATAGCCGATGGCGGCGAGGATGCGGCCGAGGTTGGGGTCGGACGCGAAGAAGGCGGTCTTGACCAGCGGCGAGTGGCCGATCGCATAGGCGATCTTGCGGCACTCGTCGGCATCGCGGCCCTGCTCGATGCGGATGGTGATGAACTTGGTCGCACCTTCGCCGTCGCGCACGATCAGCTGCGCGAGTTCCTGCGACAGCCAGCTGACCGCCGCGGCCAGTGCCTGGTATTCGTCGGAGTCGGCGCTCGTGATTTCCAGCTCGCCGGCGCCGGTGGCGACCAGCATGAAGGAGTCATTGGTCGACGTGTCGCCGTCGATGGTGATGCAGTTGAACGAAGCATCGGCCGCTTCCTTCACCATGCGCTCGAGCAGCGGCTGCGGCACCTTCGCGTCGCAGGCGACGAAGCCGAGCATGGTTGCCATGTTCGGCTTGATCATGCCGGCGCCTTTCGAGATGCCGGTCAGCGTGACCTTCTTGCCCGCGATCGTCACCGTGCGCGATGCAGCTTTCGGCAGCGTGTCGGTGGTCATGATGGCCTGTGCGGCGTTGAACCAGTTGGTGTCCGCGAGGTTGGCGATCGCCTGCGGCAGGCCAGCGACCAGCCTGTCGACCGGCAGCGGCTCGAGGATGACGCCGGTCGAGAACGGCAGCACCTGTTCGGCATGAACGCCGAGCAGCTTGCCCAGCGCATCGCAGGTCGCCTGCGCATTGACCAGCCCCGCGTCGCCGGTGCCGGCGTTCGCGTTGCCGGTGTTGATGACCAGCGCGGCAATGCTCTTGCCGGTGGCGGCGGCTTGTGCAAGGTGCGTCTTGGCCAGCTGCACCGGCGCCGCGCAGAAGCGGTTGGTGGTGAACACGCCGGCCACGGTCGCGCCGGGCGCGAGCTTCATCACCAGCAGGTCCTTGCGGTTGGGTTTCTTGATGCCGGCTTGTGCGTAGCCGAGTTGCAGGCCGGGCACGGGTTTCAGTTTGCCGGGGGTGATGAGGGGGAAGTTGACGGCCATGGCTTCAAGAGGAAATGGCGGGTTTCGCTTCGCTCTACCCGCCCTACGGTGGATCAGGGGGTGGTTACGGTGGGGGCGACATTATGCGCCCGTCGCACGGACGTCGTAGGGCGGGTAGAGCGAAGCGAAACCCGCCACCAAAAACAATCAAGCCAGCTTCCCGTGGCACTGCTTGTATTTCTTGCCGCTGCCGCAGGGGCAGGGGTCGTTGCGGCCGACCTTCGGCATCGCGTTGACCAAAGTCGCGCCGCCGCGCGGTTCGTCGAGCGACGGCGGGGCGAGCAGTTCCTCGGGCGACGCGGACGGGTTAAAGTCCGCGTGCTGGTAATTCACGTTCTCGAGATGCGGCTGGCCCAACGCCGCCTCGGCCGCCTCGACCTCGGCCTGCGACTGGATGCGCACGGTCATGATCACGCGCACGACATCGTTGCGGATCAGGTCGAGCATCTGCGCGAACAGCTGGAAGGCCTCGCGCTTGTATTCCTGCTTCGGGTTCTTCTGCGCATAGCCGCGCAGGTGGATGCCCTGGCGCAGGTGGTCGAGCGCGGCGAGGTGCTCGCGCCAGTGCGTGTCCATGCTCTGCAGCATGACGTTGCGCTCGAAGCCGCCGAAGGATTCCGCGCCCACCAAATCGACCTTCGCCTGGTACAGCTGGTCGACCTTCGCGATCAGCCGCTCGAGCAGGTCTTCGTCGGTCAGGTTCGGCTCGGCCTCCAGCATGGCCTTCAGCGGCAGGTCGATCTGCCACTCGAGCAGCAGCACCTCCTGCAGGCCGTCGAGATCCCACTGCTCTTCCATCGACTCTTCCGGCACGTGCTGGCGGAACAGGTCGGTGAAGACGCCGTGGCGCAGGCCGAGGCTGGTCTCGGCCATGTGCTCGGCCTCGAGCAGCTCGTTGCGCTGCTGATAGATCACCTTGCGCTGGTCGTTGGCGACGTCATCGTATTCGAGCAGCTGCTTGCGGATGTCGAAGTTGCGCGCCTCGACCTTGCGCTGCGCGGATTCGATCGAGCGCGAGACGATGCCGGCTTCGATAGGCTCGTCTTCCGGCATGTTCAGCCGCTCCATGACGGCGCGCACGCGGTCGCCAGCGAAGATGCGCAGCAGCGAGTCGTCCAGCGACAGGTAAAAGCGCGACGAGCCCGGATCGCCCTGGCGGCCGGAACGGCCGCGCAGCTGATTGTCGATGCGGCGCGACTCGTGGCGCTCGGTGCCGATGATGTGCAGGCCGCCGGCCGCCACCACCTGCTCGTGCAGCGATGCCCATTCGTCGCGCAGTTGCTGCGCGCGCGCCGCCTTCTCGTCGGCCGACAGCGATTCGTCGGCCTCGATGAACTGGATCTGCTTGTCGACATTGCCGCCCAAAACGATGTCGGTGCCGCGGCCGGCCATGTTGGTCGCGATCGTGATCATTTTCGGACGGCCGGCCTGCGCGATGATCTCCGCCTCGCGCGCGTGCTGCTTGGCGTTGAGGACGTTGTGCGGCAGGTTTTCCGTGGTCAGCAGCGACGAGATCTGTTCGGAATTCTCGATCGACGTGGTGCCGACCAGCACCGGCTGCCCGCGGTCGAAGCAATCGCGGATGTCGGCGATCAGCGCGCGATGCTTGCCGTCGGCGTTCTTGAAGACCTGGTCCTGGCGGTCCTTGCGCTGGCTCGGACGGTTCGGCGGGATGACCACGGTTTCAAGGCTGTAGATTTCCTGGAATTCGTAGGCTTCGGTATCGGCCGTGCCGGTCATACCGGCCAGCTTGCCGTACATGCGGAAGTAGTTCTGGAAGGTGATCGAGGCCAGTGTCTGGTTCTCGTTCTGGATGCGCGCGCCTTCCTTCGCCTCGACCGCCTGGTGCAGGCCGTCGGACCAGCGGCGACCCGTCATCAGGCGGCCGGTGAATTCGTCGACGATGATGACCTCGCCGTTCTGCACCACGTAGTGCTGGTCCTTGTGGAACAGCACATGCGCGCGCAGCGCCGCGTACAGATGGTGGATGAGCGTGATGTTGGACGGGTCGTACAGCGACGCGCCTTCGGCCAGCAAGCCCATCTCGGTCAGGATGCGCTCGGCTTTTTCGTGACCGTCTTCGGTCAGCAGCACGGTGTTGGACTTCTCGTCCTTCGTGTAGTCGCCCGGCACCTCGATCTTGCCCTTACCGTCCGGCGTTTCTTCGCCGACCTGCAGCGTCAGCAGCGGCGGCAGCGCATTCATCGCGCGGTACAGCTCGGTGTGGTCTTCGGCCTGGCCGGAAATGATCAGCGGCGTGCGCGCTTCGTCGATGAGGATGGAGTCGACTTCGTCGACGATCGCAAACGCGAGACCGCGCTGCACGCGGTCGCCGGTCGAGTAGACCATGTTGTCGCGCAGGTAGTCGAAGCCGTATTCGTTGTTGGTGCCGTAGGTGATGTCGGCTGCATAGGCCGCCTGCTTGACGTCGTGCGGTGCCTGCGACAAGTTGACGCCCGTGGTCAGGCCCAGCCAGCCGTAGAGCTTGCCCATCCACTCGGCGTCGCGCTGGGCGAGGTAGTCGTTGACCGTGACGACATGCACGCCCTTGCCGGTGAGTGCGTTCAGGTAGGCCGGCAGCGTGGCCATCAGCGTCTTGCCCTCGCCGGTACCCATTTCCGCGATCTTGCCCTGGTGGAGGACCATGCCGCCGACCAGTTGCACGTCGAAGTGGCGCATCTTCAGCACCCGCTTCGACGCCTCGCGACAGACGGCAAAGGCTTCGACGAGGATGTCGTCGGTGCTTGCACCGCCGGCCAGCTTGGCTTTGAGTTCGGGCGTTCTGGCTTTCAGCGCATCGTCGGAGAGCTGCTCGAGCTCGGGTTCGAGCGCATTGATCGCGCGGACGGACTTTTGCAGCTGCTTGAGCAGGCGCTGGTTGCGGCTGCCGAAAATCTTGGTCAGTAGGGACATGCCAAAGGTCGAAAAGTCAGGGCACGACGGCAGCCGCCCTGCCCTTGGACGTGCGGCGGCCATCATCAGCCAAAGCGGCGATTCTAGCACGCGCCCCCTTCTTGACAGACTGCCACTTCAGGCTTCGTTGACCGTGTGCTAAGGTTGCCGAATGGCGAAATCCCTCCCGAATTTCACTCCGGCGCGTCGGCCCTCGCAGAAGCCGGCGGCGAAGGAGGCGGTCGAGTTCCTGCAGGGCAGCGACAGGCTGGCTGGCCTGCTGCCGGAAGCGCGCCGCGTCGGGCAGTTGCAGGCCGCCTGCGAGCGCCTGCTGCCCACGCTGTTTGCCAACTGCCGGGCGCTGCAGATTCGCGACGGCCAGTTGCAGGTGGCGGTGCCGAACGCCGCGCTGGCCACCCGGCTGCGGCAGGTGCTGCCGAAGCTGCAGCAGGGCTTGCGCGAGCAGGGCTGGCCGGTCGAGGGGATACGGCTCAAAGTCCAGTTGCTGCCTTCCGAGCCCGAGCGGCCGACGAGGAGGGTGGATGCGCGCGATTTGCCTGTGACCGCCGTGGATTCTTTCGCACAACTGGCCGAATCGCTGGGGCAGGATCCACGCAACGCCGCTCTCCAGCAGGCGCTGGCGGCGCTGGTGCGACGCCGCGGCCGCTGACCTGATGGCCGGGGTCAGGCAGACGCCGGTCAGTTCAGCGCCTCCGGATACGCATCGAAATAGTCGATGACGAGCGCTCGCATCTCGCTGGCCTCGGTCGAGCTCTGGCAATGAAAACAAAAATTCATGGCGGAAGCCGACCAGTAAATCGGCAGTTCGCGACGCTTGAAAGTGATCCGTCCGATACCCGACTCTTCGCTCTCATGCCAGTCGATCAGGCGCTCGTCGATGAAGCCGCAAAACGCCTCGAGAAAAACCTCGAAGCCCTCGACAGGATAAAACTCGGCTAACTCCATCGAGTAACGGGCGCTGCCGCGCAGGCGGGTGATGTTCAGGCTCAGGGTGTGGCGCATGGGAGATAGGGCTGGTTGATGGAACTGGCGGACATGGATGCGCTTCCGGTAATGGCGAAGTTGGAGAGACACCGCCCTGATGTGTGCTGCCGACGTCGTGCGGTCGCGAGCAGGATGAGCGTCATGAGAAACCCGCCGTTACCAGGGTCGTGTCGGCCGGGCATAGCGGAGCAGCTCCCCGGTATTCCAGTCGAAATCGAACAGGTAGTCGGTGTATCCGTCGTTGCCCTCGCAGCCCCACTCGATTCCACCGAAGCGGGCGGAACTGGGGGGGAGGCTTAGATAGCCGCGCTCAGGGCGAGAATGACCGTCGATTTGGGGAACGGTGATTGACAGACGTTGCGATTCATCTCCGTTGAGAACCAGCAGTCGTCTACTCCGTGGGTCGTTGTTTTCGTACTGCACCAGCCCAGACTCGTCTGGTAGCAGCCGAACAAAGAAAGGCGTTTGATGCACTTGCCCACGATATACCCATCTTCTTGCCACGACCCGCTTGGCGTTCGTGATGCGCTTGAAGTGATCTAACTCCTCACAAGATAAAGAGGCGGGTGCACTTTCGCCGTTGTCCCACACGTCTTCTAATTTACGAATTACGTCCATCTAATATCTCACTTAAGCAATTTTGGGTCAGATATGGCTTTCAGGAACGGGCTTCTCTCAACTCCGGTAAGTCGTTCATCAAACCGGATTTGTCTTTAAGACGAATGGGAGGCTCGCCCTTGTTCAGCAGACACGTCCCGTTACTTCACTGGTACGCCTGTACAGGTCGCGATGCCGGACTTGGGATCGAGGTCATATTTGCATTTTTATTTACTCAGGCTCGACAGCATTCCAAGCGCATACGTGTCAAACACCTTCGAACTACCGCATTTATGTATGTCATTCGACTTGTCTCTGCGCATCCAACTTGCCGTCTTTTGCCCAGCATTTGCGCTCCGGCTCGGGCAAGGCAAGTCTCCGATGTGTTTCACCTCTGAACACGAAGCATCCGTTCCGGCAGAAACCTGAAATTCAATTTTTTGGTCTGCTCCATTCCTCAAGCTTCGCTCGCATGAACATGGCCGCGTCCTCCGGGTCAACAAAAAATGCAGGAGCAAATTTTTTTCCTCGTTCGAGGTATGCCACCACCCAAAAATCCCCGTCTTCATATAGGCACAAACCCTCTTGGATATTCGTGTCTCCGATGTGAAAATCTTGATCATGCTTATATCCTTGCTGCATCAACTGCTTTTGAAAACCGCGAAAGAACGATGTCCGGTCGAAGCCACTTCCTGCCTCAATTTCTCGCTTGTTGATCAGATATGAATCATTGAATTCATATTTCATCGTTTTACCTCTTTCAAATATCCATTTTCGACATACCAGCGAAGTGGCTTTTCAAAGCGAAATTGGACTCCACCCCCTTGGTTTCCAAATGCAGGTGCCGTTATGGAGGTGTTGACACGCGGGATGGGCTTTATCACCTCATACCGACGATAAACTTCCGCTGGCCCACCCGGAGCTAAGGAGCGCCCCTCAACTAACTCCCCTAAAGGTGCAGCGTAATGTCCAAGATCCGATCCGTAACGATCGATTGATTGCCCGTTCTCGAGAGTGATGTTTCTCACTGTTCCCGGGAGGGCTCCGTCGTTTTTCGGCCAGCTCCAGCTACCATCCAGGTGTTTGTATTCAAAGTAAGCATCCAAGTCATCTCTTCTATTGTTTAGCTCTATCTGCAATTTCGCAGATTTTGCCCTCTCACCGGTGACCTTCGCTTGTTCATCAAAGACGCGGATGAGAGCTTTATTCCCGGTTTGCTGCAACTTCCCGACGATGACCGTCGATGCACCAGTCACGGCCAGCGTGTCGACCAGTGCCTCGCCACGCACAGCCGGGTCGTCGCTGTGCAGGCGCGCCTTGAGGTCGGCCGGCAGGCTGAGCAGCCCCTGACCGATGGCCACGGACGCCTCGGCCAGACCGACGTCGATGATGGCCTTGGTCAGTTCGTAGCTGGTCAAGCCTACGCCGAGGGCCAGCGCCGGCGGCGTGAGCTTCATCAAGCGCTTGGCTACCCCGTAGGCAAACGGATCGGCGATGCGCCGCCGATAGAGGAACTCCTGTTCATTGATTTGTCGCCGCTCACTGCTCACCGATTGCGTCAAGTCGTTGTGTGCGACGTCACCGATGTAGCTTTGTTTGGCCTCGGCCAGCGCCGCATGCCAGCCTTGGCACAAGGCACTGGATGGCTTGAGGCAGGCATCGGCCAATTGCCGGTCGCGCCACTGGTCCAGTGCATCGAGCCGGGCAATTTCCTGTCTTGCCCGCTGGCGGCAGCTGTCGTCCGTGCACTGAAGCAGACGTTGGTGTGCTGCTTCTCGCTGCCGCGCCTCCGGGTGGCTCAGGAAGTTATTCGCGGCTTCGCCCAACGCGGTCGCCGCACCCACATTGCCGCCCACGGCTGCGCCAAGCAGCGTGCCGGCCGTGGCCAGAGCAGCGGACTTGACCGAGGGCGGCAGGTCGGTCTGGTCCAGCGCTTGCGCCAGTTGCGGGACGAGGGCTGCGCTGGCACCAGCACCGGCCGCGCCTTGCACTCCTCCGGCGAGGCCACCAACAGCCGCATGCAACGCAACCCGATAGGCGCCTTTGTCGCCCCAGCGCTCTTTGTCGGCCAGCAGGGCTGCACGCCGGCCATCGTCGGCTTCGTGCTGCAGTTGTTCGTTGATCACCCTGATCTGCCCGTCGGCATAGGTGGCCACCGCGCGTGGGGCGAGCATGCTGAAGGTCTGCGTGATCTGCACGTCGGCATGGATGGCGGCCTGCACGCGCTGCGCATCGAAGATCTTCGGTAGCGGCGTGGACGCGTCGCCGCTGCGCACGCTCGTGTCGCCGGCGAGGCCGCTGATGCTGGCGCGTTCCCCTCTACTGGTTTGGTGCATCATTTCAGTGGTTGAGCGCTACAAGGTGCGACTGCCGGTCATGAGCGCTTGATTTCGGCTATTGGCCGGCATTGCCCTTACCGGGGTTATTCAATGTGCCGACGAAAGCAACCATAACCACCAACAAGCCAATGCCCATGGGCACCAAGATTCCAACCGGAGTAAAGGTTTTCTCCAGCATGACCTGAATTGCAAAGGCCACTCCCTTTTCGTATGCTCCTACTGCGAACGCAATAACATGAACCCCTAAGGTCGCAGTTACAAAGACCGCCCAGTATCTGTATCGGCTCAACCAAGTTGCCAGTGCAGGGCCGAACAGACCTCCAAATATTCCAGACCAAAATCCATCGAACATGGCAGTCTCCTGTGATTAACGATCAGTTGATGATTCAAGCGCACCATGCGTCGCACTGCCGGCAGTCTTCCCCATGACTGCAGA
>JAMNXS010000003.1 GCA_023653025.1 Burkholderiaceae bacterium
CGCATCCTCGGCGGCGATTACCCGGGGCAGCAGCTGCATGACGGTTTCCCTGCTCAGTTTGCTGCAATATTGGGCCAACAGCGGCACTGCTCCCAGCAGCAACATACGATCTTTGGCGGCGATCGCGCCCTTCGTACAGAAGCATTCCAATGCATCGATGCGGGGACCCGCCGCTGCCGGAAGGCGGTCATGCAGTTCTTCGAAGGCCAACAGAAGCGCCTTGCCATCCTCGTCATTGGTGAAGCCGCTGTTGGTCCGGACCGCCTGTTCGTAGGTGTTCACGTAGTTCTGATAGTAGTCCGTCAGGACGGCATCGACATCCGTAGGCAGCGACATCTTGGCTGTCTTCTCCATCAGTTGCCTTACCCCGAATACATCGCGCCGGTTCAGCGGCGCGTCGGGATCACGGACAAACGCGATGAGGGCGTTCAGCGCCCGGCTCTCGCGCTCGGACAGCATGCCGAGATGCCGGCGGCATGCAGCCGCGAGATGGTCCGGATCCCGGAAGTAGGCTTGCGTGAGCGGTCGCAGAGTTCCAGGAACCGCAACCTTGCTTTGTACCGCTTCCGCCAGCACGGCAGACAACTCGCCGGCCGACACCGTACGGAAAGGATGCTTGTCCAGACGGGTGGCCAAGGCTTGTGCCGTGACGAGATGCCGGACACCGTCTTTGTCGAGAAAGCTCCTGACCTGTTGTCGCGCCTCCCATTGCATCAGGGGCGTGAGCAACAGCCGTTTGAGTTGTTTGAACTTGCCTGACGGCGTATCGGCCGGATAGATCAGGCGTGTCTCGAGGGAGCCCGGCGTGAGGGGGGCGATCCTGGCCAGCAGGGGCGGTTCGGCAGCGGCGGCGGAGCGTGCGGGTCCATGCATGCGGCACCTTGCGATGTTCCCGCCCGGCCGGATTGCCGGGCGACGGCAGAGGACAGAGGGAGTGCGTAGACGCGTTGCGGAAAAACTACAAAACCAGTGATTTAGATTGCTCCGACAAAGCGCTCAAAATCAGTGCAGCAAATTTTGGTTTTGTTCCGGCCTGTCAAACACGGCTGTGTAGGTGGGATAGAAGGAGCAGTACATCACGAGGGTGAGGATCACCGACAGCGGCATCAAGAGCATCACGGTAACGAGGGTCTTGCCGAGCAGTAAGCCGAGGATGGCACTGATAATCGCGGGCACGGCGATGCCGGCCACGATCCAGCCCAGTGCGTAGGCGAGGAAGGCCTTGCCGCAGCGGCGCACGGCGAAGAAGCTGTAGAAAATGGCTTTGAACAGTCCCATGCGCTGCCAAGTCGCCAGTGGCGCGGCGTGCCAGAAGCCCATCGCGAACGGCAAGTACACCAGCGCGGCAAACAGCATGGCCAGCGGCAGGCCGGCCACGGCCACGTCTTCATCGTCCGGTTTCAGCTGACCGGACATCAGCTTCCAGAAAACACCGCCGTCGATCAGCGATGACGCGGCCACCGCCAGTACGGCGGCCAGCAGATAGAGCGCGCCCAGCCGAAGCAGCGTGCCCAGGGCCGGCGAGCGGAAGGCCGTCAGCAGTAGGTTGGGCCGAACCTTGCGTCCGGCCTCGATCTCGACGCACGCCTGCATGAAGGCCATCGTGAAGGCCGGCACCAGCAGTAGCGGCAGCAACTGTCCGACGAGCGGGACCAGCGACAGCGAGAACATCAGCAGCATGTACAGCAGGAACAGCATCGACAGCTCGGCCGGCTGCCTGCGGAACAGCGCGAAGCCTTGCTGGATCCAGGCGATGCCGGCGCTGGCGGGTAGGCGCTCCATCAGGCGAGGGCCTCGACAGGATGCGCGATCCGGTGCCGCAGGATGCGCTCGAAATGCGTGGGATCGTGCGGCGTCAGCATCTCGGCCTCGCGCGGCAGGTAATAGTCGAATAGCCGCGACAGCCAGAAGCGCAGCGCGGCCGCGCGCAGCATCGCCGGCCACGCTCGCCTCTCTTCGTCGGTAAACGGGCGCACGTCGGCATAGGCGTCGAGCATGGCACGCACGCGCACCGGATCGCTTGCACCGGTGTCGAGAGCTATGCACCAGTCATTCACAGTCACGGCCACGTCGAACAGCCAGGTGTCGCAGCCGGCAAAAAAGAAATCGAAGAAGCCCGACAGCCGCTCGCCGTCGAACATCACGTTGTTGCGGAACAGGTCGGCATGGATCGGGCCGTTGGGCAGGGCGTCGTACACATCCGAAGCGGCGAACGCCTCCTGGAAATGCATCTCGGCACGCAGCAGTTGCTGCGCCTCCTCCGGGATATAGGGCAGCACCACCGGCGTGGTCTCGCGCCACCATTCGAGCCCGCGCAGGTTGGGCTGGTAGAGCGGATAGTCCTGCGCGGCGACGTGCATCTTCGCGAGCATGGCGCCTACCTCGCGGCAGTGAACGGGGGCGGGCGCCGGTATCCAGTCGCCTTCGAGCCGCGTGACGATGGCCGCCGGCTTGCCGTGCAGCGCATTGATGATCTCGTTGCGGTCGCTGGCGATGGGCGCGGGCACACTGACGCCGCGTTCGGCCAGGTGCCGCATCAGGTGCAGGTAGAACGGCAACTGCTCAAAGCTCAGCTTCTCGAAAATGGTCAGCACGAACTCGCCGCGCTCGGCCGAGAGAAAGAAATTGCTGTTTTCAATGCCGGAAGAAATGCCCTTGATCGACCGGACGGTGCCGATCGGGAAGCGGGCCGCCCACGGGGTGATCTGCTCCAGCGTGACCGGGGTAAAAACTGCCATAAATGAAATCGGAAAGTGTCGAAAGTGCCGCCTGCTGCTTTGGCGGGCGAGCCGAGTGTTTCAGCGCCCGGGCGGCGGCGGGGCCGGGATGTCGGCCCGGGGCTTGCTCCGGAACTGAAAGATTTCCCAGGTGGCCGCGCGCCCGCCTTCCTGGTAGTGAGGCATCTGCTCGGCCGGCGTCACGTGATAGACATTGCTGCCGCGCTGCACCCGCACCGAGGTCACGGCATTTTGCTCGCGGCGCTGGGTGATGCTGGTCACGCCATCGGGCACGCGGGTCGAAGCATCCGGGTTCGACGGCACCGGCTCGGCTGCCAGCGCGACGCAGGCAGAGACAGCGGCAAGCAGGCCGCCGAGCAAGCGGACGATAGGTGCGACGGTATGCGGGTAAAGCAGGCTGGTCGTGGGCTGTTCCATCGGGACGGTCCGCAGTGGGCGCCGACGCATAGGCGCGATGGGCGCATTTTACAGGAAGCCGTGATGCGGTTCGGTCTTGGTAGGCACAATGTCGCGTGCCTCGCAGAACGCGAAGATCGCCTCGACCGCGCTGGCGGGCTGGTCGATGAACTCTGCCATAATCGTGAATGTTTGCCACGATTTGCCGGCCTTGCGCGACGTGAGCGCTCCCCTGTCAGTTGCCGCAGCCGCGGCACGAATTTCCGGTCGCTATCCATATGAATAAAACCCTGTTGCTGGTGGACGGTTCGAGCTATCTGTACCGTGCATTCCACGCGATGCCCGATCTGCGCAACGCAGACGGCGCACCCACCGGTGCCATCTACGGCATGATCAACATGCTGCGCCGCCTGCGCCAGGACGTCGAGGCAGCCTACATTGCCTGCGTGTTCGACGCAAAAGGCAAGACCTTCCGCGACGACCTCTATCCTGATTACAAGGCGCACCGGCCGTCGATGCCGGAAGACCTCGCGCGACAGATCGAGCCTATTCATGAGGTGGTACGCGCGCTCGGCTGGCCGATCCTGATGGTCGAGGGCATCGAGGCCGACGACGTGATCGGCACGCTGGCCTGCGAAGCGACCGGCGCCGGCCTGAAGACCATCGTCTCGACCGGCGACAAAGACCTTGCGCAGCTCGTCAATGACCATGTCACCCTCGTCAACACGATGAGCAATGAGACGCTCGACTGCGAGGGCGTGATCGCGAAGTTCGGCGTGCCGCCCGAGCGCATCATCGATTACCTGACGCTGGTCGGCGACACGGTCGACAACGTCCCCGGCGTCGAGAAGGTGGGCCCGAAAACGGCGGTGAAGTGGCTGACCCAGTACGGCTCGCTCGACGGCGTGATTGCGCAGGCGGCCGAGATCGGTGGCGTGGTCGGCGAGAACCTGCGCAAGGCGCTCGCCTGGCTGCCGCTATCGCGCGAGCTGGTCACGGTGAAGTGCGATTGCGATTTGTCCGGCCATCATGTGTCCATCCTCGATTCGCTGTGCCAGCAGCCGGAGGACAAGGCGGCGCTGAAAGAATTCTTCGAGAAAATGGGCTTCCGCAGCTGGCTGCGCGAGTTGAACGCCGAACTGCTCGCAGCGTCGACCGACCGACCGGCCGCCAATACCGGCGACGGCGACGCACAAGCGGCGCTGTTTGCTGCCGAGCCGCCGGCGGAAACCCGCTACGAAGCCGTGACGACCGAGGCGCAGCTTGATGCGTGGATCGCAACCATCGCTGCCGCCGGCCTGACTGCGATCGATACCGAAACCACGTCGCTAGACGCCATGCGCGCCGAGTTGGTCGGCATCTCGCTGTGCTGCGAGCCGGGCAGGGCGGCTTACATTCCGCTCGCGCACCGCTACCCGGGCGTACCCGATCAGCTGGGCCGCGACCACGTGCTCGCCAGGCTCAAGCCCTGGCTCGAGGATGCGTCAAAGCCGAAACTCGGGCAGCACCTGAAATACGACAGCCACGTGCTGGAGAACTACGGCATTCGCGTGCAGGGCGTCGCGCACGATACGCTGCTCGAGTCGTATGTGTTCGAGTCGCACAAAAGCCACGACATGGACAGCCTCGCGCTGCGCTGGCTGGACAGGAAAACCATCGCCTACCAGGACGTCTGCGGCAAGGGCGCGTCGCAGATCGGTTTCGACGAGGTGTCGGTTGAGCGCGCCACCGAGTATGCGGCCGAGGACGCGGACGTGACGCTGCAGCTGCATCATGTGATCTGGCCGCGCGTGGAAAAGCATGACGGCCTGCGCTTCGTCTACCAGCAGGTCGAATTGCCGACGGCGCGCGTGCTGCAGCGGATGGAGCGCAATGGCGTGCTGATCGACGTCGACCGGCTGAACGCGCAGTCGCACGAGCTCGGCATCAGGCTGCTAGAGCTCGAGAAGCAGGCCCACGAACTGGCCGGCCAGCCGTTCAACCTGAATTCGCCGAAGCAGATCGGTGAGATTTTCTTCGACAGGCTGAAGCTGCCGGTGGTGAAGAAAACCGCCAGTGGCGCGCCGTCGACCGACGAGGAAGTGCTGCAGAAGCTGGCAGAGGATTATCCGCTGCCCAAGCTGCTACTCGACTACCGCAGCCTCGCGAAGCTGAAGTCCACCTATACCGACAAGCTGCCGAAGATGGTGAACCCGGCCACCGGCCGCGTGCATACCAACTACGGGCAGGCGATCGCGGTGACGGGGCGGCTGTCGTCGAACGATCCGAATCTGCAGAACATTCCGGTGCGCACCGCCGAGGGACGCCGCATCCGCGAGGCCTTCGTACCGTCGTCGGGCAACGTGATCGTCTCGGCCGACTACTCGCAGATCGAGCTGCGCATCATGGCCCATCTGTCGGAAGACCCGGCCATGCTGCGCGCCTTCGCCTCCGGCGAGGACATCCATCGCGCCACCGCCGCCGAAATCTTCGGCGTGCCGGCGGCCGAGGTGCAGGCCGAGCAGCGGCGCGCAGCGAAGGTTATCAACTTCGGTCTCATCTACGGGATGAGCGTGTTCGGCCTGGCCGGTAACCTCGGCGTCGAGCGCTCGGCCGCGCAGATGTACATGGACAAATACTTCACCCGCTTCGCCGGCGTGAAGCGCTTCATGGACGACATCCGGCAGCAGGCAAAATCGCACGGTTTCGTGGAAACGGTGTTCGGGCGCCGCCTGTGGCTGCCGGAGATCAATTCGCCGAACGGCCCGCGCAGGCAGGCTGCAGAGCGTGCGGCGATCAATGCGCCGATGCAGGGCACCGCCGCCGACCTGATCAAGCTGGCGATGGTCGCGGTGCAGGACTGGCTGGAGCGCGAGCGGCTTGGCACGCTGATGGTGATGCAGGTGCATGACGAACTGGTGCTCGACGTGCCGCAGGACGAGCTGGCGCGGGTGACGGAAAAGCTGCCGCAGCTGATGGCCGGCGTCGCGGCGTTGAAAGTGCCGCTGGTGGCCGAGGTCGGTGCAGGGGCGAACTGGGAGGAGGCGCATTGAGCGCACCGGGATTGATCGAACGGGGATCCCGGCCCAGCCGCCTCGCGGCCACCGGCGATGCGTGATCTCGTCGCGAAGATCGTAAAATAGCGGGCTTGCATAGGCCGGGCGGCCCCGCCGTCCGCGCTGCCACTTCGGGAAAAACAAATTAACACCACGCTGTCCTACATCCTGCTGGCCACGGCGCTCGGCGGGCTCCTGAGCATTTCTGCTGCGGCCTTCCTGTCGTACCGGCTGCTGTCGCGCATGGTCGAGCGGCTGGTCAGCCTGTCGGTCGGCATTCTGCTGTCGACCTCGCTGCTGCATGCGCTGCCCGAGGCTTTCGAGTCTGAGGCCAATCCCCATGTGCTGTTTACGACCTTGCTGGGCGGCCTGCTTGGCTTCTTCCTGCTCGAAAAGCTCGCCATCCTCCGGCACTCGCATCACTATGAAGGCGACGGGCACGGGCACGAACATGGCCACGACGCGCACGAGGCCGGCAAATCGGGCTGGATGATTCTGATCGGCGATAGCCTGCACAACTTCACCGACGGCGTGCTGATCGCCGCCGCTTTCCTGGCCGACATCAAGCTTGGCATCATCACCGCGCTGGCGATCACGGCGCATGAAATACCGCAGGAGATCGGCGATTTCATCGTGCTGCTGAATGCCGGCCTGACGAAAACCCGTGCCTATGTGTACAACCTGATCTGCAGCCTGATGGCCGTGGTCGGCGGCATCGTCGGCTATGTCGCGCTCGGCCAGGGCCTGCATCTGGTGCCGTATGTGCTGGTGCTGGCTTCGTCGGGCTTCATCTATATCGCCGTCAGCGACCTGATGCCGCAGATGCAGCGCCGCGCCACCCTACGCGAGACGGTGCCGCAGGTGATCCTGATCGCGGTCGGCGTGGGAATCGTGCTGCTGCTGACGCAGCAGTTTCATGTGCATTGAGGCGGCAGGTTCCTCGGCGGTGACGGCGGGTTTCGCCTGCGGCTCTACCCGCCCTACGGTTCCGCCGGTGACTTGTGGGTTCTGCTGGCAGTCGTGGCGGGTTTCGCTTCGCTCTACCCGCCCTATGGCATTGCGTACAAGTTGGCAGGGGCGTAGGGCGGATGGAGCGCAGCGACATCCGCCATATCTTGCCGCTTACGCCGCCCCCGTCGCCACCGGCCTTGCCGGATCCGCGCTCCACTCGCTCCACGATCCCGGATACAGGGCCGCGCCTGGCAGCCCTGCAAGCTCCATGGCCAGCAAATTGTGGCAGGCCGAGATGCCCGAACCGCATTGCGCGATCGTTGTCTCCGGGCTCTTGATCAGTGCCGAGAATTCCGAGCGCAGCGCACCGGCCGGCTTGAAGCGGCCGTCCGGCTGCAGGTTGTCCTTGAACGGCCGGTTCTTTGCGCCGGGTATGTGGCCGGCGACCGGATCGATGACCTCGTTCTCGCCGCGGAAGCGATCGGCGGCGCGCGCATCGATGACGGTTCTGGCCCGCGCCGAGAGGTTGGCCAGCACGTCGCCGGCGCTGACCGCATTGGCCAGCGACGGCTGCAGCGTGATCGACCCGCGCGGGCGGTTGATGAGTTCCGGCGTCAGCGTACCGCCGGCGGCCAGCCAGGCCGGCAGCCCGCCGTCGAGCACGGCCACGCCGTGATGCCCGATCCAGCGCAGCATCCACCACAAGCGTGACGCGAACATCCCGCCGTGGGCGTCATAGGCGATGACCTGCGAGTTCGGGTAGATGCCGAAATCACGCAAGGTCTCGATGAAGGACTCGGGCGAGGGCAGCGGATGACGGCCGCGAAACGCGCCGTCCGCAGCGGGCGACTTGTCGGACAGGTGAATATCCGGATCCGCATGCTGTGCACCCGGAATGTGGCCCTCGGCGAACGCGGCCGGACCGGCCCTGGGGTCGGTCAGTTCGGAACGGCAATCGAGGATCACGAAATTCGGATTGGCCAGGTGCTGCATCAATTCCGCAGCAGTGATCAGCGTGGTAAACGGCATCAGCAGGTCTCCTTGTCGTTATTGTGAGGAAGCTTCAGAGCCTGTCTCGTCAGGCCGCCAGCGGCGTTGGCAGTCTCCTGCCGACCGTCTGGTCTGTTTGCGGAACCGCCGCCTTGCTGCCGACCTGATGAGACAGGCTCTTTCTACTACTGCTTGCTGCTGCGGGCATTATAGAAGGTCGCTGCGATGCCGCTGGCCAGAATGATGGCAATCCCGAGCCAGCCGGCGAGATCAAGCCGGTCGCCCCAGATCAGGATGCCCCACAGGCTGGAGAAGACGATGCCGGTGTACTGCAGGTTGGCCGTGACGAGCATGGCGCCGTAGCGATAGGCGCGGGTCATCGCGATCTGCGCGATGGTGGCGGTGACGCCGATGGTCAGCAGCAACACGGCATCGGTGGCCGACAGGTCGTGCAGGATCTGCAGCTCGCCGGTCTGCAGCCAGTGGTCGACGAGCCCGCTGATCAGGCCGGCCAGCACGCCGCTGGCCGAAAAGTAGAACACGACTCGGTACTCCGGCTCGCCGAGTTGCCCGAGCTTTCTGACCTGCAGGTAGGCCAGCGCGGACAGGAAGCCTGAAACAAGCGCGGTCAGGCCGCCGATCCACTGGTCGGCATGGATCGTGGGCTTGAGCAGCAGCGCCACGCCGGCGAAACTTGCGACGATCGCCGCCGTCAGCCCCCAGTCGAAGCGGCGGGTGCGGTGCCACCAGCCGACGGTGAAGACGATGGCGGCGATCCAGATCGGCGCCATGTAGTTCAGCGTCATCGCGGTGGCCAGCGGCAGGCGGCCGATGGCGAAGAACCACAGCCACAGCGCAGTGACGCCGACGAAGCCGCGCCATGCATGCTGCCAGGGCAGGGCAGTTCTGAGGGACAGGCCGCGCAGGCGGACCAGCGCGTAGATCAGCGCCATGCCGACCGCGCCGCGGCAGAGGACGATTTCGGAGGTGGACGACGTGGCCGACGCCAGCTTGACGCACACCCCCATGATGGCGAACACGAAGCTGGCGACGAGCATCCAGAGCGACTGCATTCAGCGCCCCGGACGGCGACTGCCGCTCACACTGCGATCTTGCTGCGGTACCACTCGTGGAAGTGCTGCATGCCATCTTCCATCGGTGACTGGTACGGACCGACTTCGTTGACGCCACGCTCGAGCAGGATCTTGCGGCCAGCGTCCATGCGCAGCGCGATCTCGTCGTCCTCGACGCAGGTCTCCATGTAGGCGGCGCGCTCGGCATCGACGAAGCCGCGCTCGAACAGCACAATCTCTTCCGGGTAGTAGAACTCGACGACATTGGTCGTCTTCTGCGGGCCGTTGGGCCACAGCGTCGAGACCACCAGCACGTTCGGATACCACTCGACCATGACGTTCGGGTAGAGCGTCAGCCAGATCGCGCCGTGTGGCGGCACCTGCCCGTTGTTGAAGCGCAGGACTTCGTCATGCCAGCGCTGGTAGACCGGCGAGCCGGATTTTTTCAGCGCCGAGTTCACGCCGACCGTCTGCACGCTGTAGCCGTCGCCGAGTTCCCAGCGCAGGTCGTTGCAGGCGACGAAATTGCCGAGCCCCGGGTGGAAGGGCTCAACATGATAGTCCTCGAGATAGACCTCGATGAAGGTCTTCCAGTTGTAGTTGCACTCGTGGATCTCGACATGGTCCAGCAGATAGCCGTCGAACGACAGGTCTTTCGTGACCGACAGTCTGTTCAGCATGGCCGGCACATCGACCCCGCTGTTCTCGAACAGCAGGCCGTTCCAGTTCTGCAGGCCGAAGCGCGACAGGTTCAGGCACGGCGTTTCGCCGAAGTGCGGCGCGCCGATCAGTTCGCCTTTCAGGTCGTAGGTCCAGCGGTGCAGCGGGCAGACGATGTTGGTCGCGTTGCCGCGGCCGCTCAGCATCTTGGCCTGGCGGTGGCGGCAGACATTGGAAATGAGTTCCACCCCGTGCGCGTTGCGAACCAGTACGCGGCCGTCGTTTTCCCACGGCAGCGTCGCATAGTCGCCCGCATTCGGGACCATCAGTTCGTGGCCCGCATAGCGCGGGCCTTGTTTGAACAGCAATCGGGTTTCCTGCGTCAGCAGCGCTTCATCGAAATACACGCCGACGGGAAGTTGCGCATTCGAGCGCGCGAGCCTGGAGAGACTGGCCAGATCGGACATCCCCACCCCCAAATTAATTTTCACCAACCTAAGAGAGAAAGAATCCGCAAAAACCTGTGTTCAAACGATATGAAACGGTTATTTTTTGGACGAAGGGCGGATTATACCCGCCGGGGGGAGGGGGGGCCAGCGCAATTTCAGGGCATGAATGAAACCTGTCGATCCCTCGGAAAACTGCGGCCGTCAAAGAAAAAGGCGGCCCATGCTGTCTGAATGACAAGTCGTTATGCGGCGGCTCAGCGGCCGTTCGGCGCAATGATTGCTCTAAAATAGCGGGTTAATCCGATTGACACTCGCCATGCCGAAGAAAACCCCCTCAGAACAGCCGGTCGCCTCGTTTGAAGAAGCCATGGAGGAGCTGGAACAGCTGGTCGCCCGCATGGAGGCCGGCGAGTTGCCTCTCGAGGCTTCGCTCGCTGCCTACCAGCGCGGCTCCGAACTGGTGAAATACTGCGCCGCACAGCTCGAGCGCGTCGAAAAGCAGGTCAAGGTGCTGGAGGGCGAGATGCTCAAGCCGTTCGGCGACGAAGACGGCGAGGACGAGGACGGCGAGACATGAGTATCGATTTTGCCGGCTGGTGCAAACAGGTCCAGTCGGACATGGAGCAAGTGCTCGATCGGCATCTGCCCCCGCCGTCGCAGGTGCCGGCCAGGCTGCACGAGGCCATGCGATACGCGGCGCTCGACGGCGGCAAGCGGGTGCGCCCGCTGCTGGCCTTTGCCGCCGGCGAGTTGTTCGACGCACCGCGCGACGCCATCGAGCGCGCCGCCGCCGCGGTCGAGATGATCCATGTGTACTCGCTGGTGCACGACGACATGCCTTGCATGGACGATGACGATCTGCGGCGCGGCAAGCCGACCGTGCATCGATGCTACGACGAGGCTACCGCCCTGCTGGTGGGCGATGCGCTGCAGGCGCAGGCGTTCGAGGTGCTGGCCGGCGGCGAGCTGGAGGCAGCGCGCCGGGTGGCGATGCTGGCGCAGCTCGCGCGGGCAGCGGGCTCGCTGGGCATGTGCGGCGGACAGGCGATCGATCTGGATTCGGTGGGCGTTGCGCTGTCGCTGTCCGAGCTCGAGCAGATGCACCGGCTGAAAACCGGGGCCTTGCTGCAGGCGGCGGTGATGCTGGGCGCGCTGGCCGGGAAAACCCTGCAGCCGACCGAGCATGCCGCGCTGGCCGCCTATGCGAAGGCGATCGGATTGGCCTTCCAGGTGGTCGACGACATTCTCGACGCCACGGCGGATTCGGCCACGCTGGGCAAGACGGCCGGCAAGGACGCAGCCAACAACAAGCCGACTTACGTCTCCCTGCTGGGGCTGGCGGAGTCCCTTGCCCTGGCGGAGAAGTTGCGGCAGGATGCCCACGAGGCACTGCTGCCCTTCGGGCGCGGCGCAGAGCGGCTTCGCGAGCTGGCCGACCTGATCGTGCAGAGGAAGACCTGAGACATGACACTATTACAAAAAATCAATCATCCTGCCGATCTGCGCGCACTGTCCCGCGCCGACTTGCGCCTGTTGGCCGACGAGCTGCGCGCCTACCTGCTCGAATCGGTATCGAAGACCGGCGGCCATCTGTCGTCGAACCTGGGCACGGTAGAGTTGACGATTGCGCTGCACTATGTGTTCGACACGCCGGACGATCGCATCGTCTGGGATGTGGGTCACCAGACCTATCCGCACAAGATACTCACCGGGCGCCGCGACCGCATGCCGACGCTGCGCCAGCAGGGCGGGCTGTCTGGCTTCCCGAAGCGCGACGAAAGCCCGTACGACACCTTCGGCACCGCCCATTCGTCGACCTCGATCTCGGCCGCGCTCGGCATGGCGCTGGCGTCGCGCATCCGCGGCGAGCCGCGCCACTCGGTGGCCGTGATCGGCGATGGCGCCATGACGGCCGGCATGGCCTTTGAGGCGCTGAACAATGCCGGCGTCTACGAGGACATCAAGATGCTGGTGGTCCTGAACGACAACGACATGTCGATCTCGCCGCCGGTCGGCGCGCTCAATCGCTACCTTGCGCGCCTGATGTCGGGTAAGTTCTACGCAGCCGCGAAGAACGTCGGCAAATCGGTGTTGCCACCGTCGATGTTCGAGCTGGCCAAGCGTTTCGAAGAGCATGCGAAGGGCATGCTGGTGCCGGCCACGATGTTTGAGGAGTTCGGCCTGAACTACATCGGGCCGATCGACGGTCATGATCTGGATTCGCTGATCCCGACGCTGCAGAACCTGAAGAACCTCGACGGCCCGCAGTTCCTGCACGTGGTGACGAAGAAGGGCCAGGGCTACAAGCTGGCCGAGGCCGATCCTATCCTGTACCACGGCCCCGGCAAATTCAACCCGGCCGAGGGCATCAAGCCGGCCGGCGTACCGACAAAAAAGACGTACACGCAAGTGTTCGGTGACTGGTTGTGCGACATGGCCGCCGCCGACGACAAGCTGGTCGGCATCACCCCCGCCATGCGCGAGGGCTCGGGCATGGTGAAGTTCGAGCAGCGGTTTCCCGACCGTTACTACGATGTCGGCATCGCCGAGCAGCACGCAGTGACCTTCGCCGGCGGCCTGGCCTGCGAGGGGATGAAGCCGGTGGTGGCGATCTATTCGACCTTCCTGCAGCGCGCCTACGATCAGTTGATCCATGACGTCGCCCTGCAGAACCTCGATGTCACCTTCGCGCTCGACCGCGCCGGTCTGGTTGGCGCCGATGGCGCGACGCATGCCGGCAACTACGACATGGCCTTCCTGCGCTGCATACCGAACATGGCGGTGCTGGTGCCGAGCGACGAAAGCGAGTGCCGCAAGATGCTGACCACGGCCTACCGCTATCCCGGTCCGGCGTCGGTCCGCTACCCGCGCGGCGCCGGTACCGGTGCGGAGACGGGCGAGTCGCTGGAAACCGTCGAGTGGGGCAAGGGCATCGTCCGGCGCGAAGGCCGGCAGGTGGCGATCCTCGCGTTCGGTACGATGGTCGCGCCGGCGCTGAAGGCCGCCGACGAGCTCAATGCGACGGTGGCCGACATGCGTTTCGTGAAGCCGCTTGACGCGGCGCTGGCGATCAAGCTGGCCGCATCGCACGACCTGATCGTAACGGTGGAAGAGGGCTGCGTGATGGGCGGCGCGGGCTCGGCGGTGGTCGAGGCTCTGGCGGCTGCCGGTATTGTCAAACCGCTGCTGCAACTGGGCTTGCCGGACAAGTTCATCGACCACGGAGATGCGCAGCAGCTTCTGGCGCAGTCCGGGCTGGATGCGGCGGGAATTGCAGCCTCGGTCAGGCAGCGGCTCGGCGCAGAGCCGAGGCTGGTGGTGAACAACTGAGTTGGCCGGGCTTGCGGCGGATTTCGCCTTTCGGCTCTATCCGCCCTACGGCTCCAAACGATTCATCTCGATACGTAGGGCGGGTAGAGCGAAGCGAAACCCGCCATTCAGGCTCACCCTCGTCCCTCACTCCCGGCTCCGCCCCTTCTCCCAAAGCACGTCGTTCCCCTCCGCGTGCCGGTTCAGCACGCGCGAGAGCACGAACAGCAGGTCCGACAGCCGGTTCACGTACTGACCTAGCCGCGCATGCACCGATTCCGCGTGCGACAGCGCGACGATACTGCGCTCGGCACGCCGGCACACGGTACGGCAGACATGCGACTGTGCCGCTGCGCGCGAGCCGCCGGGCAAAATGAAATCCTTCAGCGGCTGCAGCGTGCCGTTGTAGCGCTCGAGGAGCGTATCGAGCCGCGCCACTTGCGCATCGGTCATCAGCGCGAATCCCGGAATGCTCAGTTCGCCGCCGAGGTCGAACAGGTCATGCTGTATCGTCAGCAACTCGCCGCGCAGGTCGGCCGGCAGGTCGTCGCACAGCAGTACGCCGATCTGGGAATTCAGTTCGTCCACGTCGCCCATGGCCTGCACGCGCAGCGCATCCTTGTTCACCCGGCTGCCATCGCCGAGGCCGGTCGTGCCATCGTCGCCGGTGCGGGTTGCGATTTTCGAGAGTCGATTGCCCATATTGTGAAATCCAAAGTGCGGTTGGTAGAGGATACGGGAAAATCCCCGCACGCCCTTTGCATGCCTGAAAGATCGCCCCATCGACGAGTGGTCAGTCATGCCGCAGAGAGTACAATACTTTGCTTAGGAGAATTCCGATGAACCATCCCGTCCCAACCTCGTTGCGCCGCGAGATGCCCGCCCCTCTGCTGGCGGCGTTGCAGGCGCGCTTCGGCGAACGCCTGTCGACCAGTCACGCCATGCGCGAGCACCACGGCCGGGATGAATCCTCCTATGACTCGATGCTGCCGGATGCGGTGATATTCGCGCACTCGACCGAAGACGTCGCCGCCGCCGTCGCGCTGTGCAACGAGCATCGCTTTCCCGTTATCGCCTATGGCACCGGCACCTCGCTCGAGGGCCACATACTGGCAGTGCAGGGCGGGCTATCGATCGATTTGTCGCAGATGAACCGGGTCGTGGCGGTCAACCCGGAAGATCTGACCGTGACGGTGCAGCCCGGCGTCACGCGCAAGCAGCTCAATGCCGAGATCAAGGACACCGGCCTGTTTTTTCCCATCGACCCGGGCGCCGATGCCTCGATCGGCGGCATGGCTGCTACCCGCGCCTCGGGAACCAATGCCGTCCGTTACGGCACCATGCGCGAAAACGTGCTGGCGCTGACCGTGGTCACGGCGCAGGGCAAGGTGATCCGCACCGGCACCCGTGCGAAGAAATCCTCGGCTGGCTACGACCTGACCCGGCTGTTCGTCGGCAGTGAGGGTACGCTGGGCATCATCACCGAGGTCACGCTGAAGATTTATCCGCAGCCGGAGGCGATCTCGGCGGCAGTGTGCTCGTTCCCCGACATCGGCAGCGCCGTGAACGCGGTGATCCAGACCATACAGATGGGCGTTCCGGTCGCGCGGGTGGAGTTCGTCGACGAGAACAGCGTGCGCGCGCTCAATAAGTATGACAAGCTGACTCTGCCCGAGAAGCCGTTGCTGCTGTTCGAATTTCACGGCAGCGAACCGGGCGTGCAGGAGCAGGCCGACATCGTGCGGCAGATCGCCGACGAGCATGGCGCAATCGGTTTCGAGTGGGCGACTCGTCCCGAGGACCGCTCCCGCCTGTGGCAGGCACGGCACAATGCCTACTTTGCGCTGCTGCAGCTGCGCGCGGGCTGCCGCGCGATTTCCACCGACTGCTGCGTGCCGATCTCGCGGCTGGCCGAGTGCCTGCTCGAAACCAAGGCCGATCTCGAGCGCGAGCAGGTCGTGCACGGCATCATCGGCCATGTCGGCGATGGTAACTTCCATGTGCAGATGCTGGTCGACCCGAACGATCCGGCCGATATCGCGCGTGCCGAGGGCGTCAATGAACGCATGGTGACGCGCGCGATCGCGATGCAGGGAACCTGCACCGGCGAGCACGGCATCGGCCTGCACAAGATCGATTTCCTCGTGCAGGAATGCGGCGAGGACACAGTCGACACCATGCGCACCCTGAAGCATGCGCTCGACCCCAATAACATTCTCAACCCGGGCAAGGTGCTCCGCTGGTGATGCACGCCCACTGAAGCAAGGTCCCGATGGCTACTCGAATTCCCCCGGTGCACGCGCTGTCCGCGTTTGAGGCGGCGGCACGCCACGGCTCCTTTGCGCTGGCGGCGGAGGAGCTGTGCATCACGCCGTCGGCGCTATCGCACCGGATCCGCCTGCTGGAAGAATTCGTCGGCGAGCGCCTGTTCGTGCGTGACGGCCGCAATGTCGGCCTGTCCGAATTCGGCCGCCGCTACCTCGACGTGGTGCGGCAGGCGCTGCGCACGCTGACCGATTTCCCGATGCCGCGCCGCGCGGCCTCGGTGCAGCCGCGGCTGAAGGTCACCGCGCCGCCGACTTTTGCGCGCTATATGCTGGTGCCGCATCTGTCGTCGTTTACCGAGCAGCATCCGGATATCGCGATCGAGATCTACCTGTCAGTACCGCTGTACGACCTCGCGCTGGCCGAGAGCGATCTCGAGGTGCGTTTCGGCCCGGGCAGATACCCGAACCTGCAGAGCGAGTTGCTGTTCTCCGAGCCGACCTTCGTCGTCGCCAGTCCGCAATACCTTGCGCAGATCGGGGGAATCAGCGAGCCGGCCGACCTGAAGAAGGCGACCCTGATCCGCTCCGCGCTCGAACCCTGGCAGCCCTGGTTCGAAGCCGCCAGTCTCGACTGGCCGGAACCTACCACCGGCATCCGCGTCGATGACCTTGGCCTGCTGCAGGAGATGGTGCGTCATGGGCATGGCATTGGCCTAGCGCGAGCGCACTTTGCCCGCGAGCTGATCGAAGCCGGTGAACTCGTGCGCCTGTTCGACGTGGAGACCGGACCGCCGCCGCATGCCTACTATGCGGTGTACGAGAAGCCGGTGCTCGAACGCCCCGAGGTCGCCGTGTTTCTGCAGTGGATGAAGGACACCTTCGGCAGGCTGTGACGAGCGCAGCGGGGCGTCCGCTTGCCCGGTGCAAAAACTTTCATCGTTTCCACGAAAGCTTTTCAGCGCAAATCGCCGCATTTCATCCATTCCGCACAGGCCCTTTCGCTACACTAGCAACCTTTGCCATGTGGCGGCCCGGCGACGGCCGCCGGCCCAGGACCCAGCAAAATGAACGCCCCGATCGAACCGGCCTTCGCGCTCGCGCGCCAGCAGGAAGTGGTTGCCGCGCTGCGCGCGTTGCTTCCGGCACAGGCCGTGCTGTACAACGAAGAAGACACCCGCCCGTACGAATGCGACGGCCTGTCGGCCTACCGGCAGTTGCCGATGGTGGTCGTGCTGCCGGAGAACGAAGCGCAGGTGATCGACGTCCTGAAGACTTGCCGTCGTCTCGAAGTCCAGATCGTGCCGCGCGGAGCGGGTACCGGCCTGTCCGGCGGCGCGACGCCGATCGCTGATGGCGTGGTGCTGTCGACCGCGCGCCTGAACCGCATCGTCAAACTCGATGTCCACGCGCGCACGGCCGTCGTGCAACCCGGCGTACGCAATCTCGCGATCTCGGAAGCCGCGAACCCGTTCGGCCTGTACTACGCGCCCGATCCGTCGTCGCAGATCGCCTGCTCGATCGGCGGCAACGTGGCCGAGAACTCCGGCGGTGTGCACTGCCTGAAATACGGCCTCACCGTGCACAACGTGCTGCGCGTGCGTGTGGTCACGATCGAAGGGGACGTGATCGAATTGGGTAACGAAGGGCTGGATGCGCCGGGTCTCGACCTGCTGGCCGTCTTCATCGGTTCCGAAGGCATGCTCGGCGTGGTGACCGAAGTCACTGTCAAGCTGGTGCCCAAGCCGCAGCAGGCGCGCGTGATCATGGCCTCGTTCGATGACGTGGTCAAAGGCGGCAATGCGGTCGCGAACGTGATCGCCGCCGGCATTATCCCGGCCGGCCTCGAGATGATGGACAAGACCAGCTCGCGTATGGTCGAGCCCTTCGTGAGGGCGGGCTACGACACCGACGCCGAAGCCATTCTGCTGTGCGAGTCCGATGGAACGATCGAGGAAGTCGAGGAAGAGATCGCGCGCATGACCGAGGTGCTGACAGCCTCCGGCGCGACCGCGATTGCGGTCTCGACCAGCGAGGCCGAGCGCCTGAAATTCTGGTCCGGCCGCAAGAATGCGTTTCCGGCCGCCGGCCGCATCTCGCCTGATTACTACTGCATGGACGGCACCATTCCACGCAAGCATTTGGCGCAAGTGCTACTGGGCATCGCCGAGATGGAAAAGACCTATCAGCTGCGTTGCGCGAACGTGTTCCACGCTGGCGACGGCAACCTGCATCCGCTGATCCTGTTTGATGCGAACACGCCCGGCGAATTCGACCGCGCCGAGAAGTTCGGCGCGGCCATCCTGGAGCTCTGTGTGGAAGTCGGCGGCACCATCACGGGCGAGCATGGCGTGGGCATCGAAAAAATCAATTCGATGTGCGTGCAGTTCGCGCCGGAGGAGCGCGAGGCTTTCTTCGCGGTCAAGCGCGCGTTCGATACCGCTTTTCTGTTGAACCCTGACAAGGCCATACCGACGCTGCATCGCTGCGCCGAGTACGGAAAGATGCATGTCCGGCGCGGCGAACTGAAATTCGCCGACTTGCCGCGCTTCTGAAACAGACAACTACGATGAATCAGGTTTTGCAGGAATTCCGCGACCGTATCGCCTCGGCCAGCGCGGCGAGTTCGGCGCTGCGCATTCGCGGCAATGGCACCAAGGACTGGTACGGCCAGGAGCTGAACGGCGACATGCTCGACACCACCGCCTACAGCGGTATCGTGTCGTACGACCCGACCGAACTCGTGATCACCGCGCGCGCCGGCACCACGCTGCGCGAAATCGGCGCGGCTCTGTCCGAGAAGAAGCAGATGCTGGCCTTCGAGCCGCCGCGCTTCGACGGCATGGCGACCGTCGGCGGCATCGTCGCTAGCGGCCTCTCGGGCCCGCGCCGGCAGGCGGTCGGCTCGGTGCGCGATTTCGTGCTCGGCAGCGTTCTGATGGACGGCAAGGGCGAGATACTGCATTTTGGCGGTCAGGTGATGAAGAACGTCGCCGGCTATGATGTGTCGCGCCTTCTGACCGGATCGCTTGGCACCTTGGGCCTGATTCTCGAGGTGTCGCTGAAGGTCTTGCCGCGACCCTTTGCCCAGCACTCGCTGCAGTTCACCATGAACGAGCAGGACGCTTTGCACCAGTTGAATGTCTGGGGCGGCCAGCCGCTGCCGATTTCCGCATCGTGCTGGATCGGCGGAAGCCTCCTTGTACGCTTGTCCGGCGCGCAGGCGGCGGTCGATGCCGCGATCGAGAAGATGGGCGGCGCCGAGATGCCGGATGCCGACCGCTTCTGGGACAGCCTGCGCGAACAGCAGCATGCGTTCTTCTCCGATGCGCCGCAGGGCCTGTGGCGAGTGTCGGTGCCGACCGTAGCCGCGCCGCTGCAACTTCCCGGCGAGCAGCTGATCGAATGGGGCGGCGCGCAACGCTGGCTGAAGACCGGCGCCGATGCCGCTCTCATCCGCACCGCAGCGACAGCCGCCGGCGGCCATGCGACACTGTTCAGGGGTGGCGACAAATCGGTCGGCGTGTTCCAGCCGCTGGCCCCTGCCGTCGCGCGCATTCACCGCAACCTGAAAACCGCCTTCGACCCGGCCGGCATTTTCAACCCGCGCCGCATGTATACCGATTTCTGACGATGCAAACCAATCTCGCCGACTTCATCAAGGACACGCCCGAGGGCCGGGAGGCCGACGCCATCCTGCGCAAGTGCGTGCATTGCGGCTTCTGCACGGCGACCTGTCCCACTTATCAGCTGCTCGGCGACGAGCTCGACGGACCGCGCGGACGCATCTACCTGATCAAGCAAGTCCTCGAGGGCAAGCCTGCGACCGAGAAGACGCAGCTGCATCTCGATCGCTGCCTTACTTGCCGCAACTGCGAGAGCACCTGCCCGTCGGGCGTCACTTATGGCCGGCTGGTCGACATCGGCCGCGGCATCGTCGAGAAGCAGGTCAAGCGTCCGTTCGCGCAGCAACTGGTGCGCACCGCGTTGAAAGAGGTGCTGCCGCGCAGGGCTGTGTTCGAGCCGGCGATGAAGGTCGGTCAGCTGGTGCGCCCGCTGTTGCCCGGCGTGCTGAAGAACAAAGTACCTGAGGCGCGCCCCGCAGGACAGTGGCCGACTCGAGCGCATGCGCGCAAGATGCTACTGCTCGATGGCTGCGTGCAGCCTGCCATGTCGCCCAACATCAATTCGGCCACTGCGCGGGTGCTGGACAAGCTCGGCATCGAGCTGATCGTCGCGCCGAAAGCCGGCTGCTGCGGCGCGATCCGCTATCACATGAACTACCAGGAAGGCGGGCTTGACGACATGCGTCGCAACGTCGATGCCTGGTGGCCGTATGTGGAAGCGGGCGCCGAGGCGATCGTGATGACCGCGTCAGGCTGCGGCGTGACCGTCAAGGAATACGGCCACCTGCTCGAAAACGACCCTGCATACGCGGCGAAAGCGAAGCGCATCTCCGAACTGACAAAAGATCTGTCGGAGATCATGCCCGCGTTCGAAAAGGAGCTCGAGCAGAAGTTGGCCGGGAGGATCGGCAAGCGCGTCACCTACCATCCGCCGTGCACGCTGCAGCATGGGCAGCAGATCCGCGGCAAGGTCGAAGGCGTGCTGCGTGCCTGCGGCGTCGATGTGAAGCTGTGTGCCGACAGCCACCTCTGCTGCGGTTCGGCTGGTACGTATTCGGTAACGCAGCCGGAGCTGTCGTATAAGCTGCGCGACAACAAAATAAAAAACCTCGAGGCGACGAACCCCGAGGTAATTGTTTCTGCCAACATCGGTTGCCTGACTCATCTGCAGTCGGGTACCGATACGCCGGTCAGGCACTGGATCGAGTTGATCGATAGCGCCCTGGTCGCCTGATCACACGATTTCCGAACTCTCTTCCTCCTGCGGGTGACCGGGAGTGCCGTCGGGCTGTACGTTGTGCCGTGCCGGCGTTGATGAGGCGGAGTGGATTTTTTCGCTCCGGCCTCGACCGGTCGAGGCGCTGCTTGTCGAGCTGGACTGTCCTGACTCGGTGGCGTCGTTGATCATGCCCCGCGGTACTTCCGTTGACGTGGTGGATGGCTGCACATCTGGTGTCGGCGACGCTGCATCGGCCTGCTTTTTGCAGGCGCGGAATGCGCCTTTGACAGCGCCATACGGCAGTTGTCCCACCAGCCGCGCATCGTCACGGAATGCGTAGCCACCCAAAACAATCAGGCTGAGCGGGATGAAGATCAGGCCCATGATTTTTTCCTGCTCATCTTCGGACGTGCGAACGACGAAGCGACTCGTCATGTAGGCGAAACAGAGCAGCGTCAGGAATTTGCCGAGCATGCTCATGAAGAGCTCAAGCCGTTTTCCGCCGAACTCGGGCGTGATCATGGTTTCGTCGCGGTGTTTTTGCGTTGCGAGATCGAGTTCGCCCTGGAAGCTCGTCCACAGCGAGGACTTCTTTCTGGCGACCCGCAGCTCTTTTTCAAGAATGCGCTTCAGTGTTTCCACGCCCTCGATGATCGTGGCGGCTTCCGTATCACCCTCCGCAGGGGTGCCGAGATAGTCGAGGAAGTTTTTGCAGTCCGTGATTGCCGACTCCTTATAGCGCACTTCCCTTGCCCAGGTGTCCCTGCTGTAGTTGGTCTTTTCCTCGTGCGGAAGGAGGGAGGTGAGCAGTTGGTTGCTGACCGAGGTCAGCGCGCCGGCCATCATTCCTGAAAGCAGAACCATGCTCCAGCGCAGTGCAACTGGATTTATTTCGTCAGGATCCGGGCAAGCCGTCGGTGTGCTGCTGTTTGGCCATACCGATCCCGCTGCGGGCACGTAAAAGCTGTCCTTGCACAGGGCGTTCATGTAAAAATCTCTGGGGCCGTAGAGTGCGCTGAACCACACGAAAGGAAGGCCCCGCACAAGCAGATTCTGGCCCCATGCAGAAAGACCCCCGAGACAACCGGTATGTTTGAGCGCTCCGCAGGCAGTCATTTTCTCTTTGGTCTTTTTCTGCGTGGCAGGGTCAGTTACTTCGACTAAAAACTTCCTTTGCGGCGCGTGTCCTGCGCATGACTCCAGCAAATCCCCGAGCGCACGAGCAAGTCTCCGATGATTTTCGAATTGGTTGCGTGTCCCTTGGGCGACCATCGTGGAATCGCGAATGACTTGGGCCAACCTGTCGCCGACAAGATCGCTGGTCAGCATGGCGACCAGCGGGAACAACCATGGATTCCCTGCCAGGGTTGCCGTGATGCCTGCGACTCCGAAAGAGGTCGCCTGGTTGGCGGCGCCGGCAATCATGTCAAAGCCGTATTTTTTCAGCCGCTTGCTGCGAACAGCCTCATCTTCCAGCTTCTTGGCATCTTCCCACGCGTTTTTGTACTTCAGCGTCGTGTTCTCCTTGCCGGTGAGGACCATCTGTTCATAATCTGCACGCGATTCGGCGGACATTTTCGGATTGTCGTCGGTTCCGAACGCCTCATCCGAGGACTCATCGTCCGAGTTGACCTCGACAACGCTATCGCTGCTGCCGTCAGCCGCATCGTCAACGAGTTGTCGCGCTGCTCTGGTGCTCTGGTCGTCAGGGGGCAGGGCTTGGGTAGGCGGTTGCGCGGTCGCGCCATTGATCCGGCGGCCACCGCGGGTGGCGGTCACGCTGCGGTATTCCTGTCCTAGCGCCTTCAGGGTCTCGGACGAGGGCTTGCCTGATTTGCGGGTGGCGCTCTGGGCGTGGACATTCGTCAGATCAGCGTCGCGGTCCGACCGGGCCGGTTCGTGAGGACTGCGCCCCTTCAGCAGGTCATCCAGTACCTTGTTCGTTGTCTTGTTTGTCGGGGAAAACTGCCCAACAGTCGAAGTGGGCTCTTCCCCGCGAGCATTACCTTGGGTTGGATACATGACAATCTCCTCAGGCCTTTTCGGTCAAACTGGAAGTTGCATCGTTATCGAAAACCTGATTGGCGATTTCGAAAATCGACGGCGTGCTGGCGGTGTGCAGCAGGGTTTTCTGTAACTCGAGTGCCCGGTGGATATAGTCTCCCAGCATTCCTGCGAGTACATCCCCGTCCAGATGCTCGGGATGCATCAGGTGAATGCAGAAAATCGCATTCCCGCTGGCGGGATCGATGGTATAGACGCCGCTGGTCTTGGTGCCGCTGAGCAGGTTCAGCGTCAGCAGACGTTCGTAGGCCAAAAGACGGAATTCCTCTTCAATCGGGCCGAGATCGACATAACAGAACAGGCGGTCGGCCACGATCTCCTCATCGAAGAACAATGCGACTCGAATGCCGTCCTTCTCGAGAAACCCTTCATTGCCAAGCTGTTCCAGATCGTCGAGATTCAGGGACGCCGATGTCGCACGACAAAGCTCTTTGTATTGATAAAAACTCATCATGATGTCTCGCTCCTGGGAAGGACAGGGAGACAGGATCAATGCCGCACACCGTTACCCAGCTGCTGCTTGAGCGCCTACGCACGGCCCGGTATGGGTCGCTCCCCGACCGGCTGTTCGTAACTGATGTTCTGGGTGAGTTCAGCCCGGCAGCGCGTCCGCGGCAGGGAGCGCAGTGTGCCCGGACGAGGGGCGAGAGGAAGAGGCGGCGGAAGATCAGGCGGGAAGCAGTTCCGATATGACCGATTCGATGCGATCGATCGAGGTGGCTGGCGCAAACCTGTCGAGCACCTTGCCGTCATGATTGACGAGGAATTTGGTAAAGTTCCATTTGATGGCGCGGCTGCCGAGCAGCCCGGGCGCCTGCTGCTTCAACAGCGTAAAGAGGGGATGCGCATTCGGACCATTGACCTCTACTTTGGCAAACATCGGAAAGCTGACAGCATAGTTTGTCGCGCAGAAGAGGGCGATGTCAGATTCGTCCCCTGGTTCTTGCGAACCAAACTGGTTGCACGGAAAGCCGAGGACGGTCAGTCCCCGCGCCGCATGCCGACGATACATCGCCTCAAGTCCGGCATATTGGGAGGTGAATCCGCAATGGCTTGCCGTATTCACGATCAGCAGCGTCTTGTTCCTGTATTCCGACAAGCTGGTTTGGCCTCCGTCGATTCGCATCAGCGGAATGTTGTAAAGGGTGTTCATTGATTCTCCTGTCGTTACCTCATGCGCGCAAATCCTATCAGCTTGCCTGTCTTTCGGCCGAAGCCATGCCGTGAGCGATAATGCCGGGCCATGTCGATCTCGCAAAACATCCAGCTCGTCCAAGCCCGGATTGCCGAAGCCGCGGTGCATGCCGGTCGCGAACCGGCGTCCGTCATGCTGCTGGCAGTCTCGAAGACCTTTGGTGCGGAGGCGGTAATCGAGGCGGCCGACGCCGGCCAGTTGGCGTTCGGCGAGAACTATCTTCAGGAAGCTATCGACAAGCAGCAGGCCGTGCAGGTGCTGCGGCCGGATCTGGCACTGGACTGGCATTTCATTGGCCCGATCCAGAGCAATAAGACCCGCCCCGTCGCCGAGCATTTTGCGTGGGCGCATGCGGTCGACCGCGAAAAAATCGCGCGCCGGCTGTCGGAGCAGCGGCCCCCTGAACTGCCGCCGCTGAACATCTGCCTGCAGGTGAATGTCAGCGGCGAGGCCAGCAAGAGCGGCGTGTCCCCGGATCAACTGCCGGTGCTGGCGCAGGCAGTCGTTGCGCTGCCGAACGTGAAACTGCGCGGCCTGATGGCTATTCCCGAGCCAACCGATGACGCCGACCTCCAGCGCAAGCCGTTTGCACTGCTCCGCCAGCTGCAGCGGCGACTGGCGTCCATGGGCATCGTGACGGACACGCTGTCGATGGGAATGTCGGCCGACATGGCTGCAGCGATTGCCGAGGGGGCGACCATGGTGCGGGTGGGTACGGCCATTTTTGGAAAAAGGGATTATGCAAAGTGAACTCAAGATCGCCTTCATCGGCGGCGGCAACATGGCCCAGGCCCTGATCGGCGGCCTCGCCGGCAAACTGACGGCAGCCCCGAACATCCACGTCGTCGATGTGGTGCCGGACACGCTGGCGGCGTTGTCTCGGCGATTTGGGGTGACAACGGCTGCGGTGCCGTCTGGTACGCTGGGTTCGACCGACGTCATCGTGCTGGCCGTCAAGCCGCAGCAGATGCGCGAGGTAGTGGCGAGCTTGAAGCCTTACGTGAAGTCGCAGCTGATCCTGTCGATCGCTGCCGGTATCCGCGCGGCTGACCTCTCGCGCTGGCTGGGTGGACATCAGGCAATCGTGCGCACGATGCCGAATACGCCAGCGTTGGTGGGCAAGGGCATCACCGGCGCCGTCGCGCTGACCGGCGTGTCGGATGTCCAGAAGCAGACGGCCGACGCGATCCTGCGTGCTGTCGGCGAGACGGTGTGGATTGCGGATGAATCGCAGATCGATGCTGTCACTGCGATCTCCGGTAGCGGACCGGCTTATGTGTTCTATTTCATCGAGGCAATGCAGCAGGCAGCCGTCGAGCTGGGGCTCACCGCCGAGCAGGGCCGCCAGCTGGCTCAGGCCACCTTCGCCGGCGCGGCCGAACTGGCGATACGCTCCGACGAGCCGGTGTCCCAGTTGCGCGAGCGCGTGACGTCGAAGGGCGGCACCACCCATGCGGCGCTGACCTCGATGGAGGTCAGCGGCGTGAAGGCGTCGCTGGTGAAGGCGCTGCATGCGGCGGCAGCGCGTGGGCGGGAGCTGGGGGAAGAGTTCGGGAAGGATTGATCATCCCTGCTGCGCCAGCTGCCCCAGATCCCACAGCGGCAGGAAAATCCCCAGCATCAGCACCAGCACCAGCCCGCCCATCACCGCCAGCAGGATAGGTTCGATCGCGTCGCCCAAACGGCTGACTTCGTATTGCAGCTCCTCCTGATACATCTGCGCGACCTGTTCCATCATCTTTTCCATCTCGCCCGTGGCCTCGCCGACCGAGATCATCTGCAGTTCCATCGGCTGGAAAATGCAGGAAGCCTGCGCGATCTGCAGCATGGTCTCGCCGCGCGTGATGCCTTCGCGCATGCCGTGAATGCGGCGCTCGAAGAAGGCGTTGTCGACCACCTTGGCCACCAGCGTGAAGGCCTGGTCGATCGGTACGCCGCTCTTGCACGCAATCGAAAATGACTGGCAGAAGCGTGCAATGCCGGCCTTGTTGAAGATGCCGCCGACCAGCGGCAGGCGCAGCTTGAACTTGTCCCATCGGTAGCGTCCGGCCGGCTGGCCGACCCAGAGCCGGAAGCCGTAGAAGCAGGCGCCGAGGAAGGCCAGCACGGCCCACCACCAGTTCACTGCAAAGTCGGACACCGCCAGCAGTATGCGCGTCAGCAGCGGCAGTTCGACCTTCATCCCGGCATAGACTTTCGCGAACACGGGGATCACGAAAATGGTGAGGATGGCCACGGCAATCGCAATCGCGATCACGACGAAGGTCGGATAGCGCAGCGCGCCCTTGATTTTCTGCCGCATGTCGCGCTCGAACTCGAGCTGCGCGAACAGCCTCGAGAAGACCTCGTCGAGGCGGCCCGCGCCCTCGCCGACGCGGATCATGCTGACATAGTAGTCGTCGAAGAATTCAGGATGACGGGCCATCGCCTGCGACAGTTCCAGCCCCTGGTCGAGATCCTCGCGCAGCTTGCCGAGCAGGGTCGCCAGCTTCAGGTTGCCGGAGGACTTTTGCATGCCCGACAGCGCCTGCATCAAGGGCAGGCCGGCACGCACCATCGTACCAAGCTGGCGGGTGAACAGCAGCAGGTCGGTCGGCGTCAGCTTACCCCGGCCCTTGAGCCGGCTGAGGACCGAGTCCTGCTCGCCCTTCACCGCGTCGGCACTGATCTTCACCGGCACGATGCCCGAACCCATCATCCATTGGGCCACCGCCTGCGTGGTCGGCGATTCGATGCGGCCCTTGACCAGCTCGCCGCGCCGGTTTCGTCCCTCGTAAAGAAAATGCTGCATCAGCCCTCATCCCAACTGGCGATCTTCATTGCCTCGGCCACCGTGGTCTTGCCGTCGAGGACCAGCTGCAGCACGTGCTGCGCGATCGTGGCGCCCGCTAATTCCTGCTGCGCAGCTGCTTCGAAATCATGCAGCGTGCCGCTGCGCAGCGTGCGCGCCAGTGCCGGCGTCATCGTCAGTATCTCGTGCACGCCAGTGCGGCCTCGGTAGCCGATGCCGTTGCAGCGTGGGCAGCCGCAGCCGCGCATCAGCTTCGCGCCCTGCGGCAGCTGGTCCCGGCCGAGGCTGTGCAGCAGCCACTGCATTTCATCCGCATCCGGCTCGTGGGGCGCCACGCAGTGCGGGCAGCAGAGTCGCACCAGCCGCTGCGACACCACGGCCAGCAGCGTCGAGGCGATCAGGTAAGGGGGAATGCCCATGTCGGCCAGCCGTCCCGGCGTACTCAGCGCATCGTTCGTGTGCAGCGTCGAGAGCACCAGATGGCCCGTCATCGCGGCGCGGCTGGCGATCTGGGCAGTTTCCTGGTCGCGGATCTCGCCGATGAAGATCACGTCCGGGTCCTGCCGCAGAAAGGAGCGCAATACGCGCGCGAAGTCGAGGCCGATCTTGTCGTTCGTCTGTACCTGCACGATGCCGGCCATCCGGTATTCCACCGGGTCTTCGCAGGTCAGGATCTTCACGTCCGGCTGGTTCAGCATCTGCAGCGCCCCGTACAGCGTCGTGGTCTTGCCGGAGCCGGTCGGGCCGGTCACCAGCACGATGCCGTGCGGCGCGCGGATCGCCGCCTCGAAGCGCCTGAACACCTGCTGGTCCATGCCGGTGTCGGTCAGCGCCACCAGTCCCTGCTGCTGCATCAGGATACGCAGCACCACCGACTCGCCATACAGGGTCGGCAGCGTGGACATCCGCACGTCGAGCTTGTGCAGTCCTGAGCGTACCGCGATCCGGCCATCCTGCGGCAGCCGCTTTTCGGCGATGTCGAGACCGGCCATCAGCTTCATCCTCACCACCAGCGGCGAGGCGATCTTCAGGTCGGCTTCGGCCTGCACGTGCAATGCGCCATCTATCCGGTAACGCACGACGAGGCGCTTTTCCTGCGGTTCGATATGGACGTCGGATGCGCGCACCTGCGCCGCATGGTCGAAGATCGTCTGCAGTAATTTCACCACCGGCGCATCGACATCGTCCAGCACCGTGCCCATCTTGTCGAGGTCGACGATGTTCGCGTCGCGCTCGATATTGCGCTCGACCTCGCGTGCGAATTCGCCGATCTGGTCGGTCTTGCCGTAGACGCGGTCGAGCGTCGCCAGCAAGGCCTCCTTGTCGACCTGCACCACATCGACCGGGCGCTTCAGCAGTTGCGATATCGCATCCTGCGCACGCAGGTTATTCGGGTCGACCAGTCCGAGCAGGCAGCTGTCGCCCTGGTCGCGCAGCAACAGCGCGAGATACCGCCGGGCCTGGATTTCCGGCAGCAGTCGCGCCAGCGGTATGTCGACATCGAAGCGCTGCAGGTCGAGTACGGGCATCGCGCCTCCTTTGCCGACGAGGGCATCACGGGACATCATTTCGTCTTCCGCGTCCCCAGTTGCTGTACGCGCTGACCGGCCTTCAGCAGGTCATCGTTCCACTCGCTGCCGTCGGTGACCACGGTCGGCTTGAGCAGAATTACCAGCTCGCGCTTCTGCGCGGTGCGCGTGGTCGAACCGAACAGCTTGCCGATGCCGGACGCATTGCCGATTCCGGGCACCTGGGAGCGATCATTGACGGCGCTTTCGCGCATCAGCCCGCCGATGACGACGACCTGGCCGTTCCTCGCGCGTACCACGCTGTCGGCTTCCGAGGCGCTGCTCGAGGCAAGCGGTAGCTGCAGCTGGCCGCCGACGCCGAGATTGATGTTGCGGTTGACCGTCGTGACCTGCGATACCGACGGCCGGATGTGTAAAATCACGTTGCCTTCGGCATCGATCTGCGGCAGCACGTCGAGCACGACGCCAGAGAAAAACGGGCGCAGCGTGACGTTCGGCGTGGTCGTGATCGCGCCGCCGGCCGACGGCGTCGTGGTGCCGCCGGAGACGCCGGTGACGAAGAACTCGTCGGTGCCCACTTTCAGCACCGCCTGCTGGTTGTTCAGCGTCGACACGCGCGGGCTGGACAGCACCTGCACCGCGCCCTGCGTCTCCAAGAAGGACACCAGCGCCGCGAAGCTCGTACCCTGCAGCGCGAGGCCGAACATGGTGCCGCCGGAGTTGGCGACCGTCGAGATTGCGTTGCCGGCGACGGCGGAGAGGCTACCGCCGGTCAGCGGCGTGCCGGGCGTGTTGTTGAGCGACGCGCCCGGCTGCAGCACGCCCCCGGCCGCCTGCGTGCCGCCGGCGCGGAAGGCCGACCAGTTGACGCCGGCCTGGTAGCTGTCCGACAGCTGGACTTCGATGATCTTCGCCTCGAGGATCACCTGCCGTTCGACCGACAGCTGGGTCGCTTTCAGGTAGGCCACGACATCGCGCAGCTCCTTGGGCATCGCACGCACCACCACCACGCCGGATTGCGGACTGACCACGATGCTCTTACCGCTGCCCTCGGCGATGCCGGTAACGGCCGCCAGCGAGGTTTTCAGCTCCTGCCAGAAGTCGACTTCCGAAGCGGTGGAGACGCGGCTGCTGTCCGGCCCGCGGCCGGTGGTCGGTGGCGGTGCGCCCGGCACGCCGGTGGTCGGCGGCAGGTCGGTCAGCGAGCCGGCCGATACCCGCGTATCCGAACTGCCCTTGCGCGTGCCGGTCGGATAGTTGACCTGGAAGACCCGCGTTTCCATCACGGGCTGGCGCACGGTGATCTTGCGCCCCTGCAGCACGATATCGAAGTCGTAAAGCTCGCGCATCGCGTCCAGCGCCTCCGGCACCGTCACGTTCTGCAGCTTGGCCGACAGGTTACCGCCGACATTGGTATGAACCAGCATCATGTACGGCGTGCCGGCGGTCAGCGCCATGAAGAACTGGCGGGCGGGCACGTTGTTCATCGCGATGCTGATGCGCGGCTCGTTCGGATCGGGCGCGGCCGCCGGCGTCGGCGCCGGCGGGATCTCGGGCGCGGCACCGACCGGCAGCGCAGCCGGCGGCGCGGCCGCGGGCTCGGGCACGGTGAGCGCCTCGGCCATCGCCGCGCTCGGCTTTGGCGGCTGCAGCGGCGGGCTGGCGGCGCAGCCGGCGAGCGCCAGCACGGCGACGGCGATCAGCGAGTGTTTCGGCACGGTGATGTTCACGATCATTCCTTCATGGTTCGGACGGCGACGACAGCGGCAGCGTGCGCGGTCCGTTCGGGGTCTTGAGTACGACGGCGTCATTCATGACCTGCAGCAGCGTCAGGCCGCGGATGGCATCGCCTTCGGCCAGCAGTTCGCCATCGATCACCGCATAGCGGCGCTCGCCGCCGACCAGCACCAGCTGCAGTTCCGGCACGGCGACCGGCGCGACCGGCCGCGGGCCGGCCGCGGGGCTGGCCGTCGCGCGCACGGTGGCGGCCAGCGGCCGCGTCGGGTCGCGCAGCTTGCCGGCGCCGTGGGCGGGCAGGCACAGCAGCATGGCGATCAGGAGCAAGGGCGTCTTCATTCGAGCGGCATGGTCTTCTGCTCGGAGAGCGTGGTGATGGTCAGGACCAGCAGCGAATCCGGATGCTTCACCACTTCCAGCGAGGCCGAGGTCCAGAACAGCCGCTTCGGGTAGCGGCGCAGCTTGTCCATGTACGGCAGCAGCGCAAGGAAATTTCCCCTGACGACGATCTCGACCCCATGCTGGTGCACGGCCACCGGCGGCGGTTCCGGCGCGGGCTGGCTGCCGCCCATGATCGGCGGCGACGGTTTCAGCTCGCTGCCGTCAGCCGCCTTCGGTCCGCTGCGCGGCAGCAGCGGCACCACCGGCAGCGTCTTGAGCGACATCAGTTTCAGGCTGGGCGTGGTGCGCAGCATCGAGTCCAGCAGCACCGACAATTTCAGCGAGCTGCCATCGTCTTCCGACAGCAGGGCATCGGCTTCGGCAATGATCCGCTTCAGCTCATCGAGCTCGGCCTCGCGATCGGTCGCGTTCTGCTTTGCCAGCCGCGCCGACAGTTCGGCGATCTGCTTGTTGATCCGCTGGGTCTCGGCCTGCCGGGTCTCGGTCTGCGCCTGCAACTGCCGGATCTGCCGCGCCTGCGGTGTCAGCACGGTGGCATCGACGACGAACGCCAGCAGCGCGCTGATAGCGGCCACCATCAGCATCCGCTCGCGCGGCGTTTTTTTGTCGAACTGTGCACAGGCGGATTGCAGCAGCGGGCGGGGGTCCGGGAGTTTCATGAACGGTCCTCAGTACAGCTTGAAGGTCCAGACCGGTGCGACCAACCCGTCTTCGTCGGCGGTCTGCTGCATCGGCGCGATTTCGATGTTGGTCAGCGCGATGCCGTACTTGCCCATGGCGTCATTCAGCACGGCGGCATAGGGCAGGATCTGTTCCTTCTTCAGCGAGCGGCCCTCGACGCGCAGCGCGCGGCCAGCATTCGAGATCGTCACCCGCGTCACCCAGACGCCGCGCTGCGGTATGCCGGCGAATTCGGTCAGCTGCCCGCCGTAGCCGTCGAGGCTGCCGAGCTCGCCACTTTTCAGCCGCTCCAGCAGGTCCTTCGATACCCGCGTCTGCGGCTCCAGCGCCGCGATCTGGGCGGCGATGTTGTGCGGATTGTCGCTGTCGTCGAGTTTTTTCTGCAGCGCCTGCAGCAGCAGCTGTTGCGACATCAGTTCGCGCGCGCTGTTGTCGGCCGCCAAGTTTGCGGCGTCGACATCGCGGCTGCCGCTCCATGCCTGCAGGCCGAGCAGTGCGCCGCAGAGCAGCAGCGACAGCACGGCGTTCGGCGCCGACAGTAGCGTCTTTTTCGGCGGCTTCGGCAGCAGGTTGATTTGCCGGCTCATGCGCCGTCCTCCCGCTCGCGCAGCGCGACGCCGAGCGCATGGAAGTGCTGCATGAATATCTGCACATCGGCCAGCTGCGGCACGCGCGCCAGGTCGAACAGGGCATCGGGCACCAATTCCTCGACCGGGTCGAACACCACGGTCCGCAGCTCCTCGGCGAAGCCTGGCGGCGCGCCGGCCACGACAATGCGCGCCGAGGGGATAAGCGGGTAACTCGAACGCACGGCATCCAGCGAGCGCTGCAGCTGCATCTGTATGCGCTCGCAGGCCGCCGCGCGCCGCTCCGGCGCGTCGCCGGCGTGTACATGCTCGGCAATCAGCCGGTCCATGATCAGCTCGTGCCGCCAGTTGAAGGTGATCTGCACCTCACCGGCGCCGAAGGCGACCATCGCCAGCATTTCGCCCGGACGCTCGAGCAGGGATGCTATGTTGCGCTGCGCAGTTTCGCGGATGTCGATGACCTTCAGCGCCAGCCGCACCTGCCGAAACCGTTCTGCCTGGGCGTTGACGGCCATGCCGCGCGCGGCGACGGCGTATAGTTCGGGCGCGCTGTCCTGCCCGGGCCCGCCGCCCGGCAGGTTCATGAAGTCGATGGTGGCATCGTCGACCGCAAAGTCGAGCGTAGTCGCCAGTTGCCAGCGCAGGCTTTGCGCCAGTTCGGTCGCCGGCACGTCGGGTTGGGCCATCACCGAGACGCGGTAATCCTCGCGCGGTAACAGCAGCGCCCAGCGCTGCTTGCCGGCACGCAGCTCATGCGCGATCCCGGCCAGCAGGGCGGGCGCTGGCGCCTCGCCGTCGAATTCGGCGCCGGCGACCTGCTGCACGACCGGGCGCTGGCCGCTGCCGCCCGGCGCGACCAGCACGGCCGAGATCCGCCCCGGTTGCAGGTCGGCGACGGCCCACAGGCGCTTGCCCGGCAGGGGGGCGGCCAGCTTGTTGAAACGGGCACGCAGTCGGGACAGGTCGATGCGCATCAGAAGGCTTCCCACCAGTTGTACGGTTGCATGAAACTCACCAGTCCGCGCGGCGTCGCCGGATCGACGTTCTTCAGACAGGCGAAGCCCGCTGCCCACTGGTCGGTCGTGGTGCCGCTCTTGGTGATGTGGAAGTTGGTCGGCACTCCGCTCGCAAACAGGCTGTCGATGCCGCCCTGCGCCAGCGGCTTGTGGACGTACCAGACTTCCGAATACATGTCGAAGTTCGTCGATGAGAAGCGCTCGAGCAGCCGCAGCGGCGCATTGCTGGCGCCGAAGGAGACCGAGGTCAGGGTATCGTCGGCCATTTCGGATTTGGCGGAGAAGCCGAATACCAGCGTATCGGCGCCCTTGCACCAGCCGGCCGTGCCGTTGGCCGCCGTGCCCAGCGTGCGGCCATCCCGGACCTGGCCCATCACGATGTTCGAGGTGCCGGTCGTGCCCTTGTTCGATGCCGAGTTCTCGTCCGCATAGGCGCCGAGATAGGTCACGCCATTACCCTCGAAGATGGCGCCGGTGGCCACGTAGTTGCGGTCGGCGCCGAGCTTCTGCACGACTGCATAGTTGCCTACCGTGGCCGTGGTCGCGATCACGCCGCGGCCACCGACGCTGTTCAGGCCCGAGCTCGATTCGATGCTCCAGCCCTGCGCGCAGCTGCCGGTGACGATGCCGGTCTGGTTGCAGGTGGTGGCCGAGGTGTTCGGACCGCCCCAGTCAAGCTTGCGCCGGAAGGCGAGATTGCTGAAAACGACCGAGTTCGGCTGATAGGGGTAGATCGTCTGCACGATGTCGGTGGTGTAGCCGCCGAAGCCGGTCACGCCAGCATTGGTCGGCGAGCAGTAGGCGATGTCGACGTTCACCGTGCGCGTACTGGAGCCGACGCTGGCCTGTACTTGTCCGCGGCAGCCGTAGGCCAGTTGCAGACCGTTACAGGCCTGGGACACCGGCAGGTCGGTCACGGTCGCGGCCGACAGGGCCGCGTAGCTGGCACCGTCCAGCGTGCCGCCGGGGAAGTTTCCCGGGTTGCAGGACAGCGGGCCGTTCTTGCGCATTTTCGACAGCATGGATTCGATGCCGCTGTCGGCCGCCAGCAGCGCCTTCGTGCTTTGCAGATGGGCGAGCGTGACGCTGCTGTTCGACTCGGCCACGGCCAGCATGAAACGCAGCGAGGCGGCGACGACGATCACCAGCATCAGCACGGCGGCGATCGCGAAGGCGCCACGCTGGCGCGCGGTACACCGACGCGGGCGCGACGATGGTCGCGATGCTGAGCGTCGCGGGCAACGTGCAGGCGCCGTCATTTTGCCGCTCCCCATGCGCCGTTGCGCAATACCACGCGCGAGCGGTAGCTGACCGGGCTGCCGTTGCTGGCGTTCGCTGTCATCGTGATGTCGATAAACGCGAGTTTCGTGCCGAACTGGCTGTCGGACAGCGCCAGCGCCACCGGCGCGCCGCCGCTGCCGTAGCTGAAGTAATCAAAGCGCAGCGACGCCACGCGGTCGGCGAGAGTCTGCGGGCTGGCAGCCGTGCAGCCCGGGTAGGTAACGCGATCCAGCGTAGCCAGTGCGCCGCTCTGGCGCACCGCGATGCTCGCCAGCGTGCCGCCGGCCGCTCCGCCCACGCGCGTGAAGCAGAGTCCTGCGCTGGCATTGCCGCTGCCGGCGATTGGATCGCGCGGCGCGAGCAGGAAGCCGCTGCCCTGCGCGTTGTAGCGGGTTTGCCGCAACTCGCGCACGATGCGCTCGGTCGCATAGCGCAGGCCGTCGATAGCCGACAGGTTGGCCGCGACCGCCGAGCGGGCGCGGAACGCGGCAAGGATGGGCTGCATCGCGGCCACCGCCAGCGTCGACGTCAGCACCATGACGATCACGAGCTCCAGCAGGCTGAAGCCGCGTTCGGCTGGAAGCAGGTGCGCGCGCATGCTAGTGATTGGCCAGCAGCGCGGCCAGTGATGCGAGCTTGCGACCGTTCTGCGTGATGGTGACCAGTACCTGCTTGCAGCCGTTGCCCGGGTTCGGGCAGGCGCTGCTGGCCGAGGCGTCGGTGATCTGCACGCTGCGCGACAGCGCCGTACCCGTCACCGGGTTTTCCAGCGGGTACGCGCAATTGGCGGCCGGCGCGGCGCAGGTGGCCGCCTGCAGTGGCACGAAAGCGTAGCCGCGGTTTGGGTTACGCCGGTCGGCCAGCACTGTTTCGATGCGCTCCTGCGCATACTGCATCGCGCGCGCGCTGGCATCGACCTCGGCAATGCGGCGCGCGGATTCGCGCGAGACCGACAGCAGGGCCACCAGCGAACCGGAGAACACGACGATCAGCACCAGCATCTCGATCAGCGAGAAGCCGCGCGGTACACAACGGATAGGGCGCTCGCTCATTGCTGCACCGTCGTGGAAACGAAGCCGGTGTCGGCTGCCACGGAGACGGTCGCGACGGTCGCGCCTTGGGCCGACAACTGGTAGGTGACGGTACCGGACGACTGCGGACGCCCGAGCAGGTCGAACTGTATCGAGGCCGGACCGGAGAGGGTGACACCGTTCTCCAGCGCCACGCAGAAGGGGCCGCGGTGGCCGGGATCGACCACGGCCGCCGTCGGGTTCGGGCAACTGGCGGCAGCCGGCAGCGCAGTGGCGCAGCCGCCGCCGGCGCAGGTCACGCGCCAGCTCTGGCTGTCGGCGGCAAAGGTCAGCGCCGTGCCCCATGACATTGCAAGCAGGCGGGTGTGGCGCAGGTCGTCGGCCAGGCGCAGCGCCTGGTAGGCAGCCGTGCTCTTGCCGGCCTGCGGAATCATTTTCGGGACGACGGAGGCCGACATGATGCCGGCCAGCGCCAGTGTGGTCAGGAGCTCAAGCTGGCTGAAGCCGCGCGCAAGCCAGCCGCGCTGCGGTCGGTTTGCACGAAGCTTCGAGTTCACGATGTCGCTCCATTGCTGCCGGTGATCAGCAGCCAGTGACGGTCACGTTGTACTGCGGCGGTGCGGTCGCCGTGGCGGCCACGTAAGTGACGTTGCAGGAGGCCGGCGTGGTCGCACCGGAATGCGAGACGACGTTGGCGGTGGCGCTGTTGAAGTCGGCAGCCGGCGACAGCGTCACGCATTTCAGCAGTTCCGTGCTGTCTGCGGCGTAGCCGTAGACGGTGGCGATGCCGGTGGTGTTGCAGGCATTGACGGTGCCGGTCGCGCCGCCCTGGTTGTTGATCTGGGCTGCCGAGTAGATCGCGGTGTTGGCCGAGGCGAGACTGCCGGTGACGCCCTTGATGGTCGCAGCGCGCGCGTTGCCGGCGAGATCGGTCATCTTTGGCAGTGCGATCGCGGCCAGGATGCCGATGATGACAATGACGATCACCAGTTCGATCAGGGTGAAGCCCTGCTGGTGGCGGGAAGGTCTGAAACGGGGTTGCATGGAAATCTCCTGAAGTGGCGCAGTTCGGGGAAACGCCGGTCTTCATTGCGTTTTCCCATGGATGAATGTACGGCTGCGCCCCTTCGCGGGTTCCGTTGATAAGACCCGAAAAATCGAATCAGATCAGTTGCTTGGCAACTCTAAATAAATCCCGATTGCTGCCGTATAGGGGGAGTCAGAGAATGCCGAGGCCGGCCGTGTTGGCAGACAGATCACGGTCCTTGCCGTCCTTGCCATGCAGACGGATCGCAATGCGCAGGTCGTTCATCGAGTCTGCATTGCGCAGCGCATCCTCGGCGCTGATCAGGTCGGCCTCGACCATCTCGAACAGCGCCTGGTCGAAGGTCTGCATGCCGAGTTCGCGCGACTTCTTCATCACTTCCTTGATCTCGTGCACCTGCCCCTTGAAGATCAGGTCGGATACCAGCGGCGAGTTGAGCATGATCTCGACCGCTGCGCATCGCCCGGGGCCGGCCTTTTTCGGGATCAGCCGCTGCGAGATCATTGCCTTCAGGTTCAGCGACAAGTCCATTAGCAATTGCTGGCGTCGCTCTTCCGGGAAGAAGTTCACGATGCGGTCGAGCGCCTGGTTGCTGCTGTTCGCATGCAGCGTCGCCAGGCACAGGTGCCCCGTTTCGGCGAAGGCGATCGCATGGTCCATCGTCTCGCGGTCGCGGATTTCGCCGATCAGGATCACGTCCGGCGCCTGGCGCAGCGTATTCTTCAGCGCGGTGTGCCAGTCGGCCGTATCGGTGCCGACCTCGCGTTGCGTCACGATGCAGTTGCGATGCGGGTGAACGAACTCGACCGGATCCTCGATCGTGATGATGTGTCCGTGGCTGTGCTCGTTGCGATGTCCGATCATGGCCGCCAGCGTGGTGGATTTACCGGAGCCGGTGGCGCCGACCATGATCACCAGCCCTCGCTTGCACATCACGATGTCGCGCAGTTGCGGCGGCACGCCGAGCCGGCCGATATCGGGAATCTCGGTCGTGATCGTGCGCACGACCATGCCGGCGCGGCCCTGCTGGACGAAGGCCGAGACGCGGAAGCGGCCGATGCCGTCGATGCTGATGGCGAAATTGCATTCCTGCGTGGCCTCGAACTCGGCGCGTTGGCGCTCGTTCATTGCCGAGAGCACGAAGGCGCGGCTGGCTTCTGCCGTCAGCGCCTGCGGCGTGACCGGCGTCATCCGGCCATCGAGCTTGATGGCCGGCGCGAAGCCGGCGGTGATGAACAGGTCGGACGCACCCTGGGCCCTCATCAGCGCCAGCAGTTGATGCACGTTCGTCAGTGCCGCGGTCGTGTCCATGGTCAGCCCGTAAAGTTTTCCGGAATCTTGGCGGCGGCGCGCGCGGCCGCCATCGTGATGCGATTGCGCTTGACCAGATCCATCAGGCTGGCATCGAGCGTCTGCATCCCGAAGCTGCTACCGGTCTGGATCGCCGAATACATTTGCGCGACCTTCGCCTCGCGGATCAGGTTGCGGATCGCCGGCGTGCCGAGCATGATCTCGTGCGCGGCGATGCGCCCGTCGCCGTCGCGGGTCTTGATGAGCGTCTGCGAGATCACGGCCTGCAGCGACTCCGACAGCATCGCGCGCACCATTTCCTTCTCGTCGCCGGGAAAGACGTCGATGATGCGATCGACCGTCTTGGCAGCCGACACTGTGTGCAGGGTGCCGAACACGAGGTGTCCGGTTTCGGCGGCGGTCAGCGCCAGCCGTATCGTCTCGAGGTCGCGCAGTTCGCCGACCAGCACCACATCCGGATCCTCGCGCAGCGCCGAGCGCAGCGCGGCGGCGAAGGATCGGGTATGCGGCCCGACCTCGCGCTGGTTGATCAGCCCCTTCTTCGATTCATGCACGAACTCGATCGGATCCTCGATCGTGAGGATGTGCGCATACTCGTTGTCGTTGACATGGTTGACCATCGCCGCCAGCGTGGTCGATTTGCCGGAGCCGGTGGGCCCGGTGACCAGTACCAGCCCGCGCGGCCTGAGCGCGAGGTCGGCGAAGATCTTCGGCGCGTTCAGGTCCTCCAGCGTCAGGATCTTCGACGGTATCGTGCGCATGACGGCGGCCGCGCCGCGGTCCTGGTTGAAGGCATTCACCCGGAAGCGGGCGACGCCGGGCAGCTCGAAAGAGAAGTCGACCTCGAGGTGTTCCTCGTAGCGCTTGCGCAGCCCGTCGTTCATGACCTCGTAGATCATCGCGTGCACTTCCTTATGCGACATCGGCGGCAGGTTGATGCGCCGTACGTCGCCGTGCACGCGGATCATCGGCGGCAGGCCGGCCGACAGGTGCAGGTCGGAGGCGTGGTTTCTGACCGCGAAGGCCAGCAGTTCGGAAATGTCCATCGGGGTTCGCGCTGTCGAAGGTCCGGCGTGCCCGGACAGGCAGCCATGCCGCGCGATTATCCGGCCCCGGCTGCGGCGCGCTCAAGCGAAACAGCGGGACAATCCGGCGGCTGTTGCAGCGATGCGCCGGAATCGGGTTGAAGCATTGTCAACCCAAGGCGATGCCGGCGAACACGGCCGCGCCGAGCCAGTTGTTGTGGCGGAAGGCAGCGAAGCAGCGCAGGCGGTCGCGCTCGCGGATCAGCGTGTAGTGATAGCCCGCGATGCCGGCGGCGGCCAGCAGGCCGGCGAAGAAGCCCATGCCGAGACCCTGCGAGGCGCCGACTGCCGCCACCAGCAGCAGGTGAATCGCGTAGCAGATCATGACGGCCAGCACGTCGAAGCGGCCAAACGTGATGGCCGACGTGCGGATGCCTATCAGCAGATCGTCATCGCGATCGACCATCGCATATTCGGTGTCGTAGGCGAGCGCCCAGAACACATTTGCCGCCAGCAGTACCCAGGCCTCGGCGGGCACGGCGTCCAGTACGGCCGCGTAGGCCATCGGGATGCCGAAGCCGAAGGCGATGCCGAGATAGGCCTGCGGCAGCGCGAAGAAGCGCTTGAAGTAGGGATAGGTGCCGGCGACGATGACGGCGGCCACCGACAATTGCTTCGTCAGCGTGTTCAGCGGCAGTATCAGCAGGAAAGCCAGCAGCGCCAGCAGAGCGGCCACGGCAACCGCCTCCCAGGCGGCGATGCGGCCCGAGGTGAGCGGACGTTCGGCGGTACGCTTGACATGGCGATCGAAGTCGCGGTCGGCGAAATCGTTGATCGCGCAGCCGGCTGAGCGCATCAGTACCGTGCCTGTCGTGAAGATCGCCACCAGCGTCCACGCCGGCGGGCCGCCGGAGGCCAGCCACAGCGCGGACAGCGTCGGCCACAGCAGCAGCAGGCTGCCGATCGGCTTGTCGAGGCGGACGAGACGCGCATACAGCGCGAGACGATGACGGACGGCGACCAGGTTCATGGGGCGCTAGTGTAGCGCGCCGGTTCAGTTGTCTTCGGGTTCGGCGTCCGGCAGCATCTGCACGCCGTGCAGCTTGCAGGACAACACCGCCTGCCGGACGGCCTCGATCGCGCCCTGCCGGGTGAAGCTCTTGCGCCACGCGATCACCACGCGCCGCGACGGGGCCGGCGGCTCGAACGGGATGTAGCGCAGCATGTTGTCCTTGCCCGGCGCCTCGGGCACCGATGCGCGCGGCAGCACCGTGATGCCGATGCCGGAGGCGACCATGTGGCGGATGGTCTCCAGCGACGAGCCCTCGAAGGTGCGCGCAATGCCGCCGCTGGCGTTCGAGAAGCGCGACATCTCCGGGCAGACCTCGAGCACCTGGTCGCGGAAGCAGTGGCCGGCGCCGAGCAGCAGCATGGTCTCCGACTTCAGTTCCTCGCTGCTGACCGAGCGGCGTTCGGCCCACGCGTGGTGGCGCGGCAGCGCGATCATGAACGGCTCGTCGTACAACGGGCGCACCATCAAACCCTGATCGTTGAAAGGCAGCGACATGATGGCTGCGTCGAGTTCGCCGGCGCGCAGCAGCTCGATCAGCTTGATCGTGAAGTTTTCCTGCAGCACCAGCGGCATTTGCGGAACGCTGCCGATCAGCAGCGGCACCAGCTGCGGCAGCAGGTAGGGAGCGATCGTGTAGATCACGCCCACGCGCAGCGGGCCGACCAGCGGGTCCTTGTTCTGCTTGGCGATGTTCTTGATGTTGGCCGTCTGCTCGAGCACATGCTCGGCCTGCGCGATGATCTGGGTGCCGATGGGCGTGACAGAGACCTCCGAGCCGCCGCGCTCGAAGATCGCCACGCCGAGCTCGTCCTCGAGCTTCTTGATGGCGACCGACAGCGTGGGCTGCGCGACGAAGCAGGCCTCGGCCGCGCGGCCGAAGTGCTTTTCGCGGGCAACGGCCACGATGTATTTCAGTTCTGTCAATGTCATGACAACAAGTGTCGCACAGATCGCCGCGGCACGGATCAGACCCGCAGATAGTCCTCTTTGGCGCCGAGCCAGCGCGCCAGATGCGCGTCGGCGACAGCGGGCTGGCTGGACAACAGCTCCTGCGCGATATTACGCGCCTGCTCGACCAGCCACTGATCGGTCTCCAGGTCGGCGAAGCGCAGCATCGCCTGGCCCGACTGGCGCGCGCCGAGGAATTCCCCGGGGCCGCGGATGGCCAGATCACGGCGGGCGATCTCGAAACCATCGGTCGTCTCGCGCATGATCGCGAGGCGCTCCTTCGCCACCGGCCCGAGCGGCCCCTGGAACAGTAGCAGACAGACGCTGGCCGCAGCACCGCGCCCGACCCGACCGCGCAGCTGGTGCAGCTGCGACAGGCCGAATCGCTCCGCATGCTCGATCACCATCAGCGAGGCATTCGGCACGTCGACGCCGACCTCGATGACGGTGGTCGCGACCAGCAGGTGCAGCTCGCCGCGCGCAAACGCATCCATCACCGTCTGCTTTTCTGCCGGCTTCAGCCGCCCGTGCACCAGTCCGACGCGCAAATCCGGCAGCGCCGCCGTCAGCAGCGCATGGGTGTCGGTGGCGGTCTGCAACTGCAGCGCCTCGGATTCCTCGATCAAAGGGCATACCCAGTAGGCCTGCCGGCCTTCGAGCGCGGCGGCATGCACGCGCGCAATGACCTCGTCGCGCCGCTCCTGGGCCACCAGCCGCGTCACGACCGGCGTGCGGCCCGGCGGCAGCTCGTCGATTACCGACACCTCGAGGTCGGCGTAATAAGTCATGGCCAGCGTGCGCGGGATCGGCGTGGCCGACATCATCAGCTGGTGCGGCACGCTATCGACCCCCTTATTGCGCAACGTGAGCCGCTGGGCGACGCCGAAGCGGTGCTGCTCATCGACGATCACGAGGCCGAGCCGGGCGAAACCCACATCGTGCTGGATCAGCGCGTGCGTACCGACCACGAGCCGCGCCCGGCCGGATTCGATGCGCGCCCGGGCTTCTTCCTTCTCGCGCTTTTTCAGGCTGCCGGTCAGCCAGGCGACATCCACCCCAAGCGGCGCGAGCCAGCTGGCGATCTTGCGGAAATGCTGCTCGGCGAGGATCTCGGTGGGCGCCATCAGCGCCGCCTGGTAGCCGCTGTCGATGGCCTGGGTGGCCGCAAGCGCGGCGACCACGGTCTTGCCGCTGCCCACGTCGCCCTGCAGCAGGCGCTGCATCGGGTAGGGCGCCTGCAGATCGGTGCGGACCTCGCCCAGCACGCGCTGCTGCGCGCCGGTCAGCGAAAAAGGCAGGGCGGCCAGCAAGGCGTGCGTCAGTTCGCCGACGCTGGCCAGCACGGGCGCACCCTGCTGACGGCGCGCCGCCTGCGCCCGTTTCATCGACAGCTGCTGCGCCAGCAGCTCGTCGAACTTCATGCGGGTCCATGCCGGGTGCGTGCGCTCGAGCAGCGCGCCCTCGCTGGCACCGGGCGGCGGATTGTGCAGCAGTCGCACCGCCGGCTCGAACGGCATCAGCCCGAGGCGCTCGCGCAACGCTCCGGGCAGACTGTCGGCCCAGTCGATGCGGGTCATCGCCGCCGCAATCGCCTTGCGCAGCAGCGCCTGCGACAGGCCCTCGCCTGCCGGATAAACCGGGGTCAGGGCGTCGGGCAATGGCGCGCCCTCATCGACCGCCTTAACCGTCGGATGCACCATCTCGTCGCCGAAAAAGCCGTGCCGCATCTCGCCGCGCACGCGCAGCCGCTTGCCGGCGGCCATCAGGGACGCCTGGCTGCCGTAGAAATTCAGGAAACGCAGGATCAGCAGGCCGGTATCGTCGCTGATCTTGACCACCAGCTGGCGGCGCGGCCGGTACTGAACGTCGCAGTCGACGACCACGCCCTCGACCTGAACCGTCGACCCATGGCGCAGGCCGGCCTCGCGCAGTGTCAGGAGCTGCGTCTCGTCCTCGTAGCGCATCGGCAGGTGCAGCACCAGCGCCATGTCGGACGACAGCCCCAGCCGCGCGAGCTTGTCGGCAGTGCGCAGGCTTTTCGGGGGGCTGGGCTTTTTCCTCGGGGCGGGCATGGGTACGGGGATCGTGCGGGCAGCGTAGAATACCGGCTTTTTCGTGGCACGCCCGCGCCGGCTCGAAGACGCCGGAATTTCACATGTATTCCCTCTCCGACTTCGATTTCCATCTTCCGCCCGAACTGATCGCGCAGGCACCGCTGCCCCGCCGCAGCGCCTCGCGGCTGCTGCAGGTGCAGCGCGAACGGCTGGTCGACAGCGTATTCACCGACTTGCTGGAGACGCTGCAACCGGGCGACGTGCTGGTGTTCAACGACACCCGCGTGCTGAACGCGCGCTTCTTTGGCGTCAAGCAGACTGGTGGCAAGGTCGAGGTGCTGGTCGAGCGCGTGCTCGATGCGGCGACCGTGCTGGCGCAGGTAAGGGCGTCGAAGTCGCCGGCTGCCGGCATGACGCTGAGGCTGGCCGACGCATTCGACGTGACCGTGGGTGAACGCGCCGGCGAGTTCTTCACCTTGCATTTTCCGTCCGATGCCATCCCGCTGATCGACCGGTACGGCCACCTGCCGCTACCGCCCTACATTGCGCATGCGGCCGACGACATCGACGAACAGCGTTATCAGACCGTGTACGCGAAGCACCCCGGGGCGGTCGCCGCGCCGACTGCCGGGCTGCACTTCGACGAGCCGCTGCTGGAGCGGCTCAGGGCGCGCGGCGTCCATTTGGCCTGGCTGACGCTGCATGTCGGCGCCGGCACCTTCCAGCCGGTGCGCAGCGAGAACATCGCCGAGCACCAGATGCACAGCGAGTGGTACAGCATCTCGCCGCAGACGGTCGAGGTCATCGAAGCGGCGCAGCGCGCCGGGCGCGACGTGGTTGCCGTCGGCACCACCAGCCTGCGCGCGCTGGAGTCGGCCTCGCAGTCGGGCCGGCTGGTCGCCGGCAGCGCGGACACGCAGATCTTCATCACGCCGGGCTACCGCTTTTGCACCGTGACTCGCCTGATCACCAATTTCCATTTGCCGAAATCGACGCTGATGATGCTGGTCTCCGCATTCGCCGGCTACGATCGCATTCGCAGCGCCTATGGGCACGCGATCGAGCAGCGTTATCGTTTCTTCAGCTATGGGGATGCGATGCTGCTCGATCGCGAGGATCGTGCATGAAATTTACCCTGCTCAAGACCGACGGCAAGGCCCGCCGCGGCCGCCTCGAGGTGGCGCACGGATCGATAGAGACGCCGATCTTCATGCCGGTCGGCACCTACGGCTCGGTGAAGGCGATGTCGCCGGACGAGTTGCGCGAGATCGATGCGCACATCATCCTCGGCAATACCTTCCACCTGTGGCTGCGTCCGGGGCTGGAGATCGTCGGCAAGTTCGGCGGGCTGCACCGTTTCATCGGCTGGGACCGGCCGATCCTGACCGACTCGGGCGGCTTTCAGGTGTTCTCGCTGGGGGCGATGCGCAAAATTTCCGAGGAGGGCGTGAAATTCGCGTCGCCGATCAACGGCGACAAGCTGTTCCTGTCGCCGGAGATCTCGATGCAGATCCAGCGCGTGCTCAATTCCGACATCGTGATGCAGTTCGACGAGTGCACGCCGTACGAGATCGACGGACGCCCGGCCACACGCGAGGAGGCCGGCAAGTCGATGCGGATGTCGCTGCGCTGGGCCAGGCGCTCGCTCGACGAATTCCGTCGCGAGCAGAACCCGAACGCCCTGTTCGGCATCGTTCAGGGTGGCATGTTCGAAAACCTGCGCGACGAATCGCTGGCAGGTCTGTCCGAACTCGGCTTCGATGGTCTGGCCATCGGCGGGTTGTCGGTCGGCGAGCCAAAGGAAGACATGCAGCGCATCCTGTCCCATGTCGGTCCCCGGCTGCCGGCAGACAAGCCGCATTACCTGATGGGCGTCGGCACGCCGGAGGATCTGGTCGACGGCGTGGCCAACGGGATCGACATGTTCGACTGCGTGATGCCGACCCGGAATGCGCGCAACGGCTGGCTGTTCACGCGCTATGGCGACCTCAAGATCCGCAATGCCCGCCACAAGGACGAGGACATGCCGCTCGACGAAAGTTGCGATTGTCATGCTTGCTGCAATTTCTCGCGCGCCTACCTGCACCACCTGCACCGCGCAGGCGAGATCCTTGGCGCGCGCCTGAACACTGTCCACAACCTGCATTACTACCTGCAGCTGATGCGCGAGATGCGAGCGGCGATTGACGCGGGCACTTTCGAACAATTCCGGATTCGTTTTGCCGCCGACCGTGCGCGTGGCGTCTGACACCGACCTTGGCGACGTGATCAGGACTTTTCTGAAAATTGCCCCGCGCGGGAACCGCGCTCCCGATTTTTTCCCCTATCGCTGACGTTTCACCGGTCCGCCAATCATGCGCGGCAGGCGCGCCCGAAGCATCCCAAGGTATCGTGGATGAGGCAGTCGCCCCAATGCTAGAATGCCGGGTTCCAGAAAACCAACCCGGAGCTGTCCATGTTTATCTCGAATGCCTATGCCCAGGCGGCTGCGCCGGCGGGCGCCGGCGGCGGCCTGATGAGCTTCCTGCCGATCATCTTGATGTTCGTCGTGCTGTACTTCCTGATGATCCGCCCGCAGATGAAGCGCCAGAAAGAGCAGAAAGCCATGATCGACGCGCTGGCCAAGGGCGATGAGGTCGTCACCGCGGGCGGTCTGGTCGGCAAGCTCACCAAGGTCGGCGACGCCTATGTCACGCTGGAAGTTGCCGAAGGCACCGAGATCGTGCTGCAGAAGGCGTCGGTGACGATGCTGCTGCCCAAGGGCACGGTCAAGTCGCTCTGATCACCCCGCTTCGGCCCCGGTCCGGCATGCGCTGCCGGACTTTTTTCATCCAAGGCGAGTTGCCATGAACCGTTACCCCCTCTGGAAGTACGTGATGATCGCGCTGGTGCTGGCATTCGGCGTGCTATACACGATACCCAATTTCTTTGGCGAGTCCCCGGCCGTACAGGTCAGCAGCGCCAAGGCAACATTGAAACTGACCCCAGCGGCGACGGATCAGGTGTTGCAGGCCCTGAAGGTTGCTGCCATTCCCGCCGAAAATGCCTACTACGAGGATCTCGGTAACAACGGCACGGTGCGCGTGCGCTTTGCCAGCACCGACCTCCAGTTCAAGGCCAAGACCGCGATCGAGCAGGCGCTGAACAAGGACCCGGCCGACCCCAGCTATCTGGTGGCCTTCAACCTGCTGCCGAATACGCCGGCCTGGCTTCAGTCGCTGCGTGCGCTACCGATGTATCTGGGGCTGGACCTGCGCGGGGGCGTGCATTTCCTGATGCAGGTCGACACGCGGGCCGTGATGACCAAGCGCATGCAGTCGGTGCAGACGGGCGCTCGCTCGCTGCTGGTCGAAAAGAAGATCCGGTTCGCCGGCCTGTCGCGCGACGGCGAGGCGATCGACATCCGCTTCCGCGACCGCGAAACGCTGGATGCGGCGCGCGATCTGCTGCGCAACCAGATGCCTGAACTCGCGCTGGTCGACTCAGCAGATGCCGACGGCCTGAAATTGCGCGCAACGCTGGTTCCGCAGGCGGTCAGGCAGACGCTGGAGGAGGCGGTTCAGCAGAATATCTCGACGCTGTCGAAACGGGTCAACGAACTCGGCGTGGCCGAACCGATCATCCAGCGCCAGGGCGCCGACCGCATTGTCGTGCAGCTGCCCGGCGTGCAGGATGTCTCGCGCGCCAAGGACATCATCGGCCGCACCGCGACGCTGGAAGTGCGGATGGTCGATGAATCGGTTCGCCGCGGCACCGAGGACGGCGCGTCCGTTCCGGTCGGCTCCGAACTGTTCAAGGTCGGCAAAGGCGCGCCGGTCGTACTCTATAAGGATCCGGTGATCACCGGCGACTACATCTCGAATGCCGGCGCCGCCTTCGACCAGAACCAGCAGCCGTCGGTCAGCATCGACCTCAACGGCGACGGCGGCCGCAAGATGCGTGAGGCCACGCGCAACAAGATCGGCAAGCTGATGGCGATCGTGCTGTTCGAGAAAGGCAAGGGCGAGGTGCTGACGGTAGCCACCATCCGCGACGAACTCGGCTCGCGCTTCCAGATCACCGGCATGGAGTCGCCGACGGCCGCTTCCGACCTCGCGCTGCTGCTGCGCGCCGGCTCGCTCGCTGCGCCGATGGAGATCATCGAGGAGCGCACGATCGGTCCGCAACTCGGCGCCGAGAATATCGCGAAAGGCTTCAACTCAACGCTCTACGGTTTTGCCGCGATCACGGTGTTCATGATTGTCTACTACCTGATCTTCGGCGCCTTCAGCGTCTTCGCGCTGGCCGTCAACGTGATGCTGCTGATCGCCTTGCTTTCGGTGCTGCAGGCCACGCTCACCTTGCCCGGCATCGCGGCCATTGCGCTCACCCTCGGCATGGCGATAGATGCCAACGTGCTGATCAACGAGCGCATCCGCGAGGAACTAAGGAACGGCAACTCGCCGCAAGCCGCCATTGCGACCGGCTTCGAGCGCGCATGGGCGACCATTCTTGACTCGAACGTCACCACGCTGATTGCCGGCGTCGCGTTGCTGATTTTCGGCTCGGGCCCGATCCGCGGCTTTGCGGTCGTGCACTGTCTGGGTATCCTGACGTCGATGTTCTCGGCCGTGCTGGTTGCTCGCGCATTGGCCAACCTCTGGTATGGCCGCCGCAAGAAATTGACCAGCGTGTCCATCGGACAGGTCTGGAAGCCGAACGCGTAAGCGACGGCCAATTAGGAGAACATCATGGAATTTTTCCGGATCAAGAAAGACATTCCTTTCATGCGGCATGCGGTGGTGTTCAACGCGATTTCCGCGCTGACCTTCGTCGCTGCCGTCTTCTTCCTGTTCGCCAAGGGCTTGCATTTGTCGATCGAGTTCACCGGCGGCACGGTGATGGAAGTCTCGTACGCCAAGCCGGCCGACCTCGAGCGCATCCGCGGCACGATCGGAGGACTGGGCTTTGCGGACAGCCAGGTGCAGAGCTTCGGCACCGCGCAGGACGTGCTGATCCGCCTGCCGGTGCAGCAGGGCGCGAATACGGCGCAGGTCAGCACCCGCGTGATGGACGCGCTGAAGGCGGAAGATGCATCGGTGAGCCTGCGGCGCGTGGAGTTCGTCGGGCCGCAAGTCGGCGAGGAACTGGCCCATGACGGACTGACCGCGCTGGCGTTCGTGGTGATCGGCATCATGATTTACCTGGCCTTCCGCTTCGAGTGGAAATTTGCCGTTGCCGCGATCATCGCCAACCTGCATGACGTGGTCATCATCCTTGGCTTCTTTGCTTTCTTCCAGTGGGAGTTCTCGCTGACGGTGCTCGCTGCGGTGCTGGCCGTCCTCGGCTATTCGGTGAACGAATCGGTAGTCGTGTTCGACCGCGTGCGCGAGACGTTCCGGGATCGCCGCTACGGCAAGCTGACCACGGCGGACGTGATGAACCACGCGATCACGAGCACCATCTCGCGTACGGTGATCACCCACGGGTCAACCCAGTTGATGGTCCTGTCGATGCTGCTCTTCGGCGGACCGACGCTACATTACTTTGCGCTGGCGCTGACCATCGGCATCTTGTTCGGTATCTATTCGTCGGTATTCGTTGCCGCGGCCGTGGCCATGTGGCTGGGCGTCAAGCGGGAGGATCTGCTCAAACCGGTCAAGCCGAAGGATGAAACCGACGGTGCAGTCGTCTGAGCTGCACCACCCTGCCCACGAAAGCCGGCGTACGCCGGCTTTTCTTTTTTGGCTGTGCGCCGCACTGCTTGTGTGGCCCCGTTGGTCGCCCGACGTGAATTCGGCGCAACACTTGCCGGCCATGCAGCTGCGTTTGATCGCGGAACTGAGGTTGCGAGAACAGTTGGCGAACACGGATCGCATGCGTGACTGCACGCTGCGCAGACCGGCAGTTACGGACGGCGTCACGCCGAGCCGAATCGCCTGAAGCGGAGGCAGTGTGGCAGACGACTATGACAGTCCGTGGAAGGAGGCGCTCGAGAACTACTTTGCCGACTTCCTGCAGTTTTATTTCCCTCGGGTGTATGCGCAGATCGACTGGAGTACTGCACCCGTGTTTCTCGACCAGGAACTGCGCGCAGTGGTTCAGGACGCCGAACTGGGCAAGCGCGTCGTGGACAAACTGGTGCGTGTCGGCCGCCACGATGGTCGGACAGGGTGGCTATTCGTCCATCTGGAGATTCAGGGCGAGGCGCAGCAAGCTTTCTCCGAACGGATCTTCGTCTATCACTACCGCTTGTACGATCGCTATCGGCAACCCATCGTGAGCCTCGCCCTGCTTGCCGATGACCGGGAAGACTGGCGCCCTGATTATTTCGGTTATGACATGTGCGGCTGCCAGCTGCAATTGCGCTTTCCGGTCGCCAAATTACTCGACTGGGCAGGCAATGACGGCCGCTTGGCCGATAGTCGCAACCCGTTTGCGCTGATCACCCAAGCCCATCTATCCACCCGAGCGACACGTGGTGATCTGGCGCTGCGCTTGTCAGAAAAATGGCGTTTGGTAAAGAGTTTGTACCGTCGCAATTGGGACAAACAGCAGATGATCAATTTATTCAAGGTCATCGACTGGATGATGGCTCTGCCGCCGGAGATGACAACGCAATTCCGGCAAAATCTTGAAACACTGGAAAAGGAGATCAGCATGCCTTACATGAGTTCAATCGAACGTCTTGCCCAGGAAGAGGGGTATCAGAAAGGGATGCAACAGGGGATGCAGCAGGGGATGCAGCAGGGGATGCAGCAAGGGATGCAGCAAGGGATGCAGCAAGGGATGCAGCAAGGGATGCAGCAAGGGATGCAGCAAGGGATGCAGCAAGGGATGCAGCAAGGGATGCAGCAAGGGATGCAGCAAGCTCAGTCACGAGTCCTGACGCGCCTGCTGGAGCGTCGCTTCGGGGAGTTGCCCGACTGGGCGGGGGAGCGCATCGGGTCGGCCAGCGCATCGGAGATGGACGGCTGGATCGATGCGCTGCTGGGCGCAGATTCGGTCGAACAGGTGTTCGGCATCGGCCGGCATTAATTGCACGCCGGTATTCGGAATCCGGTGTTCGAAATCCGTTGCGTTGCAGCGCACACGGCAAAGCCGGCACGCGGCCGGCTTTGCCGGAGCGGCTGCGTGCGGATCAGATGTCGGCAGCGAGCCTGGCGGCGAGGCCCACGTACGTGGCCGGCGTCATGGCTAGCAGTCGGTCCTTTGCATCCTGCGGAATGGCCAGGCCGTCGATGAACTCGCGCAGGGCTTCTTTCGATATTCCCTTGCCACGCGTGAGTTCCTTCAACTGCTCGTACGGATTTTCGATGCCGTAGCGGCGCATCACGGTTTGCACCGGCTCGGCCAGCACTTCCCAGTTGTGGTCGAGGTCGTCGGCCATGCGGGTTGGATTCACCTCCAGCTTGTTCAGGCCGCGCAGGCAGCTGTCGTAGGCCAGCAGCGCGTAGCCGAGGCCGACGCCGATATTGCGCAGCACGGTCGAATCGGTCAGGTCGCGCTGCCAGCGCGATACCGGCAATTTCTCGGCCATGTGCTTGAGCACTGCATTGGCCATGCCGAGGTTGCCTTCCGAGTTCTCGAAATCAATCGGATTGACCTTATGCGGCATCGTCGAGGAGCCGATCTCGCCTGCCCGGGTCTTCTGCTTAAAGAAGCCCAGCGAGATATAGCCCCAGAGGTCGCGGTTCAGGTCGAGCAGGATGGTGTTGGTGCGTGCGACTGCATCGAACAGTTCGGCAATATAGTCGTGCGGCTCGATCTGGATGGTGTACGGATTGAAGGTCAGACCGAGGCGCTGCTCGACCACCTTGCGCGAAAACGCCGGCCAGTCGATGTCGGGATAGGCTGACAGGTGGGCGTTGTAGTTGCCCACTGCACCGTTCATCTTGCCGAGAATCTGGACATCGGCAATCCGCTGGCGTGCACGCTGCAGCCGGGTAACCACGTTGGCCATTTCCTTGCCCAGCGTGGTCGGGCTTGCGGGTTGGCCGTGGGTACGCGACATCATCGGCACCTCCGCATTCGCGCGGGCGATCTCGGCGAGCTTGTCGATCACGTTCGACAGCGACGGCAGCAGCACGGTATCTCGCGCTGCCTTGAGCATCATCCCGTGCGAGGTATTGTTGATGTCCTCGGACGTGCACGCGAAATGGATGAATTCGGACGCCGACACCAGTTCCGGCACGTGCTGAACCTGCTCCTTCAGCCAGTACTCGACGGCCTTGACGTCATGGTTGGTCACGGCTTCGATGGCCTTGATGCGGGCTGCATCGTCTTCGCTGAAATCCATCGCCAGCCGCTCGAGCAGGGCGTTAGCCTCGGCGGAAAAGGGCTGCAGTTCGGGAAATCCCGCTTCCGACAGCGCGATCAGCCAAGCAATCTCTACCTTTACGCGGTGGTGCATGAAGCCGGCTTCGGACAGCAGCGGGCGCAGGGCGTCGGTCTTGGAGGCGTAGCGGCCGTCGAGCGGCGACAGGGCGGACAGGGGGGAGAGGGCCATGATTTGGAGTGCGGCGGTGCCGCAAAGGAGAATACTGACAAGCGCGCGATTCTACCACCCGCGGGCAGCGGATCCGCCCCAGCCCGGCGTAGGCAAGGCGTAGTGATTTGCCAATGATATAATCCGCTTCCCTGAAATCATCGCCGCTGCCCCATGAAGCTGATTGGATCCCTCGCTAGCCCCTACGTCCGCAAAGTCCGGATCGTGATGGCGGAGAAGCGGCTCGACTACGAGTTCGTGCTGGAGGATGTCTGGTCTCCACAAACGACCATCAGCCTGTCGAACCCGCTCGGCAAGGTGCCCTGTCTGGTCATGGAAGACGGTGGTGCGATGTTCGACTCGCGGGTGATCGTCGAGTATCTCGATACGATGTCGCCGGTCGGCAAGCTGATTCCGGCCGCCGGGCGCGAGCGCGCCAGCATCAAGTGCTGGGAGGCTCTGGCCGATGGCGTCACGGACGCCGCCATCCTGGTCCGCCTCGAACGCACGCAGCGACCGGCGGAGCGGCAGAGCGACGCATGGATGGCGCGCCAGCTGGACAAAGTTCGCGAGGGCCTGAAGGCCATGGCCCACGGGCTGGGAGACCACGCTTTTTGCGCCGGCAAGCAGTTCACGCTGGCCGATGTCGCCGTCGGCAGTGCACTGGGCTGGATAGCTTTCCGTTTCCCTGAAATTACGTGGCGCGAAGACCATCCGAACCTGGAGCACCTGTTCGACAAGCTGTCGGACCGGCCGTCGTTTCGCGACACGATACCGGTCGCCTGAGCCTGCCAATGCAGTGAAGAACGCACAAAACACAACGGAGCCCAAAGGCTCCGTTATGTTTTTCGGCGGTTCGCCGCGCGGGTGCGCAAGTACCGGATGCGCAGGCAGCACCCTCGGGAGGGATCAGTCCGCGTCGCCCATTTGCGATTGCAGGTAGTTCTGTACGCCGACCTTGTCGATCAGGTCTTGCTGGGTCTCGATCCAGTCGATGTGCTCCTCGGTATCGTCGAGGATGTGCTGGAACAGTTCGCGTGACACATAATCTCGCGCCGCTTCGCAGGCGGCGATGCCGTCCTTGACCGTCTGTTGCGAAATCTTTTCCAGTTGCAGGTCGCAGTCGAGCATCTCGGGTACGTTTTCGCCGATCATCAATTTGTGCAGCGCCTGCAGATTCGGCAGCCCTTCAAGCATCAGGATGCGGTCGATCAGCTGGTCGGCATGCTTCATTTCCCCGATCGACTCCGCGTACTCCTTCTTGCCGAGTTTCTCGAAGCCCCAGTGTTTGTACATGCGCGCATGCAGAAAGTACTGGTTGATGGCGGTCAGTTCGTTGGTCAACTGATCGTTGAGCAGCTTGATGATGGTGGGATCGCCTTTCATCGGTGCCTCTTCCTTGGTGGGTGTCAAATAAACCACGATGTTAACGCAGCCGGACGCGCTTGAAAGCCCCCCGACTGCATTTCGTTATTGCGACTCATTCGTCATTGGCGAATGGTTCGCACCCAGCATGGATTGCGTCGATCGTCGCGCAGCCGGTCAGCGCCATCGTCATCTCCAGTTCGTCGCGCAGCAACCGCAGCACATGCGCGACGCCCAGCGGGCCGGCGGCCGCCAGTCCCCACATCGCCGGGCGCCCGACCAGCACCGCTGTCGCGCCAAGTGCGATGGCCTTGAACGCATGGTCGCCGCTGCGGATGCCGCTGTCGAACAGCAGCAGCGTCGATGCGGGCAGCACTTTCCGCAGACGCTGCAGCGCGGTCAGCGCCGTCGGCGTACCATCGATTACGCGACCGCCGTGGTTCGAGACGATCAGCCCGTCGCAGCCGAGTCCGATGGCGCGCAGGGCGTCAGCCTCGTGCAGCAATCCCTTCACCAGCAGCGGCAGCCGCGTCTGCTGTCGCAGCCAGGCGAGGTCATCCCAGCGCGGGGCGATCGCCATCCACCGGTCGAAGACAGCGCTCCGTTCGTCCGGTATCGCCGGCAACGCAGAGTCGGAGTCGAGGTTCACCGCGCGCACGCCGGCGGGCAGGGCCAGCGTTGCCTGCTTGACCGGTGCATCGACGGTAAAGACGATCGCTTCCGCACCCGCTTCCTCCGCCTTGCGGAGCAGACGCAGCGTGGCATCGAGTCCGGCTTGCCAGTACAACTGGAACCACCAATCGACGCCGGTGGCCGCGATCTCGGCCAGCGGCAGGCTGGCGAGGCTGCTGACGATCATCGTCGACTGCTGCGCTTCGGCAGCCATCGCGGTACCGACTTCGCCTTGCGGATGGAACAGCCGCTGGTAGGCAATCGGTGCCAGCAGGAACGGATGCGCGAGCGACCGCCCGAACAGTTCGGTGCGCGTGTGCCCGCCCCGCACGTCGGACAAGGGCCGGGGCATCAGCGGGATGCGGTCGAAGTCGGCCGTGTTGGCCAGCCGCGTGCGTCCCGCGCCGCTGCCGGCATCGAGGTAGTCCCGAATCGCAGCGGGCAGGGTGGCCTGCGCGCGGGCGGCATAGTCCGCAATCGAGGCGCAGGTCGCTTCCATCAGCTGTCGGCCCATTGCCGCAGCAGGTTGTGGTAAGTGCCGGTGAGTTTCACGACAGCCTCGGTCTCGCCGATGGTCTCGCGCAGCTGCAGCAGCGCCATATCCATCTCGTAAAGCAGCCGTCGCCGACCGGCGTCGCGCACCATGCTCTGCATGAACATGAAGCTTGCAACCCGTTCTCCGCGCGTCACGGGCGTGACGCGGTGCACCGACGACGACGGGTACAGCACCAGACTGCCGGCCGGCAGCTTGATCGCGTGGGTGCCGAAGGTGTCATCGATCTGCAACTCGCCGCCGTCATAGCTGTCGGGGTCGGACAGGAACAGCGTGGCCGACAGGTCGGTGCGCACGTGGCTTCCGTCCGGCGCCTGCCGCATCGCGCCATCGACATGCGCGCCGTAGGTGTTGGCCGCGCCGGCGTAGCGATTGAAAAAAGGTGGCAGAATCTTCAGCGGCAGCGCGGCTGCGAAGAAAATGGCGTTATGCGACAGTGCCTGCATGACCAGTCGGCGCAGGGACGGCAGATGCTGTTCGCCTTCCGCCAGCTGCTGGTTGTTCTTGGCCAACGCGGCTTGCGCGCCGGCCGTGATGCGACCATCCGACCAGCTGGCCTTTGCCAGCAGCGAGCGGGCGCTTGCCAGTTCGTCGGCCGACAGCAGCGGGTCGATGGTGACGATCATGGCTTCAGTACTTCAGCTCGGCGGTCAGGATGACGGTGCGGCGGATGCCCGGCACGGTGAAGCCACCGTTGTCATAAATCGCGTCGTAGTAGAGCTTGTTGAACAAGTTCTTGACGTTCAGTTTTGCGCTCCATGTCGGTTGTTCATAGGACAGCAGGGCATCGACGCGGTGGAATGCCGGCGAGGTGTTCGGATGATAGGCACCATTGAGTGTCGGCACGGGGCCTGAGCCCGATGGGTTGAAGCCCTGGCGATCGCCCTTGGCCTCGACGCCGCCGCCGACGCGCCAGTGAGGATCGATCCGGTAAGTGGTCCAGAGATTGAACGTGTATTTCGGCGTATTGCGTGCGCGCTGACCGACATAGGCAGGATTGCCGTAGGTGACCACACCGGTGACGGCATTGATGTTTTCCGCGACCTCGAGGATCCTCGCATCCATCAGCGACACGCCGGCAAAGACTTCCCATGCCTGGGTCAGGCGTCCGGCGGCTTCGATCTCGATGCCATCGGTGCGGCGTTTCTTCGTGAGGATCGCCGCTGTCGCTTCCAGGTCGGTATTCCGCTCCCATGTCTTGGTGGCGCGGTAGATCGCGCCGCGCAGTGCGAGATCGCCCTCGAAAAGGATGTACTTCGCACCCAGCTCGACGGTGTCGCTGCGCTCCGGCGGCTGAGGCGCTACCTGCAGCTGGTACAGGTCGGCCGTCGGGCTGAAGGAATCGCTCCAGGCCAGATAGTAGTGCGACTCGTCGGTCGGGTGATAGGACAGGGCGCTGCGGTAGCTCCACTCGCCGTAGCTGAGTCTGGGCGATGTGGCGCTCGAATAGGTGGCGTCGAGCTGGTCGCGGCGCGCGCCCACGGTGGCCTTCCATTGCGGGATGAACTCCACCGTATCTTGCGCGTACACCGCAGTCGATTTGCCATTGAACGAAATCGGATTGCCGGTCAGCGCGGGCTGGTACGGGCGGAAATCCGGATTGGCCAACGTGCCATAGTTGTTCAGTGCCTTGCGCCAGCTGTCCTCCTTCAGGAATTCGATGCCTCCGACAAACTGGTGTGCCATGCCCAGCGCGTTGAACCGCTTGCTGAAATCCGACTGCAGCGTGGTGGTGTCGTAGAAGGCCATGCGGGACTGGTTGCCACCTACGCCGCCGACGGCGTTCGGGGCGGAAGTCAGGTTTGGCGTCTTGGCCCAGTAGCTGCGGTCATAGCTTGCCTGCCGCAGCTGGGTTCGCAGCAGCGTGTCGCCATCGATTCGCCATTCGTAGACCAGCGTGCTCATCGAGGTGTCGCTGTTGTCGAAGGTTTTGTCGGTGCCGTAGAAATAGCTGGCCGGGAAGCGCTTGCTCGGCCGCCGGGTATCGGCGTCGTACGAGGTGCCGTAATCCGGATTGTCGCGGGTACGCAGGGTGTAGTGGTTGATCCAGAACTTGTGCCTGCTCGACTGGTTCAGCGCCAGGCTGATGGCCGCGCCGCTGCGGCTGAGCGTGGGCTCGGCCCCCGAGGCCGGGTTGCTGCGCCAGCTGCCCTCGTTGCGGTCCATCAGGTTCACGCGCAGGCCGACATTCTCGCTGACGCCCTTGTTCAGGTCGGCAGTGAATTGCTGGTAGCCATGCGTGCCGCCGCTGCCCGTCAGCCGGTACTGATCGTGCTCGAGCGGCGTCTTGGTCACCTGGTTGATCACGCCGCCGGCCTGGCCGCGGCCGAACAGCATTGCACCGGCGCCGCGCAGCACGTCGAGCTGCTCGAAGTTGAAAGTCTCGCGGTTGTACTGCGCGGTGTCGCGAATGCCGTCGAGGTACATGTCGCCGAAAGTGTAGAAGCCGCGCAGGTTCATGTTGTCGCCGGCACGACCGCCTTCGGCAGCGTTGAAGCTGATGCCGGCCACGTTGCGCATCGCTTCCTGCAGCGAGCCTGCCTGCTGCTCCTGCAGCAGCTTGCTGGTGACCGTGGTGACGGCTTGCGGGATGTCGTGCGGATCCTGCTCTACCTTGCCGACGCGGGTCTTGGTGCCCATGTAGGCGGGTGCCTCTTTCTGCGCGTTTACCTCGACGGCAGGGAGCGTGCCATCGTTTTTCTGGTCGGTCGTTGTGCTGTCCGCGGCCAGCGCCGGGCTGCCGGCAAAGGCCAGCCCTGCCACCAGTGCGCCCAGCGGCTTGAGTTTGATTGTGGTGTTCATGCCAGACTCGTTATGCCAGCCTGCGCGCGGTCGGCACAGGCTTCGTTCTTGTTATTGGCTGGCTGTCCGGCGAAACCGGCGTGGCTGGCTGCTGAAAATACGGGGTGCTGCTTACTTCTTGTTCGGGTCGGTGATGAAGCCGATCTTCGACAGCCCGCCGTTCTGTGCGGCGGCCATGACTTGCGCGACTTTTTCGTATTGGGTCGTGCGTTCCGCGCGCAGATGTAGCTCCGGTTGCGGCGTCTTTTGCGCCGCGAGCATGATCTGCTGTTGCAGTTCATGCTCGGCGATCGGCTTGTTGTTCCAGAACAGCTGGCCCTGCGCGTCGATCGACAGGTTCACGGTCTCCGGCTTCGGGTCGTTCGCTTGCGTGCTGGCCTTGGGCAGGTCGAGCTTGACGCTGTGGTTGATGACGGGGATGGTGATGATGAAAATGATCAGCAGCACCAGCATCACGTCGACCAACGGCGTGGTGTTGATCTCCGGGTTGAAGTCATCGTCCGAGCTGTCGGACAGCGTGCCCATCGCCATCACGCGCTCCGCACGATGCTGAGTTTCTGCGACGCTGCATTGTCGCCGGCGCGCGCGCCGGTCACGAACAGCGCGTGCAAATCGAAGCCGAACTTGTTCAGCTGCGCGAGGATGGTTTTGTTGCTGCGAACCAGCGCGTTGTAGCCGAAGGTCGCGGGGATGGCAACAGCAAGGCCGAGCGCGGTCATGATCAGCGCCTCGCCGACCGGGCCGGCGACCTTGTCGATGCTGGCCTGCCCCGAGCTGCCGATCGAGACCAGCGCATGGTAAATGCCCCAGACGGTGCCGAACAGGCCGACGAAGGGCGCGGTCGAGCCGACTGAGGCGAGTACGGCCATGCCGGAGGACAGCTTCGCGGCCGCCTCGTCGATCGACTGGCGCAGCGACATCGTCATCCAGTCGCTGACCGACAGCTGCTCGTGCAACGCGCCGGCATGCGCATGGTGATGCTTGATCGCCGATGCGCCGGCGCCGGCCAGTTGCGCGAACGGATTGTCCTTGCCGAGCATGGCGATGCCGGCGTCGAGGTTGCCGGCATCCCAGAAATCGCGGCGCGCGGAGTCGATGGCGCGGCGGTGGCGCCATGCCTGCAGCCCTTTCGAGATCATCACCGTCCAGGAAGCGATCGACATCGCGATCAGCAGGATCGCGACGCCGCGGGTGACGAGATCGCCTTGTTGCCAGATCGAGGCAAGTCCGTAGGGGCTGGTGTCCATGGTGGTCTTTCGGAAGCGGGTTGTGGTTTATTTGAGGGCGAAATTGATCGGCACGAGCACGTAGGCGGGCACGGCGCGGCCGTCTTCGAGGTGGGGCTTGAATACGGCCCGCAACGCGGCAGCGCGCGCCGCTTCGTCCAGCCGCGGGAAGCCGGCGCTTTGCTTGATATCCACGCGCTCGGGCAAGCCCTTGTCGCTGATCAGGATGCGCAGCACGACCTTGCCCTGTTCGCCGGCACGTTTGGCGCCGAGCGGATAGTCGGGTTTCGGCGGCTGCAGGTATTCGACGCTGGAGACCGTGACGGGCCCGCGGTCGGCCCCAGCGGCCGGCGCCTGCTGCATGACCGGGGCCGCAGGCGCGGGACGGCTTTCCTGAACCGGCGGCGTGGCAGCGGTGGCGCTCGCGGCAGGCATCGGGGCGGGCATCGGTGCACTGGCAACCGGCGTGCTGGTAACCGGCGACGGCGTGTCCTGCAACACGGGCGCCGGCAGCGGCTCACTCACCGGCAGCGGGCGCGGCTGGGGCTGTGGTTCAAGCTGAGGCGGCGAGAGCGCCTGTTGCGGCGCCATCGCCGCCGGTGCGGGCGGCGTCAGTGGACGCGCCTGCGGCGTTTCGGTGCGCGGCGCGACCAGCGCGATGACGACTTCGCGCGGCTCTAGGCGCGGGTGCGACGGGCTCAGGCCTTGCATGAGCGCCAGCAGCAGCGCACCGTGTAACAGCACGGCCAGCGCCAGCGGGCTGGTTCGGTGGGAGGCGCCGTGGTGTCCCGGCAGCCCTGCAACGGCACGCATCCGGGTTCAGGCAGCGGCCGCGACGCGGCGCACCTCGACGATGTTGGCCGCCCGGTCCTCGAGCTGGGCGCGCACCAGTGTCTTGGCGAAGGCCGCGCATTTGCCGCAGCAGTTGCCCACGTTCAGTTGCGCGCGGATTTCCTGCATCGACGTGGCTCCCGCATCCACGGCGTGGCGGATGGCTTTGTCGGAAACGTTGTGGCAGATGCAGACGATCATGATGGAGTCTCGGTTGGTTTCAGGCGGTCAGGATCAGCTTGTTGGCCTGTGTCAGGCGCAGGCGGTAGATCTTGCCGTCATGGTCGATCTCTATTTCCCGCATTTGCCGCAGCAGGTCGGCGAGCTTGATCCGCGGCTTGCCGCCGGTGCCGCCGTTATCCATGTTGGCGGGCGCGGCGCTGCAACTGTCTGCTCGGGTGCTCATTGCCTACTTTGTAAATGCGAACAATTCTTGTTTAGATTATTCGTCATCCCGAAAAGCTTGGCAAGCACTTTTTGAGTATCGGAAAGCGGATCCGGCAGGAATAATTGCGGAAATGACAAGTCCGGCATGAGCCGGCCGTAGGAAGCGCAGCCGGAGATGCGTTCAGAAGGCCGCAGCGGCGCTTTCGATGATGCCGCCGCCGAGGCAGACATCGCCGTCGTACAGCACGGCAGACTGTCCCGGAGTGACCGCCCACTGCTGCTGTTCGAACATCAATTTGAAGCGGCCGTCTGCGGCAGCTTGCCGGGTGCAGGCCATGTCGGCCTGCCGGTACCGGGTCTTGGCGTGGACCCGGGCCTGGTCCGGAGGGGTGCCGGCGACCCAGCTGGCCTGGCCGGCCTCGAGCCGGGCCGACAGCAGCCACGGATGGTCATGGCCCTGGACCACGTAGAGGGTGTTGTTCTCGATGTCCTTGCGCGCGACGTACCACGGCTCGTGGCTGCCATCATCGCCGCGGTGCTTGCGGCTGCCGCCGATGCCGATGCCCTTGCGCTGGCCGAGCGTGTAGAACGACAGGCCGACATGCTCGCCGACCAGGTCGCCGTCCGGCGTTTGCATCGGCCCCGGCCTGAACGACAGGTAGCGGTTCAGGAATTCCCGGAATGGCCGCTCGCCGATGAAGCAGATGCCGGTCGAGTCCTTCTTGCGCGCGTTCGGCAGCCCGAGTTCCGCGGCAATGCGCCGGATCTCGGTCTTGTGCAGTTCGCCCAGCGGGAACAGCGTGCGCGACAGTTGGGCCTGATTCAGCCGGTGCAGGAAATAGCTCTGGTCCTTGGTCGGATCGATCGCCTTCAGCAGCTGATGGCGGCCGTCGCGCTCGCGCACGCGCGCGTAATGGCCGGTCGCGATGCGATCGGCGCCCAGCTGCATCGCATGGTCGAGGAAAGCCTTGAACTTGATCTCGGCGTTGCACAGCACGTCCGGATTCGGCGTGCGTCCGGCCTCATACTCGCGCAGGAACTCGGCAAACACGCGGTCCTTGTACTCGCCGGCGAAATTGACGGCCTCGATATCGACGCCGACCACGTCGGCGACGCTGGCCGCGTCTATCCAGTCCTGCCGGGTCGAACAGTACTCGTCGTCGTCGTCATCTTCCCAGTTCTTCATGAACAGCCCGATGACCTCGTAGCCCTGCTGCTTCAGCAGCCAGGCAGCCACCGAGGAATCGACGCCCCCGGACATGCCCAGCACCACCCGCTCCTTACGCATAGGTCGTGCCGTAGACGCTCGGGTGGGTGGTGATCACCGACAGCGGGCAGCGCTTGCCCTGCAGGTAGTCGTCGACGCATTGCAGTACCAACGGGCTGCGGTGCTGCTCGCGGCAGGCTTCCATCTCGTCGCGCGTCATCCAGACGGCGCGCAGGATGCCGACGTCCAGCGGGCGGTCGAGGGCTGCGCCGACCTCGCCGGTGAAGGCGAAGCGCAGGTAGGTGACTTCCTCGCCAGTCCGGGCCGACAAATAGCGCGACATGTACATGCCGACCAGCGCCGTCGGCATGAACCCGTGCGCCGTTTCTTCCAGCGTCTCGCGGCTGACCGCCTCAATCAGCGATTCGCCCGGATCGAGATGTCCGGCCGGCTGATTGAAGCGGATGCCGTCGCTGGTTTCCTCTTCGACCAGCAGGAATTGCGCGTCACGTTCGATGATCGCGGCAACCGTAACGGAGGGTTTCCAGATGGTAGACATGGTTTCCTTCAAAGACGCCGCATTTTACCCGCTTGGCCGGTTCGGATTCGGCTCGCTGCAGCGCTGCGGTCTTGGGCAGGAACAATTTCGTGGTGCGTTGCAGAGAACAGCGGGAAAAGGTATCGTTCGCCTTCTTGCAGAAAGGCAAAGCGGCAGACGCCCTCGCGCGACCTCGCCTGCTTGCCAAAAATCAAACGCCCGGTGGACGCGGCTCCTGCCTCCCGCAAGCCGACGCCGGGCGAATTTTTCATTGGAGAACGCCATGAAGATCGGCATTCCAGCCGAGACCCGACAGGGAGAGACGCGTGTCGCCGCGACCCCTGAAACCGTAAAGAAACTGATCGCCGCCGGCCACCAGGTGATCGTGCAGTCGGGCGCCGGCATTCAGGCCAGCATCACCGACGACGCGTTTTCCACTGCCGGCGCGCAAACCGGACCGGCCGCCGATGCCCTCGGCTGCGACATGGTGCTGAAGGTTCGCGCACCGTCGGCCGACGAGCGCGCGCAGATGAAGTCGGGCGCCGTGCTGATCGGCATGCTCAATCCTTTCGATGCCGAGGGCATCGCCGCCATGGCCGGTGCCGGGCTGTCGGCGTTCGCGCTCGAGGCCGTCCCGCGCATCACGCGCGCGCAATCAATGGACGTGCTCTCCTCGCAGGCCAACATCGCCGGCTACAAGGCCGTGCTGATGGCCGCCAATGCCTACCAGCGCTTCGTGCCGATGCTGATGACTGCAGCCGGCACCGTCAAGGCCGCGCGCGTGCTGATCATGGGCGTCGGCGTGGCCGGCCTGCAGGCCATCGCGACCGCCAAGCGCCTCGGTGCCGTGATCGAGGCCTCCGATGTGCGTCCGCCGGTCAAGGAGCAGGTCGAGTCGCTGGGCGCGAAGTTCATCGACGTGCCCTACGAGACCGACGAGGAGCGCGAGATCGCGCAGGGCGTCGGCGGCTACGCGCGCCCGATGCCGGAAGCATGGATGAAGCGTCAGGCCGCGCTCGTGCATGAACGCGCGAAGCAAGCCGACATCATCATCACCACCGCGCTGATCCCGGGCCGCAAGGCGCCGGTGCTGATCGGCGAGGACACGGTCAAGGCCATGAAGCCGGGCTCGGTGATCGTCGACATGGCGGTCGAGCAGGGCGGCAACTGCCCGCTATCCGAGCTGGGCAAGACCGTGGTCAGGCATGGCGTACACATCATCGGCGAGGCCAACCTGCCGGCGCTGTGTGCGGCCGACGCCTCGGCCCTGTACGCCCGCAACGTGCTCGACTTCATGAAGCTGATCGTGGACAAGGAAGCGAAGCTTGCGATCGACCGCGAAGACGAAATCGTCGCGGCCACGCTGCTCTGCCACGGCGGCGACGTGCTGCGCAAGTAAGCGTTTGCGGGAGCGGTAATGCAACGAATCATGCTGCGCGCAAAGATCCACCGCGCGACGGTAACCCAGTGCGACCTCCACTATGAAGGGTCGTGCGGGATCGACGAAGACCTGCTCGACGCGGCAGACATCCGCGAATTCGAGAAGATCGAGCTGTACAACGTAAATAACGGCGAGCGTTTCTCGACGTATGCGATCAAGGGCAGGCGCGGCAGCGGCGAGATTTCGCTCAACGGCGCGGCGGCCCGGCTGGCCCATCTGGGCGACCTGCTGATCATCTGCACGTATGCGCCGATGACGGATCACGAGGTCGCCGGCTACCAGCCGAAGGTCGTGTTCGTCGACGAGAAGAACGGCATCACCGGCCTGAAAAAGCAAGCATAGACACCAGCTAACAACCAGAGGACACCATGGAAGTCAGCCATACCATTACCAATCTGATCATCTTCGTGCTGGCGATCTACGTCGGCTATCACGTGGTCTGGACCGTCACCCCGGCGCTGCATACGCCGCTGATGGCCGTCACCAATGCGGTCTCCGCGATCATCATCGTCGGTGCGATGCTCGCCGCAGCGCTCACCGAAGGGCCGGTCGGCCGGTTCATGGGCACGCTGGCCGTTGCGCTGGCCGCCGTCAACGTTTTCGGCGGCTTTCTCGTGACGCAGCGGATGCTCGAAATGTTCAAGAAGAAGGAACCCAAGGCTGCCGCGAAGAAGGAAGGGGCATAACAACATGAGCATGAATCTCGTCACCCTGCTGTACCTGATCGCGTCGGTCTGCTTCATCCAGGCGCTCAAGGGCCTGTCGCATCCGGCCACCGCGCGCCGCGGCAACGCCTTTGGCATGATCGGCATGGCGATCGCCGCCTTCACTACCGTTGCCCTGATCGTCAAGCTGCAGGCCGAAGCGGCCACTGGCGGCGGCTTCGGTCTGCTGATTGGCGGCGTGATTGTCGGCGGCGGCATCGGCGCCGTGCTGGCCAAGCGCGTCGAAATGACCAAGATGCCTGAACTGGTCGCAGCGATGCACTCGCTAATCGGTTTGGCCGCCGTCTGCATCGCCGTTGCCGCAGTCTCGGAACCGAAGGCCTTCGGTATCGTCGCGTCGGCCGCCGACCCCATCCCGCTGGGCAACCGGATCGAACTGTTCATTGGTACCTTCGTCGGCGCGATCACCTTCTCTGGATCCGTGATCGCCTTCGGCAAGCTGGCCGGCAAATACAAGTTCCGCCTGTTCCAGGGCGCGCCGGTCGTTTTCCAGGGCCAGCACATGCTGAACCTGCTGCTGGCCATCGTCATGATTGGTGCCGGTCTCGTGTACGTTGCCGCACCGGGCGCGGAAGCTGCGTGGACGCCTTTCCTCGTCATGACCGCGATTGCATTCGTGCTCGGCGTGCTGATCATCATCCCGATCGGCGGCGCCGACATGCCGGTGGTGGTATCCATGCTCAACAGCTATTCGGGCTGGGCAGCTGCCGGTATCGGCTTTTCGCTCAACAACTCGATGCTGATCATTGCAGGTTCGCTGGTCGGTTCGTCCGGCGCGATCCTGTCGTACATCATGTGCAAGGCGATGAACCGCTCGTTCTTCAACGTGATCCTCGGCGGCTTCGGCGGCGATGCCGCGGCGGCTGCGGGCGGTGCGCAGCAGCAGCGCAACGTGAAGTCGGGCTCGGCGGACGATGCGTCCTTCCTGATGGGGAATGCCGAAACCGTGATCATCGTGCCGGGTTATGGCCTTGCCGTCGCCCGCGCTCAGCACGCACTGAAGGAACTGACCGAGAAGCTGACCGAAAAGGGCGTGACCGTGAAGTACGCGATCCACCCGGTCGCCGGCCGCATGCCGGGCCACATGAACGTGCTGCTGGCCGAAGCCGAGGTGCCTTATGACCAGGTGTTCGAGATGGAAGACATCAACAGCGAGTTCGGCCAGGCCGACGTGGTGCTGGTGTTGGGTGCGAACGACGTCGTGAACCCGGCCGCGAAGGATCCGAAGTCGGCGATCGCCGGCATGCCCATCCTCGAGGCATACAAGGCCAAGACGATCATCGTCAACAAGCGCTCGATGGCCGCGGGTTATGCCGGCCTGGACAACGAGCTCTTCTACATGGACAAGACGATGATGGTCTTCGGCGATGCGAAGAAGGTCATCGAAGATATGGTCAAGGCCGTCGAGTAAGGCGGCGGTGTTCCGCTAAGAACGGGCGCAGCGATGCGCCCGTTTTTTTTGAGCCTCTGTGTCGAATCTTCGACCTGAACCAGCGGTATCTGGTTGACCCGATTCGCACGGCCGCCGAGAACAACCGGCCGATGGTCGTCGAGATCATCCATGCCCACGCGAAACTGCCCGCAGACGATTCCGCTTCAACGTGAGCCGAACATCATTTGCTCGGCCAGCAGCTGTTTTGCCGGCGGTAGCAAGTCAAGCGCGCCAAGCGACCAGCCCAGCAGCGTTTGAGTTGGCGTGCGATCCGGCCCACTGGCGAAAATGCGCGCCATCAGGTCAGTGATGCGGACTGTGGTGCCGCGATCAACGCGGCGCTGCTGCTCGAAAGCGGCGAGCGTCGAGGACACCGTATCGCGAGCCAGCATCGCCGACAGCACGGCCGCATCACGCAGGCCGAGGTTCAAGCCCTGACCGGCGACCGGATGCAAGGTCTGCGCCGCGTTTCCAATGGCAATCGTGCGCGCACTTGCGGCCGTTTCGGCATTCAGGCCGAGCGCATACGCATGTCGTGCGCCGACTTGCCTGAACCTGCCGGCGCGCTGTCCGAATGACCGCTGCAACTGAGCCAGGAAGGCTTCGTCGCCCAGCGATTGCAGATACTCTGCCGTCGCCGGCCGCGCGCACCAGACCATCGAATAGACGTCGCCTTGCGGCAGCAGGGCCAGCGGTCCTTCGTCGGTGAAGCGCTCGAACGCGCGGCCCGGCGGTATGGCATCGGTATGCACGGTCGCGATGACGGCAACCTGCTCGTAATCGCGCTGCAGCTTTCGAGTAGCCTGCTCTCCGAACACCCCTCCTTCGGCCTGCACGACCAGCGTCGCCGTCAGCGTCCTGCCGTCGGCCAGTTGCAGTTCGACCCGGCCGTCGAACTCGCGCTTGTCCGTGACAGCTGCCGGGCGCAAAAGGGCCAGTCCTGAAGGCAGCGCCGAGTCCAGAGCCTTCACGACATCGCCATAGCGGCATACATAGCCGAGCGCCGGCATTTGGTAGTCTGTGCAGTCGATCAGCGTGCGGCCGAAGCTGCCGCGGCGCGATACGTGGATCTGCGTAATCGGCGTGGCGGCGGTCGGCCACGAGCGGATAGGCGACAGCAATTGCCGGCTGCCGAAGGACAGCGCGAGCGAGCGCGGATCCTTGGCGGCGACCTCGACCGGCCTGGCATCGAGCAGGGCGATCTTGCGCGCATCGACGCCGCGGGCTGCCAGCATGGCGGCCAGCGCCAGTCCGACCGGCCCTGCGCCGACGATGGCGATATCGACCTGCAGGTTCATATCAGCCGCGCATCACCGCTTCGATTTCGGCCACCGTTTTCGGTGCCTTGTGCGTGATGATGTCGCAGCCGTCCGCAGTCACCAGTGCATCGTCCTCGATGCGGATGCCGATGTTCCAGAACTGTTCAGGCACGCCGGGCGCCGGACGCACGTAGAGGCCCGGCTCGATGGTCAGCACCATGCCCGGCGCCAGCTTGCGCCACGGCTTCTCGGTGGCCGTGATCGCCGGGTCGCGGTAATCGCCGACATCATGCACATCCATCCCCAGCCAGTGGCCGGTGCGGTGCATGTAGAACTGCCGGTAGCTGCCGTTGGCGATCACGTCATCGACCGAGCCGGCCTTGCCCTTGTCCAGCAGACCGGTGTCGAGCATGCCCTGCGCCAGCACTTTCAGCGCGGCGTCATGGCCATCGGTGAACAGCTTGCCGGGACCAGTGGCCTCGATCGCTGCCTGCTGCGACGCCAGCACGATTTCATACAAGGTCTTTTGCGGCCCGCTGAATTTTCCACTTACCGGGAAGGTGCGCGTGATGTCGGACGCATAGCTGTCGAGCTCGCAACCGGCGTCGATCAGCACCAGGTCGCCATCGCGCAGCTCGGCGTCGCCGGCCCGGTAGTGCAGCACGCAGGCGTTCGCGCCGGCAGCGACGATCGAGCCGTAGGCGGGGAATTGCGAGCCATGGCGGCGGAATTCATGGAGCAATTCGGCTTCAAGGTGGTATTCGCGCAGGCCGGCTTTCGAGGTGCGCATCGCCCTGGCGTGCGCGCCGGCCGTGATGTCGGCGGCGCGGCGCATGGTCGCGATTTCCTCGTCGTCCTTGATCAGGCGCATTTCATTGAGCAGCTTGCGGACGTCGAAGGCGGCGGCCGGTGCAGTCACGCCGGCGCGCACCTGTACCCGCACGGCATTCAGCCAGCGCTGCACTTTGGTGTCGAGCGCGGCATCGCTACCCAGCGCATAGAACAGGGCCGGTGCGTTGGCCATCAGCTTCGGCAGCTCGCGGTCGATGTCGTCCGACGCGAACGCGGCATCGAAGCCGAAGCGTTCCTTCGCGCCGGCCGGGCCGAAGCGATAGCCGTCCCAGATCTCGCGCTCCTCGTTCTTGTCGCGGCAGAACAGCACGGCCTGGTCGCGTTCGCCGGCCATCAGCACCAGCGTGGCCTCGGGCTCCGGAAAGCCGGTCAGGTAGTAGAAATAGCTGTCGTGCCGGTAAGGGTAGTCGGCATCGGCGTTGCGCATGACTTCCGGCGCGGTCGGAATGATCGCCACGCCGCCGCCCAATGCGCGCATCTGGTCCAGCACGGCGGCGCGGCGCCGTGCAAAGCTTGTCATGTTCATGATCCTGCCCTGAAGGGTGCGTTCAATTGCTCGAGCCGCTCGACGGTGCCGACGTCGGTCCAGTCGCCGCGGTAGACCTCGCCGCCCATTCTGCCCTTGTCCGCGAATTCCCGCAGCAGCGGCGCGAGCTTCGCGGCTTCGCCGGCCCGGACGCCGTCGAACAGTTCGGGCCGGTAGACGCCGATGCCGGAAAAGGTGTAGCGCGGCTGGCCCGAATTCGCAATCGCGAAGCTGGCCAGCGCGAAGTCGCCGTCCGGATGATGTGCCGGATTCTTTACCAGGTATAGCCAGCCAAGGTCGCGTCTGTCGGCCGGAAGCGGGCTGCCCCAGGGATCGTTGTCCTCGAGTACGCCGGTGACCTGGGCGAAGTCGAAATGCGGACAGTAGACATCGCCGGCAATGGCCACGAAAGGCGCGTCGCCGAGCAGGTGGCGCGCCTTCGCGATGCCGCCGGCCGTCTCCAGCGCCGTGCCTTCCGGCGAGTAGACGATTTGCGCGCCGAACTGGCGGCCATCGCCGAGCGCATCCTCGATCATCCGGCCCAGATGTGCGTGATTGATCACGATGTCGGTGATCCCCGCGCGCACGAGATTCAGGATGTGCCAGACGATCAGCGGGCGGCCGCGCACCTCGAGCAGCGGTTTGGGGCAGGTATCGGTCAGGGGCCGCATCCGCTCGCCGCGGCCAGCCGCAAAAATCATCGCTTTCATCTCAGAACGTGAAGCCGACGCCGGTCTTGTCCTCGTCCAGCGTGTCGAGCAGTTTCACCAGCGGCGCGAATTCCTTGTAGCGGTAGGCGGTCTTGCGCGTGTACTCCATCACCAGCGGGATGTCGTTCAGGTAGCCGTCCTTGCCGTCGCGATGGTACAGGCGTGCGAAGATGCCCAGCACCTTCAGGTGGCGCTGCAGCCCCATGAACTCGAAGTCGCGGTAAAAGGCATCGATGTCATGCGACACCGGCAGGCCGGCACGTCGCGCGCGCTCCCAGTAGCGGATCGCCCAGTCGAGCACCATCTCTTCGTCCCACTGGATGTAGGCATCGCGCAGCAGGGACACGAGATCGTAGGTGATCGGACCATAGACCGCGTCCTGGAAGTCGAGGATGCCGGGGTTGCCCTTGTCCAGCACCATCAGATTACGCGAGTGGTAGTCGCGGTGCACATAGACCTGTGGCTGTGCGAGATTGTTCGCCAGCAGGGTGTCGAACACCTTGTTCAGGTCGGCGGTCTGCTTCTCGTTCAGCGTCGCGTTCAGGTGTCGGCCGAGATACCAGTCCGGGAACAGCATCAGCTCACGCTGCAGCAAGTCGCGATCGTAGGCCGGCAATTGTCCGGGGCGGCTTTGCGCCTGCAGCAGCACCAGCGCGTCGATGGCGTCGATGTAGAGCGCATGCGCAGACTGCGCATCGAGCTGCTTCAGGTAGGTTGTGTTGCCGAGGTCGGACAGCAGCAGGAAGCCGCGTTCGACATCCTGCGCAAGAATCGTCGGTACTGTCACGCCGGTCGCGCCGAACAGTTCGGCGACCCGCACGAAGGGACGCACGTCTTCCTGCGGCGGCGGTGCGTCCATCGCGATCAGGGTGCCGCCATCGGCGGCATCGACGCGGAAATAGCGGCGGAAGCTGGCGTCCGAGGACGCGGCGCGCAAGGTATCGGTGCGGGCGACCGGTGCATCGAGCGAGGCGAGCCAGCCGGCCAACTGCGCGAGACGCGGGTCAGGGTGTTGAGAATCTGACATGGAGGAATCAATCGGTGACGGGAGATGCCCGGAGGCATGGTCCAGGCAGGGAGTTCCCATATAATAAGGGATTCGCCCCGCGAACGCGGCGCCGCAAACCGACATTTCACCGTTCATGATCCGGCGATTGCCCTTCCTGCAAGCCTCCCGTACCTGCCGCCATCGGCTGCTGCCCCTGCTGGTATCGCTTCTGACCAGTTCCGGCGCACTGGCCCAGCAAGTGTGGATCGCCAACCAGATCGACGAGAACGACGGGCCGACCACCGTCGAAGGCGAGGTGCTGACGGGGCGCCCGGACCGCGAGATCCGGCTGCAGCGCGGGGTCGAAATCCGGCGCGGCCCGACCGTGGTCAATGCCGACGACATCAATTACGACATCATCGATGATCGCGTCGATGCGAAAGGCAGGGTGCGCGTGGTCCGGCAGGGCAACCGCTTCGAGGGCGACGAGCTGCGCCTGAAGCTCGATACCGGCGTCGGCTACATGCGCAGCCCGGTATACCGCCTGATGCAGCGTAACGCCCAAGGGCATGCCGAGCGCATCGATTTCGAGTCGGACGAAGTGGCGACCATCCGTAACGGCGTCTACACGACCTGCAACGGCCCTGACCCCGACTGGTACCTGAAGACCAGCAAGCTGACGCTCGATGACGGCGCCGGCGTTGGTTCGGCACGCAATACGCTGATCGTGTTCAAGGGCGTGCCGGTGGCCGGTACGCCGGCGATCTCGTTTCCGCTGAGCGACCAGCGCAAATCGGGTTTTCTTTCGCCGACCCTGCTGACCTCGAGCAATACGGGCCTGCAGGTCACCGTCCCGTATTACTGGGACATCGCACCCAACCGCGACGTGACTCTGCATCCGCGTTACATGGCCACCCGTGGCCTGATGCTGGGCGCGGATGCACGCTACCTCGAGCGCGATTTCGCCGGCGAGACGCGCTTCGAGTTTATGAACGACAGCCAGCGCGGCGGCGACCTGCGCTACGGCTTGTCCGCGCGGCACAACCAGCGCTTCGATTCCGGACTGACGTTCGCCGCCGACATCAACCGCGCGTCCGATGACAATTACGCGCGCGATTTTCCGCTCAGCCATGTGTTCGCCCGGCCCGGCTTCAACCGTCGCCTGCTGCCGCAAACGGCCACGTTGTCGTACGGCAGCGGCCCGTGGGGCGGCATGCTGCAGTTCTCCGACTTCCAGGTGCTGCAGGATCCGCTGGCGCCGATCGGCGTGCCCTACGCGCGGCTGCCCCAGCTGAATGTCAGTTACGCGCAGTACAGCGACAGCGGAATCGAGATGACGATGGGCACGCAATACTCGCGTTTCGTCCATCCGACCCAGGTGCAGGGCGACCGCCTGGTTGTCAACCCGCGCCTGACCTATACCGAACTGCAGGGGCCCGGCTACTTCCTGCGCCCGTCGCTCTCCGTGCATGGCACGATTTACAGCCTCGACCGGGCGATCGACGCCATGCAGGCCCCGACCCGGGTGCTACCGACGCTGAGCGCAGATGCGGGGCTGATCTTCGAGCGCGATACGTCGTTCCTCGGCCGTAACGCGATCCAGACGCTGGAGCCGCGCGCCTTCTACACCTACACACCGTATGTAGAGCAGAACGCAAACCTCTACCCGAACTTCGACACGACGATCGCCGACTTCGGCTACGCGCAGATCTTCCGCGAGAATCGCTTCGTCGGCAACGACCGCATCGGCGACGCCAACCAGCTGACGCTGGCGGTGACGTCGCGCTATCTCGAGTCGACCGGCGCCGAGCGCCTGCGGCTGGCGGTCGCCCAGCGCTTCAACCTGACGCCGCCGAAGGTCGGTCTGGGCAGCGCGCTGCAGGACACCGGCGAAGCGCGCTCGGACGTGCTGCTGCTGGCCTCGGGCCGCGTGACGCGCGAGACCCGGCTCGATGCGAGTTTCCAGTACAACCAGGTGCGCAGCGAGGTCAACCGCGTGAGTTTCGGCGTTTACTGGCAACCGGCGCCGATGAAAGTGGTCAATGCCCAGTACCGGCGGGATTCGCGTAACCTGCCCGACATTCCGAACACCAACTTCGAACTGATCGACATCTCTTCGCAATGGCCGCTGGCAGACCGCTGGTATGGTGTGGGCCGGTTGAACTACCTGCTCAACGAGAACCGGATCGGCCAGACCCTTGCCGGCGTCGAGTACCAGGCAGATTGCTGGATCTTCCGCCTGGTGGGCCAGCGGGTGCCGACGGCGGCCGGCGCAGTCAACACGACCCTGTTCGTCCAGCTCGAGCTCAACGGACTGTCTTCGCTCGGCACCAACCCGTTGCGCGCGCTGCGCGGTAACATCCCAGGCTATCAGCCGCTGACCCAGCCACAATGACCGGCACCGCAGGACCTTCCATCATGATGACGACACCGACCCGATTGCCTGTTTTTTCCTCAACACTGCTGGCCGGCGGATGCCTGATCGCCGCCTGCCTGCTGTCCTCCGTCGCGCAGGCCCAGGACAAGGCCGGCAAGGCGCGCCAGCCGGTGCTGGTCGATGCCATTGCCGCCGTGGTCAATGCCGACGTGATCACGGCCAACGAGCTCGACGAGCGCATCCGCCTCGTCGAGCAGCGGATGAAGCGCCAGAACATGCAGGTACCGCCGCGCGAGCTGCTGCAAAAGCAGATGCTCGAGCGCATGATCGTCAACCGCGCTCAGATGCAGCTGGCCCGTGAGAGCGGCATCCGGATCGACGACATCCTGCTCGACCGAGCCGTGGCGCGTATCGCCGAGCAGAACAACCTGTCGGTGCAGGAGTTCCGCGACCAGCTCGAGCGCGAGGGCGTGTCGTTCGCCCGCTTTCGCGAAGAAGTGCGCGAGGAAATCACGCTGCAGCGCCTGCGCGAGCGCGAGGTCGACAACAAGCTGCAGATCACCGAGTCCGAGATCGATGGCTTCATCGCCGCGTCGGCCGGCAAGATGGACGGCGCGCAGCAGGAACTGAACATCGCCCAGATCCTCGTCCGCGTGCCGGAGAACGCATCGGCCCAGCAGATCGCCGAGCGCAAGAAGCGCGCCGAGCAGGCCATGGAGCAGCTGAAGTCCGGCGCCGACTTCGCGAAAGTCGCGGCCAGCTTTTCCGATGGCGGCGATGCGCTCAAGGGCGGCGAGCTCGGCTGGCGCAGCACGTCGCGCCTGCCGCAGCTGTTCCTTGACGCGACCGAGAAGCTGGGCGAGGGCGAGATCGCGCCGCTGGTGCGCAGCCCGAACGGCTTCCACGTACTCAAGCTGTTGGGCCGCCGCAGCGCCAGCCTGGTCAAGGCCGGTCCGGCCAACGTCGTCCAGCAGACGCGCGCGCGCCACATCCTCGTCAAGGTGAACCAGATCGTGTCGCCGGCCGAGGCCCGGCGCAAGCTGGTCGAGTTGCGTGAGCGTCTTGCCAACGGCGCTGCCAAATTCGAAGACCTGGCCCGCCTGTACTCGAACGACGGCTCCGCCGGCAAGGGCGGCGACCTCGGCTGGATCTATCCGGGCGACACCGTGCCCGAATTCGAGCGCGCGATGAACTCCCTCAAGCCGGGCGAAGTCAGCCAGCCGATCGAGTCGCCGTTCGGTTTCCACCTGATCGAAGTGTTGGAGCGCAAGACCGAGGAAGTCTCGCGCGAGCGCCAGCGACTGCTCGCCCGCCAGACCCTGCGCGAGCAGAAGCTCGAGGAAGCCTATGAGGACTGGCTGCGGCAGCTGCGCGACCGCGCCTATGTCGAGTACCGCCTCGACGAACTCGGCCAGCGCTGACGGAATGATGCCGTGAACCGCCCGCGCATTGCGGTCACCTGCGGCGAGCCGGCAGGCATCGGCCCGGAGATCGCGCTGCGCGCTGCGCTCGAGCTTGCCGATGCCGACTGCCTGCTGGTCGGCGATGCCGCGCAGGTCAAGGCGCTGGCCATGCTGATCGCGCCGGCACGCGTGCCGCGCGCGATCGGCTCGGCCGCCGAATTCGCGCAGCATCGCAATGCGCTGTGCGTGCTCGACTGCCCGCTGGCCATTCCTGCCCGGCCAGGCGAGCTTGATGCGCGCAATGGCGCGGCCGTGCTGCGGATGCTTGACGTCGCCATCGATGCGGCCATGGCCGGCCAGGTCGATGCGATCGTCACCGCGCCGGTGCAGAAGAGCGCGATCAATGATGCCGGTTTTGCTTTCACCGGCCACACCGAGTACCTTGCCGAGCGTACCGGCACCCCGCGGGTCGTGATGATGCTGGCCGGGGAGACCGGCCACGGCATGCTGCGCGTGGCGCTGGCCACCACTCATCTCGCCTTGGCCGATGTCCCTGCCGCGATCACGCTCGAGGGCCTCGGAGCGACGCTGGACATACTGCAGCGCGACCTCGTGCGCCGCTTTGGCATCGCCGAGCCGCAGATTTTCGTCACCGGCCTGAACCCGCATGCGGGCGAGGGCGGCTACCTCGGCCGCGAGGAAATCGACGTGATCACCCCGGCCATCGAGCTTGCCCGTGCGCGCGGCTGGCAGGTGTCGGGGCCTTACCCTGCCGACACTCTGTTCCAGCCGCGCCATCTCGAGCAGGCCGACTGCGTGCTGGCCATGTACCACGACCAGGGACTGCCGGTGCTCAAGCATGCGACCTTCGGCCGCGGCGTGAACGTCACGCTGGGGCTGCCCATCATTCGTACCTCGGTCGACCACGGCACGGCGCTCGACCTCGCCGCCGCCGGCCTCGGCAACGCGGACCACGGCAGCATGATCGAAGCCATCCGCGTTGCCTGCCGGATGGCGACAGCGCATCCATGAAACACATTCCGAAGAAGCGCTTCGGCCAGAATTTCCTGACCGACCGCCAGGTGCTGCACGACATCATCCGGGCGATTGCACCGGCGCCCGACGACCTGATGGTCGAGATCGGTCCCGGCCAGGGCGCCATGACGCGGCTGCTGCTCGAAACGCTGCGCCGCTTGCAGGTAGTCGAGCTCGACCGCGATCTCGTCGCGCTGCTGCACAAGCAGTTCAGCCCGGACCGGCTCCTCATCCATTCGGGCGATGCACTGCAATACGACTTCGGCGCGCTGGCCGGCGGCGAGCGCAGCCTGCGCGTTGTCGGCAACCTCCCTTACAACATCTCCAGCCCGCTGCTGTTCCATCTTGCGCAGTATGCGCCGCAGGTGATCGACCAGCATTTCATGCTGCAGAAGGAAGTGGTCGAGCGCATGGTGGCCGAGCCTGGCGGGCGCGACTACGGCCGGCTGTCAGTCATGCTGCAATGGCGCTACCGAATGGAACTGCTGTTCATCGTTCCGCCCGAGGCCTTCGACCCGCCGCCGAAAGTCGACTCGGCCATCGTGCGCATGGTACCGATCGCGTCGCCGCTGCCATGCAAGCAGCCACTGCTCGAGCAGGTCGTCACCAAGGCGTTCTCGCAACGCCGCAAGGTGATCCGCAACTGCGTGGCCGGCCTGTTCGGCGAGCAGCAACTGATCGACGCCGGCATCGATCCGCAACTGCGCCCCGAGGCCGTGGCCCTTGAACAGTATGTCAATCTCGCTCGGATGCTCGATCATTGACACCGGCGTACACAGTGTTCTCGTCTGACGACTGAGCGAATTACAACAGTTCAGGCCAGCGGATCGGATTTCACCAAGCAATCCGACGCGCCGTCTCTACACCGATTGATCCGGTAGCAGGCAGTTTTTAGAGTGGCGGGCTTGCGCCTTCCGGCGCCGACTGGTTGCCTGCATGCCTGCCTTCCGTTTTGCCTCCTGTTTTGCCTCGTTCCGCTCACCGCGTCCCTGCCTGCCGGTGAGCCGCCATTCGCTGCTCTGGGGGCTGGGCGGCTATTGCAGGCTTCAGTGCCGGCCCTTCGATGCGCGGCTGATGATGCAGCAGTTTCCGCCGCCGTACACCACCGACACGCTGGTGTCGGCGGCCCGCGGGCTGGGCCTGAAAATCCGGCGCCTGTCGAGGCAGGGAAGCGCGCTCGGGCGACTGGAGACACCCTACATCGCGCTCTGCAAGCGCAACGGCGATGATCCGGCAGAGCTCAGGCTGGTCGTCGGCCATGCGGACGGTGAGATCCGCTGGATGTCACCCGGCGAGAGCGAGCTCCGAGCGGCTACGCCGGACGAGTTCGAGGCCGACCATGGCGGCGAGGTATTCCTGTTGCGGGTCGAGACGCCGGAGATTGACGATCCTGATGCCGAGTCGCGGCAGGGCTTCGGCTTCCGCTGGTTCGTTCCCGAACTGCTCAAGTACCGCGCGGTCTGGCGCGACGTGCTGTTGGCCTCGCTGGCATTGCAATTGCTCGCGCTGGCCGCGCCGCTGTTCACGCAAGTCATCATCGACAAGGTAATCGTCCACCGCACAATCAGCACCCTGGCCGTGATCGGCGTCGCGCTGTTCATCGTCATGCTGTTCTCGTCGCTGCTGGGCTGGGCGCGCCAGACCTTGCTGCACCATACCGGCAATCGCATCGATGCGGTGCTGGGCATGAGCGTCGTCCGCCACTTGTTCAACGTACCGGTCGGCTATTTCGCGCAGCGTCCCACCGGCGTCATTGCGGCGCGGCTGCAGGGCATCGAGACGATTCGCGAGTTCATCGCCAGCGCCGCGCTGTCGCTGTTGCTCGACCTACCTTTCCTGCTGATCTTCGTCGCGCTGATGTTCTGGTACAGCGTGTCGCTCACGCTGATCACGCTGGCGGTGCTGGCGGCCATCGTCGGCCTGTCCGCCGCCGTGGCGCCACTCATGCGCGAGCGGCTAAACGACCAGTTCCTGCTGGGAGCGCGCAACCAGGCATTCATCACCGAGCATGTCGCCGGCATCGACACCGTCAAATGCCTGCAGATGGAAGCGCAGCTCGGCGAGCGCTATGCCGGCCACCTGGCCGACTACCTGAACGCCAGCTTCCGTACACGCCAGCTGGGCAACCTGTACAACTCGCTGGCCTCCCTGCTCGAGCAACTGATGCGCCTGCTGATCCTGGTGGCAGGCGCATGGATGGCGATGACCAGTACGGAATTCACGATCGGCATGCTGGTCGCCTTCCAAATGTTTGCGGGCAATCTGAGCGGGCCGGCGATGCGGGTGGTCGGGCTGTGGCAGCAATTCCAGCAGGCGCGGCTGGCCGTACAGCGGCTGGCCGACATCATGGATGCGCCGGCCGAGCCGCAGACGCTGCAGCCATTGTGGGCGACGCGGCAGCGCGGTCACATCGTCATCGAGAATCTCTCTTACCGTCACAGCGAACGGCATCCGTGGCTGTACGAGGGCCTCAGCCTGCAGTTTCATCCCGGCCGGTCCGTCGCGCTGATGGGGCCTTCCGGCTGCGGCAAGAGCACGCTGGCCCGGCTGCTGCTCGGCTTCCACCAGCCGCAGCGGGGATGCATCCTGATCGACGGCATCGCGATCGATCATCTGCCGGCCAATGAGTTGCGTAGCTACTTCGGCGTGGTGCCGCAGGAGACCCTGCTGTTCTCCGGCACCCTGCTGGCCAACCTGCAGGCGGCCGATCCGCATGCCAGCTTCGACATGATCGTCACCGCCTGCGAGATGGCGGGTATCCACGACACCATCGAGAAGCTGCCCGACGGCTACCAGACCGTCGTCGGCGAGCGCGGCGTTGGGCTTTCCGGCGGCCAGCGCCAGCGCATCGCGATTGCCCGTGCGCTGATCCGGCAGCCGCAGGTGCTGATCTTCGACGAAGCCACCAGTGCGCTCGACAGCCACACGGCAGCGCAGATGGCGGCCACCATCAATCAGCTGCGCGGCAGGGTCACGGTGCTGTTCATTACCCACGCGCTGCCGGCCGGCTTGCAGGTCGATGAAACGATCCGCCTTGGCCGCCTGGATACCGTCACCGAGCCGGCGGCATGAACATCCGCTTCGCCACTGCCGAGGATATCGATGCCTGCATCGCGCTCGGCCGTCGCCTGCAGCAGCTGACCCGGTTCGCACGCTATCCGTACGAGCCTGACCGCGTGCGGCAGCAGCTCGGGCGCCTGATCGACATCGGCCAGCACGGCCGCCACAGCCACTGCCTGCTGCTGGCCGAGGCCAACGACGGCCAGCTCGCCGGTGGCCTGATCGGCTGCATCGAATCGCATCTGTTCTCGACGCTGCCGGTTGCCAGCGTGATCGTCTACGGCGTGCTGCCGGAACGCCGGATGAGCGGCGGCGGGCTGAGGCTGATGAAGGCATTTGCGGCCTGGGCCAGGCAGCGCGGTGCAGTGGAAGTCAATGCCGGCATCAACAGCGCGCTCGACATCGGAAGGAGCGAGCGCTTTTTGCAAAAAATCGGATTTGTCAGAACGGGAGGAAATTATGCATTGGTCTTGCCCTGAAACTGAACGCGTCGCCTGCGCCCTGCGGTCGGCCGGCAAGCGCCTGACGGCCGCTCTGATCGGCCTGCTGCTCTGGTCGGGCGGTGCGTACGCAGGCGACAGCGGCGCGGCGATGGCCGAGATCGAGGCCTTTGGCCAGACGCTCGTCATGCAAACGCCATTCCTGTCATTCGAACAGAAAAGCGCCAGCGGGGCCGATGGGATGGTGAGCCGCACGCAGCTGACGCCGAAGCCCGACGCCCCCCTGTACGGACGCCATTCGGTGGAGATCGTGACACTGCGTGGCGGCGCCCAGCAAAGACTGAGCCCGTCGCTGATCGCGGCCACGATACAGGCGCAGTCCATGCCCTTTTGCCGGCAGGCGCCGCAACGGCTGGCACTGCCCGTCGATATCGAGGGCATGGCGGTGCTGAGCAGTTGCGCGGCGCAAAGCCATCTAGGCGGCGATCTGGCAACGATACAGATGGTGTTCTTCGGGCCGCGCGACCTGCACATGGCGATCTGGACCGAACTCGTCCGCCCGCCGGACAACATCGTCATCGACGATCCGCGATGGCAGCAGCGCGTTGCCTGGATCCTGCCGCTGCACTTCTGCACGTCGGCGGCGGACAACCCGCGAATGATCCAGTGCCAGAGCCCGAAGCAGGTCAAGGCAGCGCGTCGGCAGCGTGCCCCGGCTTCCTGACAGTCGGCCGTCCAAGCCCATGTCAGTGGAGTGTCCGATCAATGTGAAGCAAAGCCGCTTGGCGGTTGCCTGATTCGTTATCGGATTACTGCGATGCGAAAAACAACTGACGCTGGACGGGCAGGTCGATACACCATGAAATGCACGTCGACGACCCACGCCCAGTAGTTGAACCATTTCCTTGTCACCATCAAAGACATGAAGATATTCGAGAGCACGGTACTTGCCTGCTGCGTCCTGCTGGGGACCCTCGCCGCTGCACCGAGCCGGAGTGCCGAGAACTCGGTGCCAGCCCACGTGCATCCATCGAAACGAGTGAGTTCGTGGCTCGAGGGGATGAACCGTACTTATGACGACTGGTTCGTCCACCAGAAAAGCGTCAACATCGCCGACGTCTATCTCTGGGTCTACAACACCGCCTTCGCGGGGGATTTCCGCATGCCGGACCGGTGGCTCGATGACAGCCTGCAGGGCGCGGATGCGATCGCGTTCCGGGTCATGCCATCCTTTCCGGTGTGCGGCTGGGATGGCCAGCCGGATTCGTGCAGGCCGCTGAACTACTGTCTGGTCGATATCTACTTCAACAACAAGACGCACCCGCTGCCCTGGAGCGACCGAGCCCGCTGGACCGATCTGCAGCTCAATCTGACGTCGGCCTGGCTGCTGAACTCGAATCATCCGTTGAAGCGCGCATCGTCTGTCACGACCGGAAGAAGGGCGCCTTTCTCCGACCCGAAGACGGACAAGGAGCTGGATTGGTGGTTCTCGAGCGCCGGCGGAACACCAGCGACCAGAGGCCCGATCTGGCATGCTTATGATCGCTCGGTATTCGACGGCTATAGCGTGATGGTGCTGGACATCGGCTGTCCGGAAGAAGAGTTCACGGGGCTGGAACTTCGCTTAGCCGAATCATCCGCGGCGCAGCGCTTTCATGCATTGTCATTCCCGGCAAGCTGGCGCGACAGAATCAGGCCGCAACTGCAGCAAGCAGCGCGAGCGAACCGCCCCTTCCTGCTGGGGCGAGCAAACGGCAGCGACAAGAGCAGGGCTGCCCGATGACGGGGCATCGAATGGCATGGATCGCCTTCTCCCCGGCACTTGTCTCGCTGGCCGGCGGATGCGCGACGCGGGGCCAAGCTGATGTGCCGCTGGTGTGGGAGGTCGCCGAGCGCACTGTGTGGCGAACGGCAGCAAACTCCGGCGGCCTGCCGTCGACGACACATGAGCAGAAGTTGCGCGTCAGGGATCCTTACCTGTGGGTCTACAACGCCAGTTTTGCACAGGACTTCGGTATGCCCGAGCGCTGGATCGACAATAGCCTGAATGGCGCCGATGCGCTGGCGTTCCGGACGACGGAATCGCTGCCGATGTGCGGTTGGGGAGGCCGGCGCGACGCATGCCGGGTTTCGTCGATCTGCATCCTCGAGATGTATTTCCATCATGGCCGGAATCCGCTTCCATGGAACGAGGCGCTGCGGTGGACTGATTTATGGTTCAGAAATACATCTGTAGACACGCTGCGTACACTCAGATCACTTAATCGCGCTGAGTCTGACGCTTCGACAAAATCACCGATCGTGGATCCGGGCACGAAGAATGATCTGCAATGGTGGTATGCCCACACCTCACCGCGCCAAAGCGGAGGTGGTGCATCAATAGTGTCATATGACCAATCCATTTTCGGTTCGTATTCCCTCGTTGTTCTTGACTTTGGATGTATGCATCCAGAGCTTTCCGGGCTTGATCTGGCGTCGAAGCCCCTGTCGCCCACCTTCCCGAAGCCTTACCGTTCGATCGTTTTTCCAATTCGTTGGAGGCTTCAACTGAAGGAAGCTATTCAGGAAATCAAAGAAGAGTCCAGCCAGTTTTTCAGAGACCAGTTTCGACAAATTAGATTGTCTCGCCAGAAGTAATTCAAACGTCTGAAGGAAAACAATGAGCCAACTCTCTTCTTTGAAAGTCGCTGAACTGAGCACACTGTCGAAC
>JAMNXS010000079.1 GCA_023653025.1 Burkholderiaceae bacterium
CTGCTGGTATCGACCCGCGGCTTGAAGTCGCCGGCCTTCAGCGCCTCGATGGCGGCCTGCTTGTCGGTCTCGGTCATGCCCGGCATGATCGGGCGGTACGGCGTGCTCTGCGTGAACTGGAGTGCGGTCGCCACGATCACCAGCAGCAGTAAAATCGCCAGCGGCAACGCGGCGCGGCGCACTGTCGGCTGCCTGAGGGTGTTGTCGATCCAGTCGCGGAAAGCGTTGAAGCCGCCGCTCACGCCCTGCATCGCTGCCGGCAGCTGCGTGCGGCCGGCATTGGTGCCGGTTGCCAGCGGCAGTCCGCCGGCGCCGGCGTCGCCCGCGGCGGCGGGCACTGCCGGCGGTAGCTGCGGCGGCATGCCGCCCGTGTTCATCGTTGCTTCGGCCATGATCTACTCTCTGGTCGTTATCGTTGCCGTCAGACCGGCATGTTCAGAATGTCCTCATACGCCTTGAGGACCTTGTTGCGCACCTGCAGCGTCGCCTCGAACGCCAGCGACGACTTCTGCATCGCCAGTACGACGTCGGTCAGCGGTACGTCTTCGCCGCGGTCATATGCCTGGCGCAGCGAGCTCGCATGCTGCTGGATGTCGTTGGTGCCCTTGACCGCCGTGGAAATCGCCTCGCCGAACGTGGGCTTGCCGACCTCGGGGGTCGGCGGCGTCAGCACCTGCGGCGTGCTCTTGCCGGTCGATTCGACCTGGTGCTGGCGCAGCGTGGCCAGCATCGCGTCGATGTTGGCCTGACTGGTGATTCGGTTAATCATCGCTGCCTCCCGGGATCAGGCTGCGGCCGCCAGCGCGGGCATGCCGCGCTCGCGGAACTGGGCCATCTTGTAGCGCAGCGAGCGCGGGCTGATTCCGAGCTTCTTCGCGGCCTCGTTGCGGTTTTTCGTCGACTGGATCGCGGCCATGATCGCCTGATACTCGCTGCTCTTGACCGCGGTCGACAGATCGATCAGCTGATCGTGGCCGGCGTGATGGGCTGCCGACACCTCGCGCTGGCCGTAATGCATCAGCTGCGAATGCGTCGCTACCGGCAGCGCCGGCTGCGGCTCGGGCAGGCGGTCGATCTCGTCGAACATCAGCTCGTTTTCGGTGACCAGGTCGCCATTGCAGAGCACCAGCGCGCGCTGCACGACGTTCTGCAACTCGCGCACATTGCCCGGCCAGCTGTAGCGCTGCATGCGCTCGATCGCCTCCGGCGAGAGCTGCATCCGGCGCTCGGCCAGACCGAAGTTGGCAAGGAACTGCGCGGCCAGCGGCAGGATGTCGCCCGGACGCTCGCGCAGCGGCAGGATGGACAGCTTGAAGGCGCTGATGCGGAAATACAGGTCTTCGCGGAACTCGCGATTGGCGATTGCCTCGCGCAGGTCCTTGTTGGTGGCCGCGACGAGGCGCACGTCGAGATCGACCTGCGCTTGGCCGCCGAGGCGGGTGATCTTGCGGTCCTGCAGCACGCGCAGCAGCTTGGTCTGCAGGTGGTACGGCATCTCGGCGATCTCGTCGAGGAAAATGGTGCCGCCCTGCGCCTGCTCGAACAGGCCGCGATGCTCTTTCAGCGCGCCGGTGAAGGCACCCTTCTCGTGGCCGAACAGCAGGTCTTCAATGAGGTTCTCCGGCAGCGCCGCACAGTTCAGTGCGACGAACGGGCCGTTGCGGCGCGGCGAGGCATCATGCAGCACGCGCGCCAGCACTTCCTTGCCGGCGCCGGTGGGGCCGACGATCAGCGCCGACACCTGGGTCTGCGCGACGCGGCGCGCCAGCTCCAGCAGATGCTGGCTGTTCGGATCGACGAACACGAATTTCTGCGGCGCGCCCGTGGCCGGCTCGGCACGCCTGGGTGCCAGCGCCAGCGCCTCGCGCCAGGCATCGACCGACCAGTCGTCTGTCGGCAGCACGTGATAGGCGCCGCGCCGCATCGCATCGACGCCCAGCGCCAGCGCGCCCGGCTCGACGCGGCACAGCACCGGCACCTCGTGGCCGAAAGACTGGGTCAGCTTCTTCACTTCTTCCAGCAGGCCGATCTCGCCCATCAGGCGGATCACCACCAGGCGCGCACGCGCCAGCCCCTGCTTGAGGTCGTCCAGCGTGGACACCGGCAGCAGCTGCAGGCCGGCGGCTTCGAGCTGCGCGCGCTCGGTCGAGCCGATCGGGGATTTCGGGTCCAGCCAGAGGACCGGGTGCGAATTGTCGAATTGAACCGTCACGATGATTGCCTGTAAGAATCTGGGACGGTTTCCTCATAGCAATCCGCGTGCCAAAGGTTTTAGTGAGGAAACATGCGGGTTTCGAGACACTGTGTCGGGATCGGCAGAGCCTTGCCGGGGGGAGGAAGAAGCCGACCGGGCGGCAAGCGACGGAATGCCGACAGCCGGAAATTGCCGTTTATGCGGCAGGAATTTTCCGATTTCGCAGTCCTAGGCTTGATGAAAGTTAAAAAATTGTTAAAACTCCGTTGCCTGTTTGCCACCGGCGCTTGTCGCGGCCATAAAGTTAGCTAACATTAGCCAACTTTATTGCGGAGGCTGACATGAACCCGATCAACATTCACGAGGCGAAGACCCAATTGTCCAAACTGATAGAAGCCGTGGAAGCCGGCGAAGAAGTCATCATTGCCCGGGCCGGCAGGCCGGTGGCGAGGCTGGTGCCGTTCGTGCCAGTCAGGCCGGAGCGGAAACCGGGGCTGATGAAAGGCCAATTCGAGGTGCCGGACAGCTTTTTCGATCCGCTGCCGGACGACATTCTCGAGTACTTCGAGGGGAAAAAATGAAGCTGCTGCTCGATACCCACATTTACCTCTGGTGGCTGATCAACGCTACGGCGCTGCCCAGACGTGCTGGCGAACTGATTGCCGAAGCCGAAGCGGTTTTCGTGAGCACCGTCTCGATCTGGGAAGCCGGCATCAAGTGGCAGGCCGGCAAATTGCCGGTCGCGCCCGAAGATCTCGCTACCGGCATTGGGCAATGCGGATTCGCCGAACTGCCCGTGATGGCGCCCCACGCCGTGGCGGCTTCGAGACTCCCCTTGCATCATCGCGATCCATTCGATCGGATGCTCATTGCCCAGGCCATGGCGGAGCCGCTGCACTTTGTGACCTCCGACAGGGCACTCGGCGAGTACTCGAGCTTGGTGACGATCGTCTAGCGTCGCGCTGCGTCCTTACTCCGGACACTCCCGATACCCGCCCTGCCAGCACAGCGCCGCCTTTTCCAGCGCCTCGGCCTTCACGAAATTGCGCATATCGCGGCCGATGCGCTCGACCAGCGCAATGCCCTGCGCCTCGCCGTTCAGGCGCGCCACCTCAGCCCAGACCAGTGCCTTCAGCGGCTCGCTGCGCCAGCCTTCGCCGGTCAGGTAGGTCGAGGCGGCCATCAGCTGCGCGCCCGCATGCCCCTTGCGCGCGGCCTTCAGGTACCAGGACAGCGCGAGCGCGCCGTCGCGCGCCACGCCCTGCCCGGTTCGATGGCATTCGCCGGCCATGTATTCGGCGTCGGCAAATCCGCCCTGCGCGGCGGCTTCATAGTCGATGCAGGCGGCCGCCGGGTCACGCGAGATTCCGCGCCCATGAAACATCATCGTCGCCAGGTTGTAGCGGGCCGCCGGCAGGCCGGCATCGGCCGCGCGCCGGTACCAGTCCAGCGCCACTGCCTCGCTGCGCGCCACGCCCAGCCCGTGCTCGTACAGATAGCCGAGGTTGTTCTGCGCATGCGGGTCGCCGCGCTCGGCCGGCTTTTTCAGGGCGCGCACGGCGGTGGCGTAGTGCCCGCGCTCGATGGCCCGCAACGCGACCCCGACATCGGCGCGCGCCGACGCCGCCACGGCCAGCAGCAGCGGCAGCAGCAGGGTCGTCACGGCAAGGCGGGTCATGCGGAACGGTCGACGGGCACGGGCTTTTGCATGAAGCCCCGGCAGCGCGCGCCATCGGCGCGCAGCACTTCGATGGCCGGCATGATGCGGCTCTTGAAGCCCATCAGCCGGCACGAATACGGCAGCGCGGGATCCCAGCTGACGGCAAAGTGCCGGCACTGCCAGCAGTTGGGCGCGCCGTCTTGCGGTGGATTGTCCGAAAGTGTCATTGCTTGTCGCGTCGTTTCTTTTGGTAGTCGAACCAGGCGCGCGTGCCGGCGGCGGCAAACACCAGCGCGAGGAACATCGCGCCCAGCAGCCCCTGAAAAAACTCGCCCAGCGTCATGCCGGCCGGCAGAAAGCGCTCCGGGTGCAAGATCACCATGCCCAGCATCAGCAGCAGCGCGATCAGCACGATGCGCAACAGCCGGAACAGCCGGAACAGCGGGCGGCGGCGCGGGTCATTCATAGTCGACTCCGGTCAGTGAAGATGACCGGAATATTGTGTCATAAAGTGCCGGGGCCGGAGGCGGTCGGCAACGGCCGCGCAAGGCGGCCGCCGCTCATCATCCGAGCAGCTTGAGCACCGCCTGCTGGCTGGTATTGGCCTGCGCCAGCACCGCCGTGGCAGCCTGCTGCATGATCTGGGATTTCGCCAGCTCGGTCGAGGCCTTTGCGTAGTCGGCGTCCTCGATCGCGCTGCGCGACTCGGACAGGTTGGTCGACACGTTCGACAAGTTCGTGATCACGTGTTCGAGGCGATTCATCACCGCGCCCATCGTCGCCCGGGTGGCGTTCACCTTGTCCATCGCATCGTCGAGCAGCGACAGCACCGAAGACGCCCCCTCGCGGGTATTGATGCGCACGCGCCGGTCCTCGACGTTCAGGTCCACGTCGCCCGTAATATCGCCGGTAATCGTGCCATTCTTGCCAAAGTCGGCAAGATCGATCGTGATGTACTGGTTGGCCGATGCGCCGACCTGGAAGGCCAGACGTCCGACACGCGGCGGATCCATGTCTTCGCTCGCGCGACCGCCGAACGTGCCTTCCTGGAAGCCGAGCGCGGCGAAGTTGCCATCGGCAGAGTAGCCCTTGTCACCCACCGATACCGTAAACGGCTTGCCGGTGGCCCGCAGCTTGTCCAGCTGGTCGGACGGCGGCGCTCCCTCGGGAGCAGGCAGCTTCGGCAGCAGCGCCGGGTCGGATATGAGGCGAACGGTGCTGTAAAGCGTGCGTGCCCCGATCGATGTCGCGCTTGCGGCCGGAATGCCGGTCACGTCGCTGGCGCCAAAACTGTTCGGCGTGACGGTCGCCAGCGACAGCGTCGCGCTCGAGGTGGCCGGCGTGGTCTTCGCGCCGCTCAGCGTGAAAGGCGCGCCTGCCACCTTCGACGTGATCTCGACATTATTGCCGACGACGGCGACTTCGATGTTCTGCAGCGCCTTGGGCGCCGTTTCATTGGTAACTGCGTCGTCGATGGCCGCTTTTAGCGAGGTCGCCAGCCCCGACAGCGTCGTCGGGCCGGCCGTGGTCGTGATCGTCTTGCCGTTGATGTTGACGGTGACGGTATCGGTGGCAGCAATCGTTCCGCCCAGGGTGATGCGCGATACCTGTTCAACGGCGCCGCCCTTGTCGAGACCGAAGCTCGCGGCCGAGACATCTTTCTGGTTCGAGTCGAACCAGACCGAGAAATTGCGTCCGTCCGACGTCAGCGTCACACCGCTGCCGTTGTCGGCGGCGGTCACGCCATGCTGGCCGGTACGCGCATTGATCGCCGCCACCACCTTCTCGCGGCGCGCCGTGCCCGTCTCATCCTGCAGGAACACCACCGGCACCGTGGTGCCATTGATGTACAGGTCGTAGGTCGTGCCGCTGGACGAGGTGGTCGGCAGCGAAGTGACCGTGCTGAGGCCCTTGCTGACAACCGGGTTGGCCAGTGCGCGCACACCCGTTTCATGACTGTGCGAATTAATGGCTGCCGCCAGCGCGATCGCCGAAGCGCTCGGATCGCTGCTGCCTGCCACCGAGCTCGACTGCTTGTCGTCTGCCGTCGTGGTCGAACGGATCTTGATCCCGTTGATCATCAGGTCGTCGACGTTCAGCGGCTTGGCCTGCGACGGCTTGTTTTCCGTGACGGTCGACATCGCGATCGTACCCGTCGCGGTTCCGCCGCGGGTAACCGACAGCGTGAACGGCGTGCCCGGTTTGGTCGCCGTCAGCAGCAGCTCGTCCTTGGTGCGACCAGCTGCAGCAGTCACGCCCAGCGTGCTGTTGGCGTTGATCAGCGCGATCAGGTCGTCGCGCTCGGCCTGCGGCGTGCTGGCTGCGCCCGGTGCCGTCGTCGTGAAGGTCGTGCCATTGACGGTGACGGCATAGGTATCGGTGGAACCAACCGAACCGCCGATCACAACCGACGACACCTGGGCCGTCGGCGCATCGACGGTATCGCGCGGGAAGGTGTTGAACACCGACTCGTTCTTCGTGAAATTGCCTTCGATCAGGCCCGTGCGCTGAATATCGCCGGTAGTCGCGCTCGAGATCACGACCGGTGTCGGTATCTTCGACTCCAGCGAATAGGTGCCGCTGTGGACGCCCTGGCGCAGGCCGATACGGCGACCGAATACGTCGGCATTCTCGTCGGTCTCGAAGCGCACCTCGATGTTGCGGCCATCGGCCGCCACCAGAGTGATGCCCTTGGAATCATAGCCGGTGTCGATGGCCTTGACGCCGGTCTTCGCCGAAATCGAGTTGATGGCGTCCACTACCTGCTGGCGCGTGGCACGCGTGTTGTTCAGGACGCTGGTAACGTCGGCCGATGCATAGCCGTTGATGAACACGGTACCGCTGACGGACGAATCCGCGTTCATGGCCTGGCCGGTGAATACGTTCTCGTTCACCTTGGCGAAGACGCCGGTGCCGGGGCGCATCGTCGTGTATTCCTGCGTCGTGTCGACGATCGCCGTCAGGCCGGTCGTGCCGGGCAGGATGTCGGTTTTGGCGACATTGCGCTCGGCGACCGGGAAATCGATCGAAATCGTGGAGCCGCCCGGCGCATAGTTGATGACGCGACCGGAAGACGCACCAAAAGCCGTGCTGTTACGCAGGGCCTGGGCAATTTTCGATGCGGCCAGCACCGAGGTGTTTTCGGCCGAGGTCAGCTGGATCGCCACGCCGCCCACCGTGATGGTGCCCGCGCTGGGCACGCCGGTCAGCGTGATGGTCTGCGATTCACCGGTGGTCACGCCGGTGCTGGCCGCCATGCGGTTGATTGCCGCCGCCTTGGCAATGGCCGAGCCGGCTGCATTATTTACCGGTGAGAAGGGGTCGTCCGATGCGTAGGATGCGCCGATGTCGATGCCATTGATGCGCAAGTCGCCGGCACGCAGTGCCGGCATGCTGCCCTCGACCGAGACCGACAGGCCGACCGCACGGCTGGTGAAAGCCTCGGTATTCCCTGCCGAATCTCTGAAGGTATAGGTCAGGTCTTGCGACAGCACCTGGCCGTTGTTGCCCGTGTCGGCATCGAAGGTGACGGTGCCGCTGGCGGCGGTTGCCGTGCCGGTCATCGTGATCGTCTTGCCGTCCACGGTCTTGAAAGAAGCCGTGACCGCGCCGCCGGAAGACACGCTGAAGCTCAGCTCACCGCTCTTCAGAAAGCCGCCATTGCTGGTGAAACTCTCGGCGCTGGTGGCGATCGCATCGCGATCGGTGGTAACGGTCCTCGTGACACCGGTGGCGCCGACATCGACCTCGATGTCGGGCATGTCGCCATCGTTGGCCGCATAGGTAATGACGAGCTGGCCGGCCGTAGCGTTCGTTTCGATTATGCGACCCGAGGTCGATGGGTCGAAACTCGCATGCGACTCAAGCGTCGACTTTACCTTGGCCGTGAATGCCGTCAGGCTGGCGGCGTCCGACGCCGTAATCGTGACATCGACACCGCCGACCTTGATGGTGCCGGTGTTCGGCGTGCCACTGAAAGCCAGTGTCTGCTTCTCGCCGGCGTCGGCGCCTTCCACCGTGCGTACCGTGGTCGGGCTGATGAACACATCGCCGAACTGTCCGACCGATGTCGTCTTGTAGACCGGCATCTCGCCGACGCGCTCGCCCGCCGTGCCGTTCAATACCGGGAAGCCGTTCCACTCGGTGGACTCGGAGATGTGCACCATCTCGGCTTTCAGCTGCTGGAATTCGAGATCGAGGTAGCTGCGCTGCGCATTGTCATTGGTGTCGTTGACCGCCTGGATCGCGAGCTCACGCATGCGCTGCATCATGTTCGTGATCTCGTTGGTCGCACCTTCGGCGGTCTGGATCAGATTGATCGCATCGCCGGCATTGCGCACTGCCTGGCTCAAGCTGCGGATCTGGTGCGTCATCCGCGTGGCAATCGCCAGCCCCGCCGCGTCGTCGGCTGCCGTATTGATCCGCTTGCCGGTCGACAGCTGCGCCATCGCCTTCGACATCGCACTCTCGGTGCGCTGCAGGGCGGACTGTGAAAACAGCGCCTTCACGTTGGTATTGATGACTGCCATGCTCGATTTCTCCTTCCGGCGTCTTGAGCTTGCTTATGCGTTCGCGGGCCCTTTGCCCACTGGTTGCCACACATAAAGCAATCGTCGTGCCAGACAATAATTCCTAATATATTCAGCGGCTTGCAAAATCATCGTGCTGATTTTTTGATCGGCGGCGCAGCGACCGGCAAGCTTTGTCGGGATTCCGGCAGTTGCTTGCCGCCCGCTTGCCGCCCCCCCCTCTCGCCCCTCTCGCCGCACCGCCGGCTGGCTCAGCGCGTTACCGCACCCAGCCCGAGCGCGCTGGCCAGCGCGTCGTACTCCTTGAGCAGCTCCGGATGATTCGGGTACAGCGACAGCGCCAGGCCGCAAGCCTCGAAAGCCTCGGCCAAATCGAGATTGCAGCGCAGCGCGCGGATCAGCATCGAATGCGAAAACACGGTGGCCAGCGTTCCCTGCATGTCGATCAGCTGCTTGAGCAGATCGATCGCCTGCGGCCAGTCCTCGCGCACCACGGCCAGCAGGCTAGTGATGGCAAGGATGTCCTCGCTCTCCGGGTGCAGTGCCAGTCCGGCGTCGCCCAGGGCATAGGCCAGTCCGTCATGCCCCTCGCCCATCAGGGCCTGGATCGCCACGCGAAACTCCTCCGGGGTATAGCGCGCCACCTGCGACACGCTGAATTGCTGGCCGTTGTGGGCGATCGACATCATGACTTCGGCGAGGTTTGCCATTGTTCTGCTCCTGTTCATTGAAGGGGTGCGTGGCGGTCGCCGCAGTGCTCGAGTTCGCGCCATGCCGACCGGTTCGGGCAGTCGTTTAGCAAAAGCGGTGCCAATCGACGCCAATGCGGCGCAGCGTTCGTCAAACCGGCAAACCGCCCGCCCACAGCGGCAGTCGCTTGCCGCCGTGGCAGCCGCTGGCCGCCGCAACGACCGCTGCTTGCCTCTGCCGGGCTGTCGAGCGGCCGACAGACGTGGGCATGCTTAATGCTAAAGCTCGGCCATCGACAGCATTGACAGCATTGCGCGCCCACGCTCGCGAGAAAGCACAGGCCATGAGCACACGACTGAAAACCCCGGCAAGCGGCACCCCGGCTGCCTCCTCATCGACGGAAGCATTCCGGCAGGCCGTGCAATGGCACCAGCAAGGCGAGCTGCAGCGCGCCGAAGCGGCCTATGCCGCCCTGCTGCGCCGGGAGCCGCAACATTTGCAGGCCAGCTATCTGCTCGGACTGTTGGCTACCCAGACCGATCGTCCGGGCCTCGCTATCGAACTAATCGGGCGTTACCTCGAGGCGGCGCCGACGGACAGCCAGGCGATGGCCATCCTCGGGCTCGCGCATTACGACCTGAAGGAGTACGCGACGGCCGCCGGCTGCTTCGAGCAGTCGCTGACGCGCCGCCCCGACGATCTCGCGACCCTGAACAATCTCGGGAAGTCGCGCCTGATGCTGGCCGAACATGCCGCTGCACTCGACGCCTACGAGCGTGCGCTCGCCTGCGCGCCGCAAGACATCGATGCGCTCACCGGCAAGGGACTGTGCGAACGCGAGCTCGGCATGCACGAAGGTGCGCTGGGTACGCTGGAAAACGCCATCGTCTGCGAGCCGCGCCGCGCCGAATCGCACTTTTTTTACGCTAATGTGCTGCGCGACACAGGCGACCTGCATGCAGCCATCGATGCTTACGGCACCGCCATCACCCTTAAGCCCGATTACCTCGAGGCCTACGTCAATTGCGCCAGCACGCTGAAAGACCTCGGCATGCCGCTCGAGGCGCTGACCTTTTATGAGAGCGCCCTCATGCTGGACCCGGACCATCCGGAGGCCAACTACAACTACTCACTGGCCCTGCTGGCCGAGTTGAGGCTTGACGAAGGCTGGGGCCGCTTCGAGCGGCGGCTGGACAGCGAGACCAGCATCCGCAAATTCATCGGCGGCCAGCGCATCCGTGTGGCTCCCGACTGGGACGGTGGAGGCTCACCTGCTTCGCTGCTGGTAATTGGCGAGCAAGGCCTCGGTGACCAGATTTTCTTCTCCGGTATGCTGGCCGACCTGGCGGCACAGGTGCCCGGCGCAACCGTCTGCGTCGAACCGCGGCTGGTGCCGTTGCTGTCGCGCTCGCTGTCGGCGCTGCGCTTCATCGGGCCGTCGCAGATCGGCGACCGCGCCTACGAAGCCCAGATACAGCTCGGCAGTCTCGGACGGCTTTTCCGCCCGGACACCGCCTCGCTGTCGCGGGTACAGCCCTGCTACCTGCGCGCGGATGCGTCGCGCGCGGCAGCGCTGCGTTCACAGATCAAGCGCGAAGGCCGTCTGGCCTGCGGCCTGTCGTGGCTCAGCAAGAACGCCGACCATGGCGAAGGCAAGAGCCTCGACCTCGCATCGCTGCTGCCGGTACTCGGGCTGGGCGACATCGATTTCATCGACCTGCAATACGGCGACACGAGCGCCGAGCGCGCCGCGCTCGAGGCGCAGCATGGAGTCCGCGTGAGCCGGCTCGAAGAAATCGACAACCTGAACGACATCGACGGCCTCGCAGCGCTGATCAGCGCCTGCGACATCGTGCTGACCGTATCGAACACCACCGCCCATCTGGCCGCGGCGCTTGGCAAACCCGTGATCGTGATGCTGCCCGGTACCGATGCGCTGTTCTGGTACTGGCACCGGGACGGACACACGACGCCGTGGTATCCGTGCGCGCGACTGCTCCGCAAGTCCGACAGCGGCCGCTGGGACGATGTCATCGACGCTGCCGCACTGATTCTGGCGGGACTGGCCTGACATGCGCGCATCGACGACATCGGGTCGCGAAGCGCAGGCCGGCGCGCTGGTGCGGCGCGCATTGGACTGCATTCATGCCGGCCAGTTTGGCGAAGCCTTGCAGGCAGCCGACTCTGCCGTCAGGCTCGCGCCGCGCAACCCGAACGCACACTCGTATCGCGGCAGCGCCCTGCTCGAGCTGAACCGGACAGCCGACGCCCTGCACGCCTATCAGCAGGTAGTGCGGCTGGCGCCGGGCGCCGCCGTTGCGCATTACAACTGCGGCAATGCCCTGCATCAGCTGGGCCGCCTCGACGACGCGGCGGCTGCGCTGCGGCGTGCGCTGAGCCTGCAGCCGGGCTATTCGGATGCGCACACCGTGCTGGGTATCATATTGCGCGCGCGCGGCGACTTCGAGGGCGCGATGCGCCACTTCGAGCAAGCCATCGCAATCAACCCGCAAGCGGCCGACGCACACTACAACAAGGCCATTTCCTGCCTTTCGGCGGGACTGTTGCGCGAAGGCTGGGAGGCGTATGAATGGCGGCTGCGCTGGATCGTCACGATACGGCAGGGCCAATCGCGCGCAATCGACCGCGTGGCGCCGGACTGGGATGGCAGGCCGCTCGACAAGCCTTTGCTGGTGCTGCCGGAGCAAGGCCTGGGCGACCAGATTTTCTTCGCGGGTATGCTGGGCGAGCTGCAGCAAGTCGTAGAGCAAGTCACTGTCTGCGTCGAGCCGCGACTGGTGCCCCTGCTGGCGCGCTCCTTCCCGCGCGTGGCCTTCAAGGCCCCGTCTGAAATCGATGAGGCCCGGTCACGCGCGAGCGGCGAATACGGCGCACAAATCCATCTCGGCAGCCTTGGCCGCTTCTTCCGCCACGACGCCGATTCCATGCAGCGCGTGACGACAACCTATCTTCAGGCCGACCCGGCGCGCATCGCGTTGCTGAGAGAGCGGCTTGCCAGGCCGGGACAACTCGTCTGCGGCCTGTCGTGGAACAGCAAGAACGCGGCATCCGGCACCGACAAAAGCTTGAGTCTGGACGCACTGGCGCCGCTGCTGTCGCTGCCGCAGGCATCATTCGTCGATCTGCAGTACGGCGACACCAGC
>JAMNXS010000119.1 GCA_023653025.1 Burkholderiaceae bacterium
AGCGTTGATGATACGCCGCATTTACAACTGCCACCGCCGCCACGCCGCCCGTACCGCGTTCGGATACTCGGGACGACCGCGGCTGCCGTTGTAGCGGCCGAGCGCCAGATACAGGTTGCCGCGCTCCATGTCGATGTACATGCGCAGGATCGCACAGCCATAGCGCAGGTTGGTCTGCATCTGGAACAATTTCGATGGCTGGCCGTCGCCGATCACTCGCGTCCAGAAGGGCATCACCTGCATGTAGCCGCGCGCGCCGGCCTTCGAGATCGCATATTTGCGAAACCCCGACTCGACCTGGATCAGGCCGAGCACCAGCGACGGCTCGAGGCCGGCGCGGCGCGCCTCGTACCAGAGGGTCTGCAGGAATTCGGTGCGCACCATCGGGTCGGGCATGCGGCTGTGCAGCCGGGCGGAGGTGGCGGCGAACCAGCGCTGCCACGCATCGCGGTCGGCGTCGTCGGCGAAATTCAGCTGCGGCGGGCGCGCGTCCGTGATCGCGCGCGAGAGGGCGAGTCGGACGGAATCGGCGAGCGCCTCTTCCTTCTGGTTGCCGGCCGCTGCCGGCCGCAGCGCGCCCGTGGCCGCCAACACCGCCAGCGCCGCCAGCAGCGCCAACACCAGCGGCCATCGGCGACAACGCAATGACCGGGGCGCGGCAGGCATGGCTGTCAGGCGGCGAGCTTCGCCTGCAGGAAGGCCGCCATACCGTCGCGCGGTACCGTAGCGGCCTCGGCGTCGCGCCGGCCCTGGTATTCGAGCAGGCCATCCTTCAGGCCGCGCTCGCCGATGACGACCCGGTGCGGCACGCCGATCAGCTCCCAGTCGGCGAACATCGCGCCCGGACGCTCGCCGCGGTCGTCGAGGATCACGTCCACGCCGGCGTCCTGCAGCGAGGCATACAGCGCATCGGTCGCCTCCTTCACCGCCACGCTGCGGTCGTAGCCCATCGGGCACAGTACGACCTCGAACGGCGCGATCGAGGCCGGCCAGATGATGCCGCGCTCGTCGAAGTTCTGCTCGATCGCGGCACCGAGGATGCGGGTGATGCCGATGCCGTAGCAGCCCATCTGCATCAGCTGCGGCTGGCCCTTCTCGTCGAGATAGGTCGCCTTCATGTCTTCCGAGTAGCGGGTGCCGAGCTGGAACACGTGGCCGACCTCGATGCCGCGCTGGATCTCGAGCACGCCCCTGCCGTCCGGCGACGGGTCGCCGGCCACGACGTTGCGGATGTCGGCGACGACGGGCTCGGGCAGGTCGCGGCCCCAGTTGGCGCCGGTGTAGTGGAAGCCCGCGTCATTGGCGCCGCAGACGAAGTCGCTCATCGCGGCCACCGTGCGGTCGGCCACGATCTTCACCGGCCGGGCGGTGCCGATCGGTCCGAGGTAGCCGGGCTTGCAGCCGAAGTGCTCGGCGATTTCGGCCTCGCTGGCGAAACGGAACGGACCGATGCCCGGCAGCTTGCCGGCCTTGACCTCGTTGAGCTCGTGATCGCCGCGCAGCAGCAGCAGCCAGATTTCGCGCGCACCCTCGTCCTTCTCGACCGACAGCACGATCGATTTCACCGTCTGCGTCAGCGGCAGGCCCAGCAGCGCGGCCACGTCCTCGCAGCGCTCCTTGCCCGGCGTCGGCGTCTTCTGCAGCGGCTGGACAGCAGGAGCGCGCGGTGCGGCGGGCGCCAGCGCCTCGGCGGCCTCGATGTTGGCCGCGTAGTCGGAGGTCGGGCAGTAGACCAGCGCGTCCTCGCCGGTGTCGGCGATCACATGGAATTCCTGCGAGCCGGAGCCGCCGATGGCACCGTTGTCGGCGGCGACCGCGCGGAAGTTCAGGCCGAAGCGGTCGAAGATGCGCGTGTAGGCCTCGACCATCCGCTGGTAGGACAGCTTCAGCCCCTCGGCATCGCGGTCGAACGAATACGCATCCTTCATCGTGAACTCGCGGCCGCGCATGAGTCCGAAGCGCGGACGGCGCTCGTCGCGGAACTTGGTCTGGATATGGTAGAAGTTGACCGGCAGCTGGCGGTACGAGCGGATCTCGCTGCGGGCGATGTCGGTCACCACCTCTTCGGAGGTCGGCTGCATCGCGAACTCGCGGCCGTGGCGGTCTTTCAGGCGCAGCAGTTCGGGCCCCATCTTGTCCCAGCGGCCGGTCTCCTGCCACAGCTCGGCCGGCTGCACCAGCGGCATCAGCAGTTCGATCGCGCCGGCGCGGTCCATCTCTTCGCGCACGATGTTCTCCACCTTGCGTATCACGCGCAGCCCCATCGGCATGTAGTTGTAGATGCCCGAACCGAGACGGCGAATCATCCCGGCGCGCAGCATCAGTTTGTGGCTGACGATCTCGGCATCGGACGGAGCTTCTTTGAGGGTGGAAACAAAAAAACGTGAGGCGCGCATGGGGGAAATTTTTTTTGAAAAAGAGAAGGTTATAATCGACCTCAATTTTAAAGTATTCGCGGGTCGGCGCCCGGGGATCGCAGCACCATCGCACTGGCTGGCACCGCGAGCGGGTCATGCCCGCTGTCTGCCACGGCTCCCGCGCCAAACGCTCAAGGATCGAGGTGCATCATGCTGGACCGTGAAGGCTATCGCCCGAACGTCGGCATCATCCTCCTGAACCACCAGAATGAAGTCTGGTGGGGCAAGCGGGTGCGAGAACATTCGTGGCAATTCCCGCAAGGCGGGATCAAGCATGGCGAAACCCCCGAGCAGGCGATGTACCGCGAGCTCGAGGAAGAGGTCGGGCTGCGCGCCGAGCATGTGAAGATCATCGGCCGCACGCGCGACTGGCTGCGCTATGACGTACCCGATCACTTCATCAAGCGCGAGGTGCGCGGCCACTACCGGGGCCAGAAGCAGATCTGGTTCCTGCTGCGCATGGTAGGCCGCGACTGCGACGTCAACCTGCGCGTATCCGACCATCCCGAATTCGACGCCTGGCGCTGGCATGACTACTGGGTGCCGATGGACGTCGTCATCGAATTCAAGCGCGATGTCTACCTGAAGGCGCTGCAGGAATTGTCGCGCTTCCTGGCCAAGCCGGGCCAGGGTGCGCAGCGGCGCTCGCGCGAGCGCACCGGGAGCAAGGCGACCGCGGCAGCCGATCAGGCATCCGACGCCGAGGCCTTGCCGGCGGGGGTTGCAGGGCAGGAGAATCGGTAGCGGGGGGCGTACGGGTGGCGGATTTCGCCTGCGGCTCTATCCGCCCTACGGCGAACATGATGGCCGGCTTGCCGCGCTGGGCTGTGGTGCAACGGCGGATTTCGCCTGCGGCTCTATCCGCCCTACGGCGAACATGATGGCCGGCTTGCCGCGTTGGGCCGTGGTGCAACGGCGGATTTCGCCTGCGGCTCTATCCGCCCTACGGCTCGAGGAACTTATACGACGACGTAGTCGCGTAGGGCGGATAGAGCCGCAGGCGAA
>JAMNXS010000080.1 GCA_023653025.1 Burkholderiaceae bacterium
GCGCTCGCTGCAGTGGAACGACCCGAGCCTGGGCATCGCGTGGCCGCTCGCCGGCGAGCCGGCGCTGTCGGCGAAGGATCGGGCCGGCGTGCCGCTGGCACAGGCCGAGACCTACGCATGAGGATACTCGTCACCGGGCGCAACGGGCAGGTCGGCGCCGCGCTGTCCGCTGCACTGAGCGGGCCGCACGAACTGATCGCGCTCGACCGGTCGCAGCTCGACCTGGCCGATGCCGACGCGATCCGCACGGCGATGCGCGAGCTGCAACCCGCAATCGTCATCAATGCAGCCGCCTGGACGGCCGTCGATGTGGCCGAGGCCGACGAGGCAGCTGCTTTCCGCATCAATGCCGACGCGCCGCGCGTGCTGGCCGAAGAGTCGGCGCGGCTGGGCGCGGCGCTGATCCATTACTCGACCGATTACGTCTTCGACGGCAGCAAGCAGGGCGCGTGGCTCGAGGACGACAGGCCGGCGCCGCTGTCGGCCTATGGCCGCAGCAAGCTGGCCGGCGAGCAGGCGATTGCGGCAGTGGGCGGCGCGCACCTGATCCTGCGCACCAGCTGGGTCTATGGCCTGCACGGCAAGAATTTCCTGCTGACCATGCTGAAGCTGGCCGAAACCCGCAATGAGCTGGCCATCGTCGACGACCAGATCGGTGCGCCGACCTGGAGCCAGACCCTTGCCGACGCCACTGCGGCCATCATCCGCGAGGCAGGTGAGCCTGCACAGCTTGCCGCGCTGTCGGGCATCTACCATCTGTGTGCGGGCGGACAGACCAGCTGGTTCGGTTTTGCGCAGGCGATCTTTTCGGATCCGTCAGTGCCGAACAGGCCGCAGCTGCGCCCGATCACGACCGCCGGGTACCCGACGCCGGCGCAGCGGCCGAAGAACTCGGTGATGAACACTGACAAATTCCGCCGCGCTTTCGGCGACCTGCCTGCCTGGAACGATGCGCTGGCAGATTGCCTGCGACGACGCGCGGCACACTGACGAGGAAAGTGAGCAATGACCAAGGCAACGCTGACCCCGGGCATTTTCAAGGCTTATGACATTCGCGGCGTGCTCGGCAGCACGCTCGATGCCGGCATCGCGCGCCAGATCGGGCTCGCCTTCGGCTCGGCTGCGGCCGAGAAGGGCGAGCACACCGTCATCATCGGACGCGACGGCCGCCTGTCCGGCCCCGAGCTGTCGGTGGCGCTGGCCGAGGGCCTGCAGGCCGCCGGCACCCACGTGATCGATATCGGCATGGTCGCCACGCCGATGCTGTACTTCGCCACCCATGTGCTCGGCGCGGCCAGCGGCATCATGGTCACCGGCAGCCACAACCCGCCCGACTACAACGGCTTCAAGATGGTGCTGGCCGGCGAGGCCATTTACGGCGACGCGATCCGGGCGCTGCACGGGCGCATCGTCGAGCAGCGATTCGCCGGCGGGCAGGGCAGCTATCGGCAGCATGACATTCGCGCCGCCTATCTCGAGCGCATCCTGTCGGACGTGAAGCTCGCGCGCCCGATGAAGATCGCGATCGACTGCGGCAACGGCGTGGCCGGCAGCATTGCCGGTGACCTGTATCGCGGTCTCGGTTGCGAGGTCACGGAACTGTTCTGCGACGTCGACGGAAATTTTCCGAACCATCATCCCGATCCCGCGCATCTGGAAAACCTCGAAGACCTGATCCATGCGCTGGCCGACGGACCGGAAGAGCTCGGCCTCGCGTTCGACGGCGACGGCGACCGGCTCGGCGTGGTGACCAAGGACGGGCAGGTGATTTTCCCCGACCGGCAACTGATGTTGTTCGCGCAGGACGTGCTGACCCGGCATCCCGGTGGCACCATCCTGTACGACGTGAAATGCACACGCCATATCGCACCGGTCGTGACGGCTGCCGGCGGCCGGCCGCAGATGTGCCGGACCGGCCATTCGCTGGTCAAGGCGACGATGCGCGAAACCGGCGCGCCCTTCGGCGGCGAAATGAGCGGCCACCTGTTCTTCAAGGACCGCTGGTACGGCTTCGACGACGGCCTGTACGCCGGCGCGCGCCTGCTCGAGCTGGCCAGCCGCATGCCCGACATCACGCAGGCGCTGAACGCGCTGCCGCAATCGACGTCCACGCCGGAGCTGCAGGTCAGGCTGGCCGAGGGCGAGAACCATGCGCTGGTCGCGCGCCTGCAGACCGAGGCGCAGTGGCCGGGCGCATCGCAAGTCATCACCATCGACGGCGTGCGGGTCGAGTATCCGGACGGCTTCGGCCTGTGCCGCGCGTCGAACACCACGCCGGTACTGGTGCTGCGCTTCGAAGCCGAGGACGATGCCGCGCTGCGGCGCATGCAGCAGGCGATCGGCGACGCGATCTTGCGCATCAAGCCCGACGCGCAGTTGCCGTTCTGAGCCGCGGATGCCCTGGTCGCTGCGACTCTATTCACTGCTCTGGTGGTGCCTGCTGCCCTTCGCGCTGCTGCGCCTGTGGTGGCGCGGACGCGCCGAGCCGGGGTATCGCGCGCATGTCGCCGAGCGCCTGGGCCGCCATGCCGCAGCGCCGGATGCACCGCTGATCTGGATGCATGCCGTCTCGGTCGGCGAGACGCGCGCGGCCGAGCCGCTGGTGCGCGCCTTGCTGGAGGCCTATCCCGATCATCAACTGCTGCTGACCCACATGACGGCCACCGGCCGGGCGACCGGCAAGACGCTGTTCGGCAGCGAGCCGCGCATCGTGCAGGCATATCTGCCCTACGACACGCTGTCGATGACCGCATCCTTCGTCAGCCATTTCCGTCCTCGGCTCGGCATCCTGATGGAAACTGAAGTCTGGCCCGCGCTTATCGCCTCGTGCGCTGCCGCCGGCGTGCCGGTGGCGCTGGTGAATGCGCGTCTGTCCGAGCGCTCGCTGCGGCGCGGCCGGCGCTTCGCCGGCTTGCTCGGCGAAGCCGCGCGTCGGATCGCTCTGGCCGCCGCGCAGACGCGCGCCGATGCCGCACGCCTGCGGCAGATGGGCGTGCGCGACGTGCAGGTCACCGGCAACCTGAAGTTCGATGTCGAGCTGCCCGCCGCGCAGCGCACGGCCGGCGCAGCGCTGCGCCAGCAGATCGGCAAACGTCCGACGCTGCTGTGCGCCAGCACGCGCGAGGGCGAGGAAGCGCTGCTACTGGCGGCCTACATGAGGGCCACGCTGCCGTCCGGCTTTCTGCTGATGATCGTGCCGCGCCATCCGCAGCGCTTCGCCGACGTCGGCAAGTTGTTCGAAGACCAGGGGCTGCGCGTGGCACGCAAGTCGCAACTGAACGGCGCGGCGGTGCCGGCCGATGCGCAGGTGCTGGTCGGCGACACGATGGGCGAGATGGTGGCTTACTACATGGCCTGCGACTTCGCGTTCATCGGCGGCAGCCTGCTGCCCTTGGGCGGTCAGAACCTGATCGAAGCCTGTGCCTGCGGCAAGCCGGTGCTGCTGGGGCCGCATACCTTCAATTTTGCGCAGGCCAGCGAGGATGCTGTTGCACAAGGCGCGGCGCTGCGCGTGGCCGACGCCGCGCAGACATTCAAGGCCACGTTCGATTTGCTGGTCGATGGCGCGCAGCGGGAGGCGATGTCGGCTGCGGCGCAGCGCTTTGCAGACAGCGAGCGCGGCGCCACGCGACGAACGCTCGCAGTGATCGGCCCGCTGATCGGTTAAGGCATTCCCGGCATATCCTGTTCGCTCGTGCCGGAGGTAGCTTTCCCGAAGGCCGGCCGGCCTGCGCGGCGCTGTCAGACGGGGCCGAAGGAATCCATGCTCAACATCGCTGCCGCTTTCTGCAGGCGCCGGTCGAAACAGGCAAACACAAAATCGTCCGAGGTTCCTTCTTTCATGACACGTGCAGAAGCCAGTTGCACGCTGTCATAGGCGCGAAGCGCGAAAGCATCGGCCAATTCGCCCGCTGCCTCGACCAGACTCTGGCCGACTTCAATCACTGCGAAGCTCTGCCATGCGTCGCGCAGATTGCGTTTGCAGGTCTCGATATCCGCCGCATCACGCGGTTGTTCGCGCGCCCGGCGGGATAGTGCCGCCATTGCCTCGACCCATGCAATTCTGCTTACCGCAATCGCGGATGCCTGCTCGGTGAGCCGTTCCATCTGGTCGCTGTGGTCTTCGTCGACGAAGAGCTTGACGAGCGCCGACGTGTCGCAAAACAGGATCAACGGCGATCCTCCAGAATCATCTCGCTCAAGCTCTTGCCGCCGCCCGACAGCTTCTTGCGCTTCCCGGGAAATGGCGGCTTGCTGCCGTTCCAGCTCACGAGGCCTTCAGCGACCATGGTCGCCAGACCATGCTCCGGAAGTTCGGGAATTCCCACGATGCGGGCAATCGGCTTGCGGTGGGAGGTGACCTCGATGATCTCTCCCGTCCTTGCGCGGGCAAGAATGCTGGACAACTGGGCCTTCAGGTCACGGACAGGAATTGCCATGGTTTCCTCGCGAAAGTGGGCTTATTTTAACCTTTTATTGGAAGTATGTGACCACAAATTATCTTTTATTGCTTGATCGGCAGGGTAGGGCATGAATATGCGCACTTGCGCAGAGTCGCGGAATTGAACAAGCCGGCGCGATGAGCTGGGTGATGGTATTCATCGAGCAGTACAACCGGCGAGCGGCCCGTTTCCTGCGCCGCTGGCCAAAGACAAGGGCCGGTCATCCGACCGGCCCTTGTGCTTGACGCTGAAGCGGAATTACTGCGCGCCTGCCTCGTTCAGGCCGCCGCCGAGCGACCGGTACAGGTCGACCGCATTGGTCAGCTTCAAGAGGCGCGTCTGCAGCAGTTGCTGCTCGGCCGTGTACAACTCGCGCTCGGCGTCGAGCACGTCGAGGTAGTTGGCCACGCCGTTCCGGTAGCGTGCCTGCGCCAGTTCGAGGCGGGCGGCCTGTGCGTTGCGCACCGTTTCCTGTGCCGCGATCTCGCTGCCGAGCGTGGCGCGCGCTTCGAGCGCATCGGCAACTTCGCGGAAGGCGCCTTGGATCGCCTTCTCGTAGTCGGCCACCGCGATGTTCGCACGCACCATCGCCAGGTCGAGGCCGGCCTGGTTGCGGCCGTTGTCGAAGATCGGCAGCGACAGCGCTGGCGCGAAGTTCCATGTGCGCGAGCCGGTATCGAACAGTCCCGACAGCTGCGGGCTGGCCAGGCCAACGGCCGCGGTCAGCGAGATGCGCGGGAAGAACGCGGCGCGGGCGGCGGCGATATTGGCCTGATTGGCCCGCAGGCGCTGCTCGGCAGCGCGGATGTCGGGACGGCTGGCCAGCAGGTCGGACGGCAGGCCGGCGCCGATGTCGGCCGTGATGACCTGTGCCGACAGGGTCGCCGTCTGCGCGGGCAGCTTGGCGCCGGAGCCGGTCAGCAGCGTCAGCGCATTCATGCTCTGCGCATGCTGGCGCTGCAGCGCCAGCGCCGATACGCGCGCCGACTGCACCAGCGTCTCGCTCTGGCGCAGCTCGAGGGCGTTGGAAACGCCGGCATCGAAGCGCTGCTTCACGAGGTCAAACGACGCCTGGCGCGCTTTCAGGGTGCGCTCCGCGATCAGTGCCTGCTCGGCCAGCGCGCGCTCGGCCAGCCAAGCCCTGGCGACCTCGCCGACCAGCGCGATTTGCGCCGAGCGCCGTGCCTCTTCGGTCGCGAAGAACTGGGCGAGCGCAGCCTCGGACAGATTCTTCACGCGTCCGAAGAAATCAAGCTCGAAGGCCGTCATGCCGAGGCCGACCTGGTAGACGGTGGCTTCGAACGGCTGGCCGCGGAACAGCTGGCGTGACGAGGCGACGCCGCCGGTGGCGTTAACCGTCGGTAGCTGGTCGGCGCGCTGTATTCCGTACAGCGCGCGCGCCTCTTCGATGCGCAGCGCGGCGGTGCGCAGGTCGCGGTTGTTCTCCAGCGCCAGGCCGATGGCAGCCTGCAGCTCGGGATTCCTGAAGAAATCGCGCCAGCCGATATCGGCGGCGGCCGGCGCATTCTCCGCGGCCGGCGCGTTGAAGGCCTGCGGCACCGGCGGCTCGGGCTTGCTGAAGGACGGCAGGATCTGGCAGCCGGACAGCGACAAGGCGGCGGCCAGCAGGAAGGGGAGGGTTCTGGGTTTCATTATTTGGCCTCGCTTTCCTCGAGGTGGGCGGCATACAGACGGCGCTGGCGCTCGCTGCCCTTGAAGATGCTACGGACGACGACGAAGAACACGGGCACGAAGAACACGGCCAGCACGGTGGCGGTGATCATGCCGCCCATCACGCCGGTGCCGATCGCGCGCTGGCTCGCGGAACCGGCGCCGGTGGCGATCACCAGCGGCAGCACGCCGAGGATGAAGGCCAGCGAGGTCATGATGATCGGGCGGAAACGCAGCTTCACCGCCGTCAGCGTCGCTTCGACCAGATCCATGCCCTTGGCTTGCAGGTCCTTCGCGAACTCGACGATCAGGATCGCGTTCTTCGCCGACAGTCCGATGATGGCGATCAGGCCGACCTTGAAGTACACGTCGTTCGGCATGCCGCGCAACATGGTGAAGGCCACGGCGCCGAGCACGCCCAGCGGCACCACCAGCAGCACGGCGATCGGGATGGCCGTGCTCTCGTAGAGCGCGGCCAGTACGAGGAATACCGCCAGCAGCGACAGCGCGAACAGCAGCGTTGCCGTCGAGCCCGCCGATTTTTCCTCGAGCGACTGGCCGGCCCATTCGTAGCCTATGCCCTGCGGCAGCTGCGCGACCAGGCGCTCGACCTCGGCCAGCGCATCGCCGGACGACTTGCCCGGTGCGGCATCGCCCTGGATCTTCATCGCCGGATAGCCGTTGAAGCGGATCAGCTGCACCGGTCCGTTGACCCATTTGCTGGTGGCAAAAGCCGAGAAGGGCACCATGTTGCCCTGGTTGTTGCGCACGAAGAGCTTGTCGAGGTCTTCCGGCTGCAGGCGCTTCTCGGGGACGGCCTGCAGGATCACGCGCTGCTGGCGCCCCATGTTCGGAAAGTCGTTCACGTAGACCGAGCCGAAGGTACCAGACAGCGTGGCGTTGATGTCGGCCAGCGACAGGCCGAGTGCGTTGGCCTTGTCGCGGTCGATCTCCAGCCGCAGCTGCGGCGAGTCTTCCATGCCCTCCGGACGCGCGCTCTTGATGACCTCGCTCTTGCTCATCATGCCCAGCAGCTGGTTGCGCGCGGCCAGCAGCGCGTCATGGCCAAGGCCGCCGCGGTCCTGCAGGCGCAGCGAGAAGCCGGTGGCGTTACCCAGTTCGCGGATCGCCGGCGGGTTGACCGTGAACACGATCGCGTCGCGGATCGTCACCATCAGCGACATCGCCTTCTTCGCGATGCCCTCGGAGCTGGTCTCGGGCGTGGTGCGTTCCTTCCAGTCTTTCAGCGGCACGAACAGCAGGCCGCCGTTCTGGCCGTTGCCCGAGAACGAGAAGCCGAGCACCGAGACGATCGCCTGCACGCCGGGCTGCTTCAGGAAATACTGCTCGGCCTGCTCCATCACCGACAGCGTGCGTCCGGTCGACGCGCCCGGCGGCAACTGGACGTTGGCCAGCACATAGCCCTGGTCCTCGGCCGGCAGGAAGGCGGTCGGCATGCGCGAGCCCATCCAGACCACGGTCGCGACGACGACACCATAGATCACCATCCAGCGGCCAAGCTTGCGCAGAATACGCGACACCGCGCTGGTGTAGCCGTCGGTGGTGCGGCGGAACAGCCGGTTGAATGCGCCGAGCGGACCACCGCGCTCATGATGCCCTTCCGGAATCGGCTTGAGCAGCGTCGCGCACAGCGCGGGCGTCAGCGTCAGCGCCATCACGGCCGAGAAGAAGATCGAGGCCACCATCGACATCGAGAACTGCCGGTAGATCGCGCCGACCGAGCCGGTGAAGAAGGCCATCGGTACGAACACCGCCATCAGCACCAGCGTGATGCCGACGATGGCGCCGGTGATCTGGCCCATTGCCTTGATCGTCGCCTCGCGCGGCGGCAGGTGCTCCTCGCTCATGATGCGCTCGACGTTCTCGACGACCACGATCGCGTCGTCGACCAGAATGCCGATGGCCAGCACCATGCCGAACATGGTCAGCACGTTGATCGAGTAGCCGAACAGGGCCATCGTCGCGAAGGTACCCATCAGCGAGACTGGCACCACGATCGCCGGGATGATCGTGTAGCGCAGGTTTTGCAGGAACAGCAGCATCACGAGAAACACCAGCGCCACCGCTTCGAGCAGGGTCTTGACGACTTCCTCGATCGAGATCTTGACGAACAGCGAGGTGTCATACGGAATCACGTACTCGACGCCGGGCGGGAAATACTTTGCGAGGTCGGCCATTTTTGCGCGCACCAGCTTCGCGGTCTCGAGCGCGTTTGCGGTCGGGGTCAGCTGGATGCCGACCGCCGCGATCGGCTTGCCGTTCAGGCGCGCCGAGAAGCCGTAGGACTGGCCGGCCACCTCGACCCGCGCGACGTCGCGCACCCGCACCGTCGCGCCGCCCGGCAGCGCGCGCAGCACGATGTTGCCGAATTCCTCGGGCGTGGCCAGCTGGCCGGTGACGATGATCGAGGTTGCGATACGCTGCGATCCCGGCGCCGGCAGGTCGCCCAGCACGCCAGCCGAGAACTGCGCATTCTGCTGGCGGATCGCGGTCGCGACATCGGTCGGCGTCATCTTGTAGCCGACCAGCTTGTCCGGATCGACCCAGATCCGCATCGCGCGCTCGGTGCCGAACAGCTGGGCCACGCCCACGCCCGGAATGCGCTTCATCTCGTTGAGGATGTTGCGTGCGATGTAGTCGCCGAGCGCGACCGGCGTGATGCTGTCGTCGGTGGCGCGCAGGTTCACGAACATCAGCAGGTTGCTGCGCGCGCGCGTGATCGTCACGCCCTGCTGCACCACCGGCTGCGGCAGGCGCGCCTCGATCCGCTTCAGGCGGTTCTGCACGTCGACTGCGGCCAGCTCGGGGTTGGTGCCGGTCTTGAAAGTGATCGACACCTGCGAGCCGCCGTCCGCCTGGCTTTGCGACTCGATGTAGAGCATGTTCTCGGCGCCGTTCATCTCCTGCTCGATGATGGACGTCACGCTCTCGTCGACGGTCTGGGCCGAAGCGCCGGGGTAGATCGCGTTGACGATCACGGTCGGCGGCGCGATCGTCGGGTACTGGGACACCGGCAGGTTGGGAACCGCGAGGATGCCCGCGAGCAGGATGAACAGCGCGATCACCCAGGCGAATACCGGGCGATCGATGAAAAACTTTGCCATGACGGGAATTCCTTATTGCTTCGCTTGCGGTGCCGGGGCGGCGGGAGCGGCGGCCGGGGCCGACGCCGGCGCGGCGCCGGGCGGGGCCCACGGCAGCGCCTTGACCGGAGCGCCCGGCTTCACCTTCTGCAAGCCCTCGACGATCACGATGTCGCCGGCTTTCAATCCGGAACTGACGATCCACTTCTGGCCGTAGGCGCCGTCGGTCTTCACCGGCCGCGGCGCGACCTTGCCCTCGGCATCGACGGTCATGACGATCGAGCCGTCGATTGTGCGCATGACGGCCTGCTGCGGCACCGTCAGGGTGCCGGGCCGCACGCCCTGCTCGACGCGCACCCGCACGTACATGCCCGGCAGCAGCGTGCGCTGCGGGTTCGGGAACTGCGCGCGCAGGATCACGGAGCTCGACTGCGGATCGACCACCGCTTCGGAAAACAGCATCTGTCCCGGCTGCGGGTAGGTGCGGCCGTCTTCGGTCACCAGCGTCAGCTTGGCCTTGACGCCGTTGTGACCCGACTGCGCCATGATCTCGCGCAGGCGCGCCATCTCGACCGACGATTGCGTCAGCGTCACGTAGATCGGATCGAGTTGCTGGATGACGGCCAGTGCATGCTGGTCGTTGGCGGTGACGAGCGCGCCCTCGGTGATCAGCGTGCGTCCGATGCGGCCCGAGATCGGCGCGGTGACTGTCGCGTACGACAGGTTCAGCCGCGCATTCTCGAGCGCGGCGCGCGCGGTGTCGATCGCGGCACGGGCCGCGGCGACGTCGGCCGACGCCAGTTTCTGCGCCGATTGCAGGTCGTCGAATTCCTGCTTGCTGATCGCGTTGGTCTCGACCAGCGCCTTGTAGCGGTTGACCTTGGTGTTGGCCTGCGCGAGATTGGCTTCGGCGCGCGCGAGCGCGGCTTCGGCCTGGCCGAGGTTGGCCCGGGCGCTGTCGACCGCCACCTGGTACGGCGCCGGATCGATCAGGTACAGCGACTGGCCGGCGCGCACCTCGCCGCCTTCGTTGAAGTAGCGCTTCTGCACGATGCCGCCGACCCGCGAGCGCACCTCGGCCGTGCGCACGGCTTCGACCCGGCCCGGCAGTTCGCTGACGTTGGCTACCTGTTCGGCTTCGACCGTGACGACCGAGACCATCGACGGCGGCGGGCCGCCGGCGGATGCGGCCTTGGCCGGATCTTCTTTCTTGTCGCCGCAGCCGGCAAGTGCCAGCACGATGCCGGGAACCAGGAGTAGGCGTGCAGTGTGATTCGTGTTCATGTGAGTCGCAGCTATCAGTGGATGATGTGTCGCCCGGCCGGGCCGGGTCGGGTGGGGACGGGCCCCGAAACGCAGTGCGCGCAAAACCCGCGCGCAAAACTTCGAAACGATAAAACGCCGGGCCGATGAAAGCACGAGCGTTCGCTTTTTATTTGCCTAACCGCCGCTTTGCAGAAAGGCGCGCGCCGTCAGGCGCTCGTCAGCCTGGCCGCTTGAGCCTGGCCGCCTCAGCTTGGCGACCTCAGCGCGACTCCAGCAGCGCGTTCAGCTCCGCCAGATCGGCTTCGGCCAGCGCGCCGGCAGCCGCCTTCAGCTTCAGGCCGGCCAGCAGCGTCTCGTAGCGCGCCTTCGCAAGGTCGCGGCGGGTCGAAAACAGTTGCTGTTGTGCGTTCAGTACATCGATGTTGATCCGCACGCCGACGTCATAGCCGAGCCGGTTGGCTTCCAGCGCCAGCTTGCTCGAGGTCTCCGCCGCTTCCAGCGCGCGCACCTGCGACAGCCCGCTCTGCATCCCGAGGTAGGCACTGCGCGCACCCTGCGCGGCATTGCGGCGTGCGGTGTCGAGGTCGGCTCGCGCCTTGTCCTCCAGTGACAGCGC
>JAMNXS010000120.1 GCA_023653025.1 Burkholderiaceae bacterium
CCGACTGGCGACCCAGACGCAGGCGCGTGTCCTTCGGCCCGGTCCAGTCCACGTACAACTGGTTGATGCCCGTGTAGTCCGGATCGGCAATGACCGGATAATCGCCGCGCCCCGGCTGGTCGACGCCGAGCGCGCGGTCGTTGTAGCGGAGCGCCGTCCGGCGACCGCATGCGCTGCTCGGGCCAGTTTCCGCAGCGAATCGGCATCCATCTCGATAAATGCACGGAAATATATACATAATAATCGTTATTATCTAAATATTTATGATATAAATTCGTGTAAATGCAAAATTCCTGCACAATTCAATTGCATGCGGATGGGGCGTGGCACGATGTGGCCAGCGTGGCCTTGCAAGGCCCGCAATCGCACGGATGGCGATGCAAGACCTACTCCGGCTATGCGGTGGAGTGGGCGGTCCGGCACGCCGGTGCCAGCGATGCGCACGCGGTGTGCGCCGGATGGCCGGTCGGCCTCGAACCCATGCAGGCGCAGCATTGGCCAGCCTTCCTGATTGACTTGCTGCCGCAGGGATTCGGCAGGCAGGAATTGCTGCTCCGTCAGGGTCTTCCTGTCACGGCAGGTGCCGGCGCGGACTGGAATCTGCTTCTCGCGGGGGCCGGAAACACCATCGGCAATTTGCGTGTCAGGGAAGCCGCCGAATGGCTGGCACTGAACGCCGGAGGCCAGCGCGGATTCACGGACGATGAGGTGGCGCAGCGTGCCGACGAGTTTTCCGAATATCTGGCATCGCACGGCCTCTTCGTCGCCGGCTCATCCGGCGTGCAGGGCGAATGGCCCAAGATCCTGCTCACGCGCGCCGTTGACGGGCTGCTGTATCTCGACCACACGCTGCCCGACGAGCGTGCGGTCGAACACTACATCGTCAAGTTCGGCCGGGGCACCGACCCGCAACTGGCCAGCATCCTGCGGCACGAGGCGCCCTACATGGCTATCGCCGCCCGCCTCGGACTGCGCGTGCATGCACCGCTGGTTCTGCGCCGGCGTGCGCTCTTCATCCCGCGCTTCGATCGCCTGGCAAGGGACGGGAAGGTGACTCGCCTTGCGCAGGAAAGCGTGGCGACGCTGACGGGAATCCCGGGCTTCGACAGCTTGCCGAGCCATGACCAGATCTGCCTGGCGTTGATCCGCAATTGCAGCGACCCGCAGACCGAAGTGCTGGAGTACATCAAGCGCGATGTCATCAACCTTGCGCTGGGAAACAAGGACAACCACGCGCGGAACACGGCCATTCGCCGCGACTTTGAAGGCAAGATCGCATTGACGCCGCTCTACGATTTCGCGCCGATGGTCCTGCATCCGGATGGCATCGCGCGTCGCATCCGCTGGGAGAACAACGACAACGGACAGCCGGACATCAAGCGCGTGATCGATCGTGTCTGCGAACTGGCAGCCGGCCCGCCCGCCCCGGGCCGCAACAAAACCGTACCCCGGATTTGCCGCGAAGCGCTGGTCGAAGGCCTGAAATCGATAGCCATGGTGCTCGAACAGCTTGCCGATGACGGCGAATGCATGGGCCTCGAACCCGAACTCGTTCGCCATCTTCGCCCGGGCATCCTCGGCTGGTCGAAACGACTTGCCGAACTCGTCTGACGTCATGGACAAGCGCTTCAAGCCGCCCTCTCTGCCCGAACAGCTCGCACTGCGCAAGCAGGCGATCGACGATGTGCTCGCCCATCCGGACTGGTCGCTGGCGCAGGCTGTCCGGCATCTCAAGAGAACCCTGCGGCTGACCACGGCAGAAATGGCCAAGCTGGCCGGCGTTGGATACCGAACGCTGCAGGACATCGAGCAGGGACGCAGCGAGGGCAGCGTGCAGACGATGAACCGCATCCTCGGGATACTGGGCCTTAAGCTCGGCGTTACCCGCATCCGCCGCGAAGCCGGTCCAATGGACGATGCTCCGGGTGTTGAAGACAGCTGATCTGTCCCATCTAGCGAACCGCCGGCGGACCCGTGAAGCGCTTCGACTCGCCGAACACGAACCAGAACGCGAGCATGCCGACGACCATCGCGATGGTCAGGTACAGCACCTTCTCGTTCGGCGGCTGCACGCCGACGAAGACCAGCAGCGCGCCGCCGAGCACGGCGAGCACGGCAATCGGCCGCGACAGCTTGCCGAGGTCGAACGGGCCCTTCTGCGTCCAGGTCCTGCCTTCGGCGAAGATGCCGGCCGCCGTCGGCATCACGTACGAGATGTACAGGAAGACCGCGCAGCCGGTCGACAGCACCACGAAGCCGTCGCCATACAGCGTGACGGCCACCGCCAGCACGGCCGACACCCAGGTCGCCGCGACCGGGGTCTTGAGTGTCGGATGGACCTTGCGCAGCGTGCCGGAGGCCGGCAGCCCGCCGTCGCGGGCGAATGCGTACATCATCCGCGAGCAGGAGGTCAGGCAGGCCAGCCCGCAGAGGAAGTTGGCCACGAATATGCCGATCGACAGCACGGTGCGCAGGCCTGCCGGCAGCGACGACAGCAGCACCTCGAAATAGCCCATGCCCTGCGTCACGCCCTCGCCGATATCGGGCATCACCAGCACGAAAGTGCAGATCATGACAAAACCGAAAATCGCCGAGTACAGCACCGAGGTGACAATGCCGCGCGGGACGACCGCAGACGCATTGCGTGTTTCTTCGGACGTATGTGCGGAGGCATCGAAGCCGGTGATGGTGTAGATCGTCAGCAGCAGGCCCGACAGGAAGGGCATCAGGAAGCCGGCGTGTTCGGGCCAGGGACTGCCCTCGGTGCCGGTGAAATTGGTAAAGGTGAAGAGCCTGGAAAAATCCAGCGCCACCGGCGAATACGCGACCAGCGATATCGTCAGGGTGACCGACAGCGCGAGGATCAGGTAGCCGGAAAAATCGGTCAGCAGCGTAGTCAGCCTGGCGAAGCGGAAAATCAGTATCGCCTGAATGGCCGTGACGAGGACGATGAAGCCGACCTGTTCGGCATAGCCGAGCGAGGCCGGGGCGATGCCCATCATCGGCGCGATCGAGGCTTTGAAGAACACGTCATAGACGCCCATGTTGACCGAGGCGACCACGAAGATCAGGCCCAGCAGGTTGAACCACGCAGTGACCCAGCCATAGGCGCGGCCGCCGAGGATCGAGCCCCAGTGGTAGAGGCCGCCGGCGGTCGGGAAGGCCGACGAGATCTGCGCCATGGCCAGCGCGACGACCCCTGCGAACAGCGCGCCGAGCGGCCAGCCGAGGCCGATCGAGATGCCGCCGCCGGCGCCCAGCGCCTGCGGAAAGGC
>JAMNXS010000121.1 GCA_023653025.1 Burkholderiaceae bacterium
TCACGCCGCCGCCAGCATGCTCATCACGGCCATCCGCACCGCGATGCCGAAGGTCACCTGCGGCAGGATCACGGCCTGCGCGCCGTCGGCCACGGCCGAATCGATCTCGACGCCGCGGTTCATCGGCCCCGGATGCATGACGATCGCATCCGGCTGGGCCAGCGCGAGCCGCTCCGGCGTCAGGCCGTAGCTCTTGAAATATTCCTGCGCCGACGGCAGCAGCGCGCCGGTCATGCGCTCGTTCTGCAGGCGCAGCATGATGATCACGTCGACGTCCTTCAGCCCCTCGTTCATGTCGGTGAACACGCGCACGCCCATCTGCTCGAGCCCGCCCGGCAACAGCGTGCGAGGGCCGATCGCCCGCACCTCCGGCACGCCCAGCGTGGTGAGGCCGTGGATGTCGGAGCGCGCGACGCGGCTGTGCAGGATGTCGCCGACGATGGCCACCGTCAGGTTGCTGAAATCCTTCTTGTAGTGGCGGATCGTGTACATGTCGAGCAGGCCCTGCGTCGGGTGCGCGTGGCGGCCGTCGCCGGCGTTCACGACGTGTACATGGTCCTGCCCGGTGGCCGTCAGGTGCCGCGCGATCAGGTAGGGCGCGCCGGATTGCGCGTGGCGCACGACGAACATGTCGGCATGCATGGCAGCCAGATTGTCGATGGTGTCGAGCAGCGACTCGCCCTTGGCGGTCGATGAAGCCGAGATGTTCAGGTTGATGACGTCGGCCGACAGGCGCTTGGACGCGATCTCGAACGTGGTGCGGGTGCGCGTCGAATTTTCGAAGAACAGGTTGAAGACGCTCTTGCCGCGCATCAGCGGCACCTTCTTCACTTCGCGGTCGCTGACACTGACGAAAGACGCCGCCGTATCGAGGATGCGGTTGATGATGGCCTTCGGCAGCCCTTCGAGGGTCAGCAGGTGCTGCAGCTCGCCGTGCCGGTTCAGTTGCGGGTTATGCATGGTCTATCGTGAGTGAGAGTCGGCCGCCGGCGGCCTTCTGCAGTACCAGCAGTTCCTTGCCTGCCAGCGTGACATGCTGCGCGACGAAATCGGCGGCGACCGGCAACTGGCGGCCGCCGCGATCGACCAGCGCCGCCAGCATGATCTTCGCGGGGCGGCCGTAATCGAACAGCGTATTGATCGCGGCACGCGTGGTGCGGCCGGTGTAGAGGACATCATCGACCAGCAGGATGGTCGCGCCATCGACATCGAACGGCACATGGCTCGGCCTGACCCCGGCCGACAGGCCGCGTTCGGCGACGTCGTCGCGATGGAAGGCCACGTCGACGAAGCCGACGGCCGTCACCTCGAGTGCGCGGGCAAGCCGTTCGGCCAGCCACGCGCCGCCGGAATAGATGCCGACCACGGCCAGCTTCGGCGTGCCGGCCAGCGCGGAGACCACGGTCGATTCAAGCTGCGCGTACAGCGCTTCGGCGTCGAGTTCAGCTGGGATCATGTTGTTCGAAATATTGTTCGAGTATCAGGGCCGCGGCATCGCTGTCGACATGCTGGCCGCGCCGCTGCGTCAGCACCGCCGACGTGTAACGCTCATCGACCAGCAGCGACGGCAGGCCGTAGCGGCCGTGCAGCTGGTTGGCGAAGCGGCGGCAGCGCACGCTCATCTCGTGCTCGGCGCCGTCCGGATGCAGCGGCAGGCCGACCACGAGCAGATCCGGCTCCCATTCCTGCAGCAGCGCGCCGATGGCGGCGAACTTGCCATCGTTGGTCGGCGCCTCGATCACGGCCAGCGGCGTCGCCTGCTTCAGCAGCGAATTGCCAACCGCGACACCGATGCGCTTGAAGCCGAAATCGAACGCGATCACCGTGCTCATGCCCGAGGTGCGCCCTCACGCATGCCCGGCTTCCCCGGTCAGGTCGGTCGGACGGATGCCGAGCAGGTGCATGGCCGCCGCGAAGCGCTCGTCGATCGGCGTGTCGAACAGGATGCGGGGATCGGCCTTCACCGTCAGCCAGCCGTTGCGCAGGATCTCTTCCTCGAGCTGGCCGGCGCCCCAGCCGGCGCAGCCGAGCGTGACCAGCAGGCGCTGCGGGCCGCGACCCTCGGCCACGGCCTCGAGCACGTCGCGCGACGTGGTCAGCGCGACCTCGTCGGAGACGGTCAGCGACGAACTGTAGCCGTCCTGCGGCGCGTGCAGGACAAAGCCGCGCTCGACCTGCACCGGGCCGCCAAACATCACCGGCTTGCCGGAGCGCGACTCCCCGTGCGGGCTGATCTCGAGCGACAGGTCGAGGCGTTCGAACAGCACGCCCATCGTCAGGTCGGTCGGACGGTTGACGATCATGCCCAGCGCACCGCCCTCATGATGCTCGCAGACATAGACGACCGTGCCACCGAAGACGGGGTCGAGCATCGACGGCATCGCGATCAGGAAGTGATCGGCGAGCTGCAATTCGGGCAGGCGGGGGGACAAATCGACGGCATCCGCGTCGGGCGCGGAGGGCGGCGGGGAGGGTGGCTGGGAGGGTGCCTTACCTTGCTTGGCCATGGCCCGCATTTTAGCAGCTTTGCACCGGTGTCCGGCATCGCCGCTACACTGCCGCTTGGTTCCCTTGCATCACTACTGACGGACAACATGAAAAAATACGACCGCGCACTGGTCTGGTTCCGCCGCGACCTGCGCCACTTCGACCATGCAGCGCTGCATCATGCGCTGGCCTCGAGCCGCGCCGTCTACTGCGCTTTCATATTTGACAAGGACATTCTCGATCCGCTGCTCGCCTGGGGCCGGCAGGACCGCCGGGTCGCGTTCATCCACGCGAGCGTGGCCGAGCTCGACACCGAACTGAAGCGCCAGGGCGGCGGCATGATCGTCCTGCATGCGCGCGCAGCCGAGGCCATTCCGCAGCTGGCCGACACGCTCGGCGTGGATGCGGTGTTCTGCAACCATGACTACGAGCCGTCGGCCATCGCGCGCGACCGCGGCGTGGCCGAAGCTCTCGCGCGGCAGGGACGCGGGTTCTTCACGTTCAAGGATCAGGTGCTCCGCGAGAAGGACGAGGTACTGTCACTTGCCGGCAAGGCGTTCTCGGTGTTCACGCCGTACAAGAACGCGTGGATGAAGACCTTCGCGTCGGCCTCGGGCGAGGCCGACAGCGCGCTGCTGCCGCACTACGACTGCACGCCGGCCGCCGGCCAGCTGGCCCTGCCGTCGCCGGCGCCGGTCCTGCCGACGCTGGCCGCCATGGGCTTCGACGAAATCGACCTGCA
>JAMNXS010000122.1 GCA_023653025.1 Burkholderiaceae bacterium
CCGACCGCGCGCGCGGCGCGCTCGCTGTCGACGCCGATGGCCTGCAACACGAAGGACGACAATTGCAGCGCCGCTTCCAGCGCTTCCGGCATCACCATGCTCGCGCCTGCCTGCCGCAGCTGCCGCGCATGTGCTTCGTCATGCGCGCGCGCCAGCAGCGGCACAGCGCCAAACTCGCGCCGGATCGCCTCGGCGGCCAGCAGTGCCGATTCCGGATGGTTCATGGTCAGGACGATGGCCGCCGCCTTGTCCGCGTGTACCCGGTGCAGCAGCTCCGGGCGCCGCACGTCACCGTAATAGACCGGCTCGCCCAGCGCATGGCGGCGCGTCGAGCGGCGCATGTCGATGTCGATGGCGACATAGCGGACGCCCTCGGCGTTGAGCACGCCGGCCAGCAACTGGCCGATGCGTCCGAAGCCGACGATGATCACATGGCCCGACAGACCTTCTGGCTCGGCGTCCTCGAGCGGCATGGCGGGCGCGTGGCGTGAGAGCGCGTCGCCGATCGTGCGGCCGGCGCGCGCCATCATCGGCGTGGCGAACATCGACAGGCTGACCACCAGCAGGATGAACTGCGACAGGTCGCGGTCGAACAGGCCGCCCGCCATCGCATATCCGGTCACGATGAACGCGAACTCGCCACCCTGGCCCATCAGCAGGCCGCCCTCGATGGCGCGTCCCCAGCCGTGTCCACCCGCGCGCAGCACCAGCGCCAGCACGCCGCCCTTGAGCAGGAACAGCCCGATCACCGACAGCGGAATCATCAGCGGCGTCGCCAGAATGGCGCGCAGATCGATCTGCATGCCGACGGACAGGAAGAACAGGCCGAGCAGCAGGCTCTTGAACGGATCGATCACCACCTCGACCTCGTGCCGGTACTCGGTCTCGGCCAGCAGCAGGCCGGCAAGCAGCGCGCCGAGCGCCATCGACAGCCCGGCGGCCTCGGTCAGGCTGGCGATGCCCAGCGTCGATAGCAGCGTCAGCGCGAGAAAAGCTGCCGGCTGGCGCTGCCGGGCCAGCGAGCGGAACAGCGGCCGGATCACGCGCCGCCCGAGCAGGTAGATCAGCAGGATCGCCCCGATCGACTTCAGCAGCACGCCGCCGACCAGCGCCGGCAGGCCGGACGAAGCGCCGGCCGTCAGCACGCCGATCAGCAGCAGGATCGGCACCACGGCCAGGTCCTGCAGCATCAACACCGAAAAATTCGCCTGCCCGAGCGGGCGCGCGAACAGATCCTGCTCCGTCATCAATTGCATCACGACCGCGGTCGACGACAGGGCCAGCACCAGACCCAGCACAATCGATGCCTCCGGCGTGTTGCCGAACGCGAAAGCGATGGCGCCGATCAGCAGCGCCGACAGCAGCACCTGCGCGGTGCCCGCGCCGAATACCCAGCGCCGCAGCGCCCACAGGCGCTCGGCCGAGAGTTCGAGGCCGATGCTGAACATCAGGAACAGCACGCCCAATTCACCCAGCGCGCGTATGCCCTCGACGCTCAGGAAGGTGATGTTGGCCAGCCACGGCAGCTGTCCGGCGAACTGCAGCAGCCCGTAGGGCCCCAGCAGCGCGCCGACGGCGAGAAAGCCCAGGATCTGGTTGACGCGGTAGCGCTGCAGCACCGGGATCAGCAGGCCGGCGAGCGCCAGGAAGATCAGGGTTTCGCGCAGGTAGGGCAGGTGGGTGTGGGCTTCGTCCATGGCCGGGATGGCGCGCGCCGCGCCTATAATCTGCGCACATTTTACCTGCCGCCCACGGCAGCCGAACGTCGGGAGTCATGCATGCAACTGGTCAATCGCTTGTTATTGAGGCTCATGCTGGTCGGCATGGCGGCGATCTCGATCGCGCTGGCGCTCACTCTGCTGGCGGCCAAGCGCGATATCGCCGACGAGGTCGACAGCAGCCAGCGCATCGGCCAGCTGATCGCCACGCTTGGCGCGCTGCAGGGCAGCGGCTCGCTGGCCGCGCAGGCGACCGCCATCGATGGTCTGAACGAGGGCGGCACGCTGCGCCATTTCCATGTCGCGCTGCTCGACGATGCGGGCCGCCGCCTGACCCGGCAGCCGGCCGAGGCCGACGAGGGCTTCCCGGGCGTGCTGCGGCGCTGGCTGGTACGCGACCTCGACATGCCGACCACGACGCTGTCGGTCATGCGACCCGACGGCCAGCGGCTGGTGGTGATGCTGGAGCCCAACCCGCGCTCCGAGAGCAGCGAGGCCATTACCAGCGCCCTGCTGCAGTTCGGCCTGTTCGGCGCGGTCGCCGTGGCCTTGATCGTCGCGCTGTGGTTCAGCGTGCGGCGCGCACTCGCGCCGCTGTCCGACATCCTGTCGGCCATTGCGCGGCTCGAGGCGGGCGACTACGCGGTGCGCATACGCCGCTGCGCCACGCGCGAGCTCGACCAGATTGGCCGCGCGCTGAACCACCTCGCCGAGGTGCTGACCGAACAGATCGCGCGCCAGCGCGAACTGCTGCACCGGCTGCAGGACGTGCAGGAGGACGAGCGGCGCAAGCTCGCACACGAGCTACATGACGAATTCGGCCAGTTGCTGACGGCGATCCAGGTCGATGCATCCTACCTGATGCGGCAGTCCGCCGGCCAGTCGGCGCTCGAAGCCTGCACGCGCGCGGTGGTCGAGAACAGCGGCGCCATCCTTGCGCAATTGCGCAGCCTGCTCGCGCAATTGCGGCCTTACGGGCTGCAGGGCGGGGAAGAGCACGACATCGCACTCGGCCAGGCCTTGCGCGACCTCGTCGCGCAGCGTCAGTCGCGCGGCGATGCCGAACTCGACTGCCGGCTGAGCATCGCGCTCGACGCGGTGGCCATTCCGCCGCGGCTGGCGGTAGCGGTGTACCGGATCGTGCAGGAAGCGCTGACCAATGTGATGCGCCATGCGCAGGCCAGCCGGGTGCAGATTGCAGTCGTTGCGGACGAGGCGGCGTCGGTGCTCGAGCTGTCGGTCATTGACGACGGCCGCGGCCTCGACCCGGCACGCGCATCGTCCGGCGGCATTGGCATCGCCGGCATCCGCGAGCGCGTGCTGGCCAATGGCGGCGAACTCAGGCTGGAGCCAGCCACGCCGTCGGGGCTGGCGCTGACCGCGCGCTTTCCGCTGGGGTGAGCCGGCGGGGTGACGATGGCGGGTCGCGATGGCGGATTTCGCTGCGCTCTATCCGCCCTACGGCGTCACGATCACTTTTCTACGTAGGGCGGATAGAGCGCAGCGAAA
>JAMNXS010000081.1 GCA_023653025.1 Burkholderiaceae bacterium
AACGGAATGGCCAGCAGCGTGTCGTTGGCCATGATGCCGAACAGCCGGTTCGGCAGCGCCTGCAGCAGTTCGGGCTTGAGCAGGCCGACTTCGATGCCGACAAGGCCGAACAGCAGGCCGTTGGCCGCCAGCGAGAAGGCCACCGGGAACCCGGAGAGCAGGAACAGCACGAGGGTGGCGAACATGATGGGCGCCATGTTCGCGATCAGGAATTCGATCATGTCAGGCCTCCGTGGCGGTTTTCGGGGAAGGGCCGGCGACCGCAGCGCCCGCCACGGTCAGCTTGTTGGCTGCCGCGATGGCCTCGATTTCCTCGGCCGGCGTCGCCACCTGCTTGTCGAAGACGCTGGCCTCCACCATGCCGCGCAGGTAGCCGATGCGCTTGATCAGCTCCGAGATTCCCTGCAGCGTCAGCAGCAGGAAGCCGACCGGAATCAGCAGCTTGGCCGGCCACACGATCAGCCCGCCGGCATTGCTCGACATCTCCTGGCTACGGATCGACTCGGCTGCATATGGCACGGCGAACACCAGGATCAGCAGGGTTGCCGGCAGCAGGAACAGCAGGAAGCCGAACACGTCGATCCAGACCTGGGTGCGCCGAGAGAAACGGCCGACGACGACATCGATACGCACATGTTCATTGCGCTTGAGCGTGTAGGAGGCGGCCAGCAGGAAAATGGCGCCGAACAGGTACCACTGGATCTCGAGCCAGGCATTGGAGCTGGTGTTGAGCAGGTAGCGCACCAGCGCGTTGCCGGAGCAGATCAGCACGGCGGCCAGCAGCGCCCAGCTGATGGCAAGCCCGATGCGCTCGTTGAGCGCATCGATGCGTCGTGACAGCGAAAGCAGGAAAGACATGGTGAAGTTCCTCGAGAAAAGTTGGCAGCCAACGCTCGCGGCGGCACCAGAGCGGACAGCGGTCGCCGCTCGGGGTCTCCTTGATTCTTGTTGTGTACTGCCGGGATGATCACCGCCCCCGAAGCCGCCGCCCATGCCGCAGGACGAGGTGAGGGAAGGTGTGGCTGCCACTGTAGGAGCAGCCGGCGGTCTCGACGGCGAGGAGTCTCCGGGAGCGCCTTTGGATCTTTGCCGATCCGCGCGACGCGTCGTGCGGCTGGCACTTTTTCACAACAAGGCTACGAATTTCTCGGAACGAAAAAAAAGCTCCGGGCCGGCAGTGCGGCGCGGAGCGTATCTTGAGCGGAGCGGACTAGCCGAGAGCGGCCCGCAGGCGGCGGATCGCGGCCCGCACCTGCTCGGGTGCGGTGCCGCCGACATGGTTACGCGCGGCGACCGAGCCTTCCAGCGTCAGCACCGCATGCACGTCGGTATCGATCAGGGCCGAGAACTGGCGCAGTTCGTCGAGCGACAGGTCGGCGAGGTCGCAGCCTTTCTGCTCGCAGGCGCGCACCGCATGGGCGACCGCCTCGTGCGCATCGCGGAACGGCAATCCCTTCTTCACCAGATAGTCGGCGAGGTCGGTCGCTGTCGCGTAGCCCTGCAGGGCGGCGGCGCGCATCGCCTCCGGCCTGACCGCGATACCGCCGGCCATGTCGGCGAAGATGCGCAGCGTATCGACCAGCGTATCGACGGTATCGAACAGCGGCTCCTTGTCTTCCTGGTTGTCCTTGTTGTAGGCCAGCGGCTGGCCCTTCATCAGCGTCAGCAGCGAGATCAGGTGGCCGTTCACGCGGCCGGTCTTGCCGCGCGCGAGTTCGGGCACATCCGGGTTCTTTTTCTGCGGCATGATCGACGAGCCCGTGCAGAAGCGGTCGGCGATGTCGATGAAGCCCACGCGCGGGCTCATCCAGATCACCAGTTCTTCCGACAGGCGCGAGATGTGCGTCATCACCAGCGCGGCAGCGGCGCAGAACTCGATCGCGAAATCGCGGTCGGACACGGCGTCCAGCGAGTTGTGGCAGACATCGTCGAAGCCGAGCGTCTTCGCCACGCGCTCGCGGTCGATTGGGAAGGTGGTGCCGGCCAGCGCCGCCGAGCCCAGCGGCAGCCGGTTCACGCGCTTGCGGCAGTCGGCCATGCGCTCGGCATCGCGGCCGAACATCTCGACATAGGCCAGCATGTGGTGGCCGAAGGTCACCGGCTGCGCCACCTGCATGTGCGTGAAGCCGGGCAGCAGGGTGTCGGCATGCGTTTCCGCGAGGTCGACCAGCGCGACGCGCAGCGCCTTCAGCAGGCCGAGGATGTCGTCGATCGCGCCGCGCATGTAGAGGCGGATGTCGGTCGCGACCTGGTCGTTGCGCGAGCGGCCCGTGTGCAGGCGCTTGCCTGCATCGCCGACCAGCTCGGTCAGGCGCTTTTCGATGTTCAGGTGGACATCCTCGAGGTCGAGCAGCCACTCGAACTGGCCGCTGTCGATCTCGGCGAGGATGCACGCCATGCCGCGCCGGATGTCGGCGAGATCCTGGTCGCTGATGATCTTCTGCGCCGCCAGCATCTCGGCATGCGCGAGCGAGCCCAGGATATCGACATGCGCCAGCCGCTTGTCGAAGAATACCGAGGCGGTGTAGCGCTTGACGAGGTCGGAGACGGGCTCGGAAAAACGGGCGGACCAGGCTTGGTCCTTTTTGGCGAATTGGTCGGTCATGACGCGGGAGGTGATCCAGGGTGTTGGCGGATTTCGCTTCGCTCTATCCGCCCTACGGCGCGGTAGCAGGTGCGCGCCCGGGTAGGGCGGATAGAGCGAAGCGAAATCCGCCGCGTACCCGGCAAGGCGCGATTATAGAGCAAGCCCCCGCCTCACCCCGTATTGCGCAGCCCTGCCGCAATGCCGTTGATGGACAAATGGATGCCGCGGTGCACGCGGTCGTCGGTCGCCTGTCCCTGTTCCTTCCAGCTGCGGTGGCGCTTGATTAGCTCCACCTGCAGGTGGTTCAGCGGGTCGAGGTAGGCGAAGCGGTTCTTGATCGAACGCGCCAGCGTCGGATTGTTCGCCAGCCTTTCCTTCGAGCCCGTGATCAGCGACAGGCACTCGACCGCGCGCCCATGCTCGGCGGCGATGCGCTTGAAAATCGCATTGCGCAGCTTGCGGTCGGCCACCAGCCCGGCGTAGCGCGAAGCGACAGCAAGATCGGTCTTCGACAGCACCATGTCCATGTTCGACAGCAAGGTCGAGAAGAATGGCCACTCCTTGACCATTGCCCGCAGCAGCGAAAGCTTTTTCGCGCGCGTGCCGCTGGCCTCGTCATGCAGCCAGTTATCGACCGCGCTGCCGAAGCCGTACCAGCCCGGCAGCAGCAAGCGGCACTGCCCCCATGAAAAGCCCCACGGGATCGCGCGCAGGTCCTCGATCCGGCGCGACGATTTGCGCGACGCAGGGCGCGAGCCGATGTTCAGTTCGGCGATTTCGGCAATCGGGGTCGCGGCGAAGAAGTAATCGGTGAAGCCCGGCGTTTCGTAGACCAGGTCGCGGTAGGCGCGGTAGGCATGGCCGGACAGCGTGTCCATCACGCGCTCGAACTCCGCCAGCCGCCGCGCGCGCTTGCCGTCCGAGATCGGCGGCGTCAGGCTGGCCTCCAGCACGGCGGCGACCACCAGTTCGAGATTGCGGCGCCCGATCTCGGGGTTGGAAAACTTCGACGCGATGATCTCGCCCTGCTCGGTGAGCCGGAACTGCCCGTTCACGGTGCCGGCCGGCTGCGCGAGGATGGCTTCGTGGCTGGGGCCGCCGCCGCGGCCGACGGTGCCGCCGCGGCCGTGGAACAGGCGCAGTTTCACCTGGTGTTTTTCGAATACCTGCACCAGCGAGACTTCCGCCTTGTACAGTTCCCAGTTCGAGGTCAGGAAGCCGCCGTCCTTGTTCGAATCCGAGTAGCCGAGCATGACCTCCTGCAGCACGCCTTGCTGGTCGACCAGCGAGCGCACCAGCGGCAGCGACAGCCAGCCATCCATGATCCCCGGCGCATTGCGCAGGTCGGGGATGGTTTCGAACAGCGGGATCACCATCAGCTGCGCCTCCATGCGGCTGCCGTCGGCCGACATCCGCAGCAGCCCGGTCTCGCGCTGCAGTACCAGCACCTCCAGCAGGTCGGACACGGTTTCGGTGTGCGAGATGATGTAGTTGCGGATCGCGCGGCCGCCAAAGTCGGCGCGGATCAGGCGTGCCGCCTTCAGCACCGCCAGCTCCGACACCGTCTCGTCCGAGTAATCGATATAGGGCGAGCGCAGCAGGCGCGGCTGGTCGAGCTCGGCCAGCAGCAGCATCACCTTTTCCTGCTCGGTCAAGCTTGCATAGTCGGCAACGACGCCGGCCACGCGGAACAGTTCGCCCAGCACGCGCTCGTGCACGTCCGAGCTCTGGCGCATGTCCAGCGTCGCCAGATGAAAGCCGAAGATCCCGGCCGCGCGGCGCAGCGTGTCCAGCCGCGGGCGCGTCAGCGCGCCGCCGTGGTTCTCGCGCAGCGAGCCGACGATGACGTCGAGGTCGGCGATGAATTCCTCGGCCGCCGCATACGGCTCGGCGGAGCCGATCTCGTGCCGCAGAATGTTTGTAATGCCGAGCTTGCGCGCGGTGGCCGCCAGCTTCGCGTAGACGAGAATCAGCGCACGGCGGTAGGGCTCGTCGGTGCGGTGCGGCGAGTTATCGGGCGAGGCATCGGCCATCGCCATTAGCGCCGGGCTGACCGAGGCCAGCAGCGTCGAGATCGACAGCTCCGCGCCCAGCGCATGCACCTCGTCGAGGTAGAAATCGAAGATCGTCGTCGACTGGCGCGACATCGCCCGTGTCATCGTCTCGCCGTTCACGTTCGGATTGCCGTCGCGGTCGCCGCCGATCCAGCTGCCCATTTGCACGAACGGCGGCAGCGATAACTGCTTCATGCTCGGGAACTGCGCCAGCATGTCCTGCTCGATGTCGTCCATCAGGCCCGGCAGCTCGCGCAGGAAGGTGATCCGGTAGAAGGACAGCGCATTCTCGATCTCGTCGTCCACCCGCAGCCGCTGGTAGCGCAGCATGCGGGTCTGCCAGAGCTTGGCGACTTCGGCGTGCAGCAGCTGCGTGTTGCGCTGCTTTTCGCTGGCCGTGATCGGCAGGTCGCGCAGCGCCAGCAGGCGCGCGATTTCGCGGCCGGCATCGAGGATGCTCTTGCGCTGCACCTCGGTCGGGTGCGCGGTCAGCACCGGCGACACCAGCGCGTCGTCGAAGAAGCGCTGGACGGCCTTGCCCGACACGCCGGCCTCGTCGAGCCGGGTCAGCGCGGTGGCGATGCTACCGGCCTGCGGACCCGAGCCGGCCAGCAGGTGCGCGCGCCGGCGCCGGTTGTGATGCTGGTCTTCCGCGATATTGGCCAAGTGCGAAAAATATGAAAACGCGCGCACCACCGAATTGGACTGGTCGCGCGTGAGCTTTTTCAGCAGCCGGTCGAGGTCGGCGCCGGCCTCGGGATCCGACTCGCGCCGAAAGCGCACCGCGGTCTGGCGTATCGTTTCGACAATCTCGAACACGGCGTCGCCCTCGTGCTGGCGCAGCACGTCGCCGAGCAGGCGGCCGAGCAGCCGGATGTCTTCCCTGAGCGGCGCGTCCTTGTCCGCGGCGGCCGGGGCGTGGGCGGAGATGCGGGCCGAAGTCTTCGGCGAGGTCTGGGCGGGAGTCTTGTTTTTAGCGGGCATGGGTCGGCTTCGTAAGGGCGCTGGCCGGCTTTTGGCCGGTTTGCGCATGCTAGAATTCGCGCCTGTTGCATCAAATGACAACAAACCCAACAGGTCGATACGCGCTTGCGGGCGGCCCCCGACAAAGAGACTGCCTTGAACGCTTCGTTTACCGGGAAACTGGTCATCGCGTCACGCGAAAGCCGGCTCGCCATGTGGCAGGCCGAAACTGTCCGCGATCGCCTTCTTGAATTATATCCGTACAGCACTGTCGAGATTCTCGGCATGACGACGCGCGGCGACCAGATCCTCGACCGCACGCTGTCCAAGGTCGGCGGCAAGGGGCTGTTCGTCAAGGAGCTCGAGGTGGCGATGCAGGAGGGACGCGCCGATCTCGCCGTCCACTCGCTGAAGGACGTGCCGATGGAGCTGCCGGAGGGCTTCGAGCTGGCCGCCGTGCTCGAGCGCGAAGATCCGCGCGACGCCTTCGTCTCCAACGACTACGACAACCTCGCCGCGCTGCCGGCCGGCGCCGTCGTCGGCACCAGCAGCCTGCGTCGCCAGGCGCTGATCTCCGCGCGCTTCCCGCACCTAGCCATCCAGCCCCTGCGCGGCAACCTCGACACCCGGCTGGCGAAACTCGATCGTGGCGAGTATGCCGCCATCATTCTCGCCGCCGCCGGCCTGAAGCGCCTCGGGATGCCCGCGCGCATCCGCTCGTTCATCGAGCCCGAGGACAGCCTGCCGGCGCCGGGGCAGGGTGCGATGGCCATCGAGGTGCCGTCCGGTCGGCCCGAACTGCTCGGCCTGCTCGCGCCGCTCAACCACCGCGACACTGAAGTCGCCGTGCGCGCCGAGCGCCAGCTTTCGCGCACCTTCGGCGGCAGCTGCCAGGTGCCGCTGGCGGCCTTCGCCACCGTCGACAGCAATGCGATGCGGCTGCGGGCAATGGTTGCCACGCCGGACGGCAAGCGCATCGCCCGCGCCGAGATCCACGGCGCGGCCGACGCGCCCGAGGCGCTCGGCGTGCAGATCGCGAAGGAGCTTGAGTCGCAGGATGCGACCGCGATCCTCGCCGCCTGCAAGGCCGACTGAGCCCTGCCGAGCACGCGCTCTCGCGTGGGCGTCCCGATCGTCATCACCCGTCCCGAGGCGCAGGCCGCGCCGCTGGCCGAGCGCCTTTCCGCGCTGGGCGTTCCCGCCGTCGTGTTCCCCCTGCTCGACATCCGGCCGCTGCCCGATCCGGCGCCGCTGAGAGCGGCGCTCGCGCGGCTGGCCGAGCACGCGCTGGTGGCCTTCGTCAGCCCGAACGCGATCGACGCAGCCTTCGCTCATATCGATACCTGGCCGCGCGAGGTCATCGCCGCCGTCGTCGGCGAGGGCAGCCGGCAGGCGCTGGCACGCCACGGCCTGACCGAACAGAATGCGCGCATCGCGTTCCCGCGCGATCCGCAGCGCACCGACTCCGAAACATTGCTCGACGTGCTGGACCTCGCCGCCCTGCGCGGCAGGAAGGCGCTGATCGTCCGTGCCGAAACCGGTCGCGAACTGCTGGCCGACCGTTTGCGCGCGTCCGGCGTCGAGGTCGAGCAGGTCGCCGCCTACTGCCGCGGTGCGCCGCCGCTCGACGCGGCGCGGCGCGCGACCCTGCAGCGCCTGCTGGCCGAGGCCAATGACTGGGTCATCACCAGCTCCGAGGCACTGCGCATCCTGCAGGACTGCGTGCTGCAGGTGGCCGGTCCGGCGGGCTGGCGCGCGATGATCGCCAAGCGCCTGATCGTCCCGCACGAGCGTATCGCTGACACCGCGTCCGCGCTCGGATTTGCGCACGTAACACGTACCGCTTCCGGCGACGAAGCCGTACTCGCCGCGATACAATCTCGCCCATGAGTGACACTCCCGATTCCTCCGCCAAGCCCGAACCCGTTCCGGCCGATGCAGCGGCCGATGCCGTGGCGCCCGCGGCACCGACCGCTGCCGAGCCTGCCGCTGCCGAGCCTGCGCCGCGCCGCGCATCGTGGACGCCGCGCTGGCCGAAATCCCTCGACGATAGGGAGGGACGGCTGCGGCTGGCCGTCGGCGTGCTGGGCGTGCTGCTGGCGCTGCAGTGGTGGACGGCGCGCACCGATACCTCCGACCTGCGCCGCGAAGTCGCGCAGCGCCTGCAGAGCGGCGAGAGCCTCAATAGCCAGACCAAGCTGGTCGCCGACCGCGTCGACGACGACCTCAAGGTCTTGCAGGGCAAGGTGTCGGTGCTCGAGGCGCGGCAGCTGGAGTCGCAGAGCCAGCAGATCGCGCTCGAGCAGCTGTACCGCGATCTGGCCAAGAACCGTGACGACTGGGCGCTGGCCGAGATCGAGCAGGTGCTGTCGACGGCCAGCCAGCAGCTGCAACTGGCGGGCAATGTGCGCGGCGCGCTGATCGCGCTGCAGAACGCCGACGCGCGCCTGACGCGCGCCGACCGTCCGCAGTTCATTGCGATCCGGCGCGCGATCGCGCAAGACATGGACAAGCTCAAGAGCCTGCCCAGCGTCGACCTGACCGGCGTCGCCGTCCGGCTCGACAACCTGATCGGCCAGATCGACGGGATGCCGCTGATGTCCGACGAAAAGCCGGTCGTCGTCCCGCCGCCGCCGAAGACCCGCCTGTCCGGCAAGCCGAAGGCCGAGCTGAGGTCCGCCTACGACTGGCGCGTCGAGCTACAGGAGCGCTGGAGCGCATGGAGCGCCGACCTGTGGAACGACATCCGCCAGCTGGTACGCGTGCGCACCGTCACCCGGCCGGAGGCATTGCTGCTGACGCCAGAGCAGGCCTTCTTCGCGCGCGAGAACCTGAAGCTCAGGCTGCTGAATGCTCGGGTGGCGCTGCTGTCGCGCAACGACGCCGCTTTCCGCAGCGATCTCGCCGAGGCCGACCGCGCGCTGGTGCGCTACTTCGATCCGCGCGACCGGCGCACGCAGGCCGGACGCGAACTGATCCGGCAGATGCAGGAAAGCGTGCTCAACATCGACATGCCAACGCTCTCGCACAGCCTGGCGGCGGTGCGGCAGTCGCGCACCCGTCCATGACCGGGAGCGCGCAGTGACGATGCGTTTCTTCCTCAAGCTGGTGGCGCTGTTCACGGCCGCGATCGGCCTCGCGGTACTGGCCCGCTACAACCCGGGCAATGTGGTGCTGTTCTACCCGCCGTACCGGATCGATGTCTCGCTTAATTTCTTCATCGTCCTGCTGGTCGCCGGCTTCCTGCTGCTGCTGGCCGTCGTCGGCGCCGTGCGCGCGACGATGGCGCTGCCGCGCCGGGTGGAGCAGTACCGCGCGACGCGCCAGCTGCGCGAATCCGGCCGCGCGCTGCATGACGCGCTGCGCGCCTATCTCGAGGGCCGCTACGGCCGCGCCGAGAAATCCGCGCGCAAGGCAGCCGAGTCGCCTGACCACGCCGGCCTGGCCGCGCTGATCGGCGCCCGTTCTGCCCAGCGGCTGCAGGAAACCGCGCGCCGCGACCAGTGGCTGGCCGGCGTTGCCGATGACGCCGGCGTACGCACCGCCCGGCTGATGACCACGCTCGAGTTGCTGTCCGAGGAAAACAAGGACACCGATGCCGCGCTGGCCGTGCTGCAGGAACTCAACGCCAGCGGCATCCGCCATGCGCAGGCGCTGCGGCTGGCGCTGAAGGTCAACCAGAACGCACGCAACTGGCCCGAGGTGCTGCGGCTGGTGCGCCTGCTCGACAAGCACCGTGCGCTGCATCCGACGCTCTCGCGCCGCCTGCGCGACCTGGCCTACGAGGCGATGCTGCCGAAGGCAGCCGGCGATCCGGAGTCGCTGAAGAAGCTGTGGGCATCGGTTCCGGTGGCCGACCGCCAGAGCGCGGGCGTCGCCGCGCTGGCCGCCGACGCCTTCATGCAGATCGGTCGCCAGCAGGAAGCGGCCGACATCCTCGACAAGGCGCTCGCGCTGAACTGGGATTCACGCCTGCTGCGCTCCTACCGCAACAGCGCCGCGCCCGAGGGTTCGGCCACGCTGCTGGCCCAGATCGATCAGTGCGAGCACTGGCTGCGCGAGCGCCCGAACGACGCCGACCTGGCCCTGACACTGGGCTCGCTGTGCCTGAAGCAGAAGCTGTGGGGCAAGGCGCAGCGTCATCTCGAGCAGGCCGTGCTCGGTGCACCCGACCGCACCACGCTGCAGGAGGCCCATCTGCGGCTGGCGCAGATGTACGAAGCCCTTGGTCAGCCCGACGCAGCCGCCACCCATTTCCGGCTCTGCGCGCTCACCACCCAGCCGGCCGCGCGCGCCTGACGGGATGCCCCTGAAGTAAGCGGGAGGAAAGGTTCGACCGGCTATAATGGCGGGTTTCGATTTCCAACCATTTCAGAGGAACACGATGAGCCTGAACAACGTCTCGCCCGGCCGCGACCTGCCGAAAGATTTCAACGTCATTATCGAGATCCCGATGAATGCCGACCCGATCAAGTACGAGGTCGACAAGGAAACCGGCGCGCTGTTCGTGGACCGCTTCATGGGCACCTCGATGCACTACCCGTGCAACTACGGCTACGTGCCGCAGACCATCGCCGACGATGGCGACCCGGTCGACGTGCTGGTCATTACCCCGTTCCCGCTGATCCCGGGCGTCGTCGTGCGCTGCCGTCCGGTCGGCGTGCTGAAAATGACCGACGAGTCCGGCGGCGACGCGAAAGTGCTGGCCGTCCCGGTCGACAAGGTGCTGCCGATCTACACGCACTGGCAGAAGCCGGAAGACCTGAATGACCTGCGGCTGCAGCAGATCCAGCATTTCTTCGAGCACTACAAGGACCTCGAGCCGGGCAAGTGGGTGAAGGTCGATGGCTGGTACGGCCCGGACGAAGCCGCCAAGGAGATCCTGTCGGGGGTCGAGGCTTACAAGAAGCTGGAGAAATAAGTCGGCGGGTAGGCGGGGTCAGCACGGTTCTGGCGGATTTCGCCTGCGGCTCTATCCGCCCTACGATTCTCGGGGAACGCAAACAATGCCGTAGGGCGGATAGAGCCGCAGGCGAAATCCGCCGCCCGCCGCCCGCGAAACCCGCCGCCCGCCGCCCGCGAAACCCGCCACCCCTTCCGTTCGTCGCCCTCACTGGGCAATCACTTGAACGGACTCCGCTCGTTTAACTCTCCCACATACGCCTCCACCCCCTTGCCCTCCTGCGCAAGGAAACGCTCGACCGCATCGGAAAACCCCGGGTGCGCTA
>JAMNXS010000082.1 GCA_023653025.1 Burkholderiaceae bacterium
AATGACCGCGCGCTGCGCGACATCGTCGTCGGCGCCGGCGGCACGGCCAACGGCTTCGTGCGGCAGGACGGCTTCGACATCGTGGTGGCCTCGGAAGTGATGGCGATCTTCTGCCTCGCGACCTCGGTGCAGGACCTGAAGAAGCGGCTCGGCGACATCGTGATCGGCTATACGCGCGACCTGAAGCCGGTGCATGCGCGCGACCTGAACGCGCACGGCGCGATGACGGTGCTGCTCAAGGATGCCCTGAAGCCCAACCTCGTGCAGACGCTGGAGAACAACCCGGCGTTCGTGCATGGCGGCCCGTTCGCCAACATCGCGCACGGCTGCAACTCGGTGATCGCGACGCAGAGCGCGCTCAAGCTCGGCGAGTATGTCGTCACCGAGGCCGGTTTCGGCGCCGACCTCGGCGCGGAAAAGTTCATCGACATCAAGTGCCGCAAGACCGGCCTGAAGCCGTCGGCCTGCGTGCTGGTGGCCACCATCCGCGCGCTCAAGTACCACGGTGGCAAGGACGTGAAGGAACTTAACAGCGAAGACCTCGATGCGCTGCAGCAAGGCCTCGTGAACCTCGAGCGCCATGTCGAGAACGTAACCAAAAACTATGGCCTGCCGTGCGTTGTCTCGATCAACCGCTTCACGCATGACACCGAGGCCGAGATCAAGCTCGTCACCGACCGCATGAAGGCGCTGGACGTGAACGTGGTGCTGGCCGAGCATTGGGCCCGGGGCAGCGCAGGCGCCGAGACGCTGGCGCACGAGGTGGTGCGGCTGGCCGAGCGCGGCGCGCAGGGCAAGTTCGTCTACGAAGACAGCGACAGCCTGTGGGACAAGATGAAGAAGGTGGCGACCCGGATCTACGGCGCGGCCGACATCAGCGCGCCGGCCAAGATCAAACAGCAGCTGCAGGCATGGCAGGACGCTGGCTACGGCCACTACCCGATCTGCGTAGCCAAGACCCAGTCGTCGTTCAGCACGGATGCCACGCTGCGCGGCGCGCCGAGCGGCCACGTGGTGAACGTGCGCGAGGTACGGCTGGCTGCCGGCGCGCAATTCATCGTGATGATCTGCGGCGACATCATGACCATGCCGGGGCTGCCGAAGGTGCCGAGCGCGGTCAAGATCGACATCGACGAGAGCGGCCGCGTCGTCGGCCTGTTCTGAGGAAGCTGCATGCGCGCTGCCGTCTATACCCGCAAGGGCCCTGCCGCCGAGGTGCTGCAGGTCATCGAGAAACCCGTACCGCAGCCCGGCCCGGGCGAGGTGCGGATCCGGATCGCCTTCAGCGGGGTCAATCCGTCGGACGTGAAGTCGCGCTCCGGCGTGGCCGCCCGCACCGGCGGCTTCCCGGAAGTGACGCCGCATTCGGACGGCGCCGGCTCGGTCGACCTGCTCGGCCCCGGCGCGCCGTCGTCGCTGCTGGGCAAGCGGGTCTGGATCTTCAACGGGCAGTGGGAGCGGCCCTACGGCACGGCGGCGGAATACATCACGCTGCCTGCCGCGCAGGTGGTGCCGCTGCCGGACGGCGTGTCGTTCGAAGTCGGCGCGTCGATCGGCATTCCGCTGATGACGGCCATGCATGCGGTGCAATCCTGCGGCTCGCTGCTCGGCAAGACCGTGCTGGTGCCGGGCGCGGCCGGCAGCGTGGGCTTCTATGTCACGCAGCTGGCGGCAATGGCCGGCGCGCGCGTGATCGCCATCGTCAGCAATGACGACAAGGCGCGGCTGGCGCGCGAACTCGGCGCCGCCGAAACGATCAATTACAAGACCGAAGCGCTGGTCGAGCGTGTGCAGGCGCTGACGTCGGGCCATGGCGCGGACTGCATCATCGACCTCGACGCCGCGGCCCATGCCCCGCATTACGGCAGCCTGCTGCGCTTCGGCGGCAAGGCCGTCATCTACGGTACCAACCAGCCGCTGGTAACGATGCCGTTCGGCCCGATGATCCTCGGTTTCGTGAACCTCTACTATTTCATCGTCTACAAGCTGCCGCAGCAGCAGCTGCGCGAGGTGCTGGCCGGCGTCGAGGCCGCGCTCGCGCGCCCGGGCCTGCGCCATCCGCCGGTCGCCATCCATGCGCTGGACGCGATCGCTGCCGCCCATGAGCAGGTCGAGCGCGGCGCGAATGCGAAGGTCCTGATCCGCCTCTGACCATGACCGGCTTCTCCGATCATTTCGGCAAGGTCGCCGACCAGTATGCGGATTTCCGGCCCCGCTACCCGGACGCTCTCTACACTTGGCTGGCCAGCCAGTGCAGCGCGCACACGCTGGCCTGGGACGATGGCTGCGGCAGCGGCCAGGCCTCGGTTGCGCTGGCCGAGCATTTCGATCGCGTGCATGCAACCGACGCCAGCGCCGACCAGATCGCGCATGCCGAGCCGCATCCGCGCGTGCGCTATGCGGTAGCGCCGGCGCAACAGAGCGGACTGCCGGCGGCCAGCGCCGACCTGGTGACGGTCGCGCAGGCGCTGCACTGGTTCGACCTGCCGGCCTTCTATGCCGAGGTGCGACGCGTGGCGCGGCCGGGTGCGCTGCTCGCTGCATGGACCTATGGCGTCCACCACATCGAGGGCGGCGAGGTCAATGCGGCGGTGCGGCACTTCTATCACAAGGTGGTCGGCCCGTTCTGGCCGCCGGAGCGCCGCCATGTCGAGAGCGGCTATCGCGAGCTCGACTTTCCGTTCGCGCGCATCGACGCACCGGACCTCGACATGCAGGCCGACTGGACGCTGGCGCAGCTGCTCGGCTATCTGCGCTCATGGTCGGCCACGGCGCGCTACCTGGCCGCCAATGGCAAGGATCCGGTCGACGCGCTGGCGCAGCAACTGCGTCCGCTATGGGGCGACCCGGAACGTCGGCGCGAGGTGCGCTGGCCGCTCGGGATACTGGCGGGTCGGGTACACTAGCCGCGCTTCCCCGCCGATGATCCGGGGCACACAACAAGAATGATCCTCGAACCCGAAGCGCTCCAGGCCCTCTGGCTGACCGTAAAACTGTCGGCCGTCGTCACCGTCATCCTGCTTGTGGTCGGCACGCCGATCGCCTGGTGGCTGTCGCGCACGCGCTCGCCGCTGAAGGCGCCGGTCGGCGCCGTGGTCGCGCTGCCGCTGGTGCTGCCGCCGACGGTGCTCGGCTTCTATCTGCTGCTGGCGATGGGGCCGAACGGCTTCGTCGGCAAGATGACGGCCGCGCTCGGCCTCGGCACCCTGCCTTTCACGTTCTGGGGACTGGTGATTGCCTCGGTCTTCTACTCGCTGCCGTTCATGGTGCAGCCGCTGCAGAACGCTTTCGAATCGGTCGGCCGCCGGCCGCTCGAGGTCGCGGCGACGCTGCGCGCATCGCCTGCCGACGCCTTCTTCACCGTGGCCGTGCCGATGGCGCTGCCGGGTTTCATGACGGCCTCGGTGATGACCTTCGCGCACACAGTCGGCGAATTCGGCGTCGTGCTGATGATCGGCGGGAACATGGCCGGCCAGACGCGCGTGGCCTCGGTGCAGATCTACGACTATGTCGAGGCGATGCAGTACGAGCAGGCACACCTGCTGGCCGCGATCCTGGTCGCGTTCTCCTTCATCGTGCTGCTGGCGCTGCACCTGTGGCGGCCGCGCGAGCGCAGCGCGCACTGAGATGGACGGCATACGTGCCCGCTTTCGCCTCGACTGGCCCGGCTTCGCGCTGGACGTCGACCTGCAGCTGCCCGGGCAGGGCGTGACCGCGCTGTTCGGTCCCTCGGGCTGCGGCAAGACGACCGTGCTGCGCAGCCTGGCCGGGCTGGAACGGCCAGCGGAAGGCACGCTGGTCGTCAATGGCCAGACCTGGCAAGACGAAACGACGTGGGTGCCGCCGCACCAGCGCGCCATCGGCTACGTTTTCCAGGAGGCGAGCCTGTTTCCGCACCTGACCGTGCGCGGCAACCTGCAGTACGGGATGAAGCGCAGCGGGCAGGCGCCGGCCGGCATCGAGCCCGTGATCGACTTGCTCGGCATCCGCGCCCTGCTCGACCGCCGGCCGGACCGGCTGTCCGGCGGCGAACGGCAGCGGGTCGGCATTGCGCGTGCGTTGGCGGTCAACCCGACGCTGCTGCTGATGGACGAGCCGCTGGCCGCGCTCGACCTCGCGCGCAAGCAGGAAATCCTGCCCTATCTCGACCGCCTGCAGCATGAGCTGCGGATGCCGGTGATCTACGTCACGCACTCGCCGGACGAGGTGGCGCGCCTCGCGCATCATCTGGTGGTGCTGGAGCGCGGCCGCGCCATCGCCAGCGGACCGCTGGCCGAAACGCTGTCGCGGGTGGACCTGCCGGTGCGGCTGGGCGAGGATACCGGCGTGGTGGTCGAGGCCGCCGTCGGCAGCGTGGATGCGCGATGGCATCTGGCGCGCATGGATTTCGACGGCGGCGCGCTGTGGACGCGCGACCCCGGGCTGCCCGAAGGCACGCCGGCGCGGGTCAGGATACTCGCGCGCGACGTCAGCCTCGCACGCGACAAGCCGGGCCGCAGCAGCATCCAGAACCTGCTGCAGGGACGCATCGAGCAGATCGCCGACGACGAATCGCCGGGCCTGGCGCTGGTGCGGGTGCGGGTCGGTGCCTGCGTGCTGCTGGCGCGGGTTACGCACCGGGCGCTGGCGGAGCTGGTATTGCGCGACGGCGACGCGGTCTGGGTACAAGTCAAATCCGTGGCGCTGGCACGCTGAGGCCATGACGATGCGCGCGCCCCGACCGCTCCGACGCTTGCTGCACGCTCTGCTGTCGGCCTTGCTGCCCGTGCTGCTGGCCGGCGTCTGCGGCAGCGCGCAGGCCGATGCGCTGCGCTACCAATGCCGCGGCTGGGCGCCGATCTACCTCGGCAGCTGGGCGCCGATCAATCCGGACACGACCGACTTCGACACGCTGTCGATCGAAGTCAACCAGGCCACGCGCATGACCAGCTTCGTGCTGACCATGATCGGCCGCGCCAACTTCGCGACCAAGATCAGCGAGTCGCATGTGAAAGGCGCGATTGCCTACAAGCAGATGATGGTCGACGACATGATCGAGTTCATCGACTTCGCGCTCAACCGCGGCACCGGCGAGGTCGTCATCACCGCGCTTGAAAAATCGCGCCGCGCCCACCTGCTGTACAAGGGGCGTTGCCAGCTGGTCAAGCCGCCGTTCTGAGGCCGTGCTCCAGCGTCGCTGCCCAGGCCTGCATCTCGGCCGGGCCCAGCAGCGCCACCGGCTCGTCGTCGCAGCTGGCGAGGATGGCCTCGGCTTCGTCGCGGCTGCCCAGCTCTTCCAGCAGGTAGAGCTTGCCGTCCCACTCGAAATGCGTGAACCAGGCCAGTCCCGGCAAGGGCTCGAGCCCACCGAACAGGTGCAGGCGGCGCAGCAGCAGCACGGCCACGGACTGCGTCAACAGGAAACGCAGGTCGATGCCCAGCGCACCGGCCCGGGCCTCGGCCTGTGGCTGATCGGCCGACTCGCCGAGGCAGGCCAGCTCGCCATGCGTCGTCACGCAAAAAAAAATGGGCATCGCGCCTCCGTCCGGACCAGGGTGCGGCGGATTCTACCGGACCGCGGCCAGCCCTCCTGCAAGCGGGGAACAATTGGACCATGGCGCGCTCATTGTTGAGATGGCCTGTGCAGCGGGTTGATGACCCTCAAATCCCTCTCTGTTCGTTGCCTTCGTGCCACGCCGCTGCCGCTACAGTCAGCTTGCAGCAGCGAAACCTACCCTTCACCCTGGACCGCGATTGCCGATGGAAGCCTTGCCCAGCCCGCATCCGCCCGACCCGCCCGACCTGTCCAAAACGGCCGGCGAGCTCGCGCGCTGCCGCGCGGCGCTGGCCGAGGCGACGCAGCGGCTGGCGGCGCTCGAGCGCAAGTTCAAGATCACCTTCGACCTCGCGGTCGTCGGCATGGCCCATGTCGGGCTCGACGGGCAGTGGCTGGAAGTCAATGACGCGCTGTGCCGGATGGTCGGCTACAGCCGCGACGAATTGCTCGCCCGCTCGTTCCAGGACATCACCCATCCGGACGATCTCGATCAAGACCTCGCGCTCGCCGGCCGGCTGCTGCGCGGCGAGATTCCGAACTACTTTCTGGACAAGCGCTACGTGCGCAAGGACGGCGGCCTGCGCTGGATCCGCCTGTCGGTGTCGCTCGCGCGGGACGACGGCGGCACGCCGCTGTATTTCAACTCGGTGATCGAGAACATCGACGACCGCAAGGCGGCCGAGCAGGCGCTGGCCGCCAGCGAGTCGCGCTTCCGGACGGCGTTCGACCACATTCCCGACGTGGTGGTCATCTATGACCGCCAGCGCCGGATCCAGTACATCAATCCGGCGACGGTGCGTACGACCGGGATGCCGCCGGAAGCCTTCATCGGCAAGCGCGAGGACGAAATCTTTCCGGCCGAACTGATCGCCCCGTGGCAACCGGCGATGGCGGCAGCGCTGGGCGAGGGCGAGGTGCAGACGGTCGAGGTCGACGTGCCGCTGCCGATCGGCGTGCGCAATCTCGTGATCACTTGCGTGCCGATACGCCATCCCGACGGCGAGATCGGCGAGCTGATGGGCATCACGCATGACATCACCGAGCGCCGCCACGCCGAGCAGGATGCGGTGAAGGCCGCGCTGCACGACCGCCTGACCGGGCTGCCGAACCGGGTGCTGCTGTTCGAGTACTCGGCGCATGTGTTCGACCAGGCAGCGCGCCAGCAGCACGAGGGCGGCATGCTGTTCATCGACCTCGACCGCTTCAAGCCGATCAATGACCTGCACGGCCACCAGGCCGGCGACGTGGTACTGATCGATGTCGCGCAGCGCGTGAGAAGCCGAATCCGCAAGAGCGACCTCGCGTTCCGGCTGGGCGGCGACGAATTTCTGGTGCTGCTGCCGCAACTGGCCAACAGTACCGAGGCGGCACAACTCGCGCAGCGGGTGCTGCAGGCGCTGGCCGAACCCTTCCTGGTCGACGGCCTCGAGCTGCAATTATCGGCGTCGATCGGCATCAGCATCTTCCCGCGCGACGGGCAGGATATTCATGCGCTGGTCAATGCAGCCGACAGCGCGATGTATCACGCCAAGCAGTCGGGGAAAAACAACTGGCAATACTATTCGGCCGAATTGTCGAACCGCGTGCATGCGCAGATCAGCCTGCAGGACCGGATCCGCGGCGCACTGAAGCGGCGCGAGTTCCGGCTGGTGTTCCAGCCCATGCTCGACCTCGGCAGCGGTGAACTGTGCGGCGTGGAGGCCCTGCTGCGCTGGCCGAGCAGCGGCGTCGGCCCGGACCAGTTCATTCCGGCGGCCGAAGCGGTCGGCCAGATCATCCCGATCGGCGACTGGGTGATGCAGGAAGCCTGCCGCGTTCACCAGCGCTGGCTCGAACAGGGGCTGCCGCCGATACCGGTGGCGGTGAATGTGTCGGCGCTGCAGATGCGGCAGCGCGACTTCCGCACGAAAGTGCTGGGCGTGCTGCACCGGAACCGGCTGCCATCCAGCGCGCTGCAGATCGAGCTGACCGAATCCACGCTGCTGGAAGACATGGACTACACGGTCTACCTGCTCACCAAGCTGCTGCAGGACGGCGTGCGGATCTCGCTCGACGACTTCGGCACCGGCTACTCGAGCCTGTCGTATCTGTCGCGGCTGCCGCTGAACAAGATCAAGATCGACAAAACCTTCATCCGCCACCTGACCACCGACACCACCTCGCGCGCGGTCACCGAAGCCATCATCACGCTCAGCAAGCGGCTCGGCCTGGACATCGTGGCCGAGGGCATAGAAACGCCGGTCATGCTCGATGCCGTGGCCGCGCTCGGCTGCGGGCAGGCGCAGGGTAACCTGATCAGCCTGCCGATGGATGCCGAGCAGTTCGTTGCCTGGTATTCGGACCGGAAGAAAGCCCGGACGGGCGAGGGGCTGCCGGCTCAGTGAGCCAGCCGTCGGCCTGCAACGCGAAGGCCCGGGCGTAGTCCGGCCGGAATACCTGCGTCGCGGCGTCGAACGCATGCAGCGTCAGCGTCATGCGCCGCGTCGCATCGTCGAGCTGCAGCAGGTTGAAGGAATTCGGCGCCCCGGGGCGGGTGCGCCACGACACGGCCGTGCCCGCTCCCGACAGCACGAAGTGGCGCGGCAGGCCGGCGAAGATGGCGCGCGTGTCGGCCAGCAGCGGCATGTGGACGTGACCGCTCAGCACGACGTCGGCGCCGCAGGCGGCGAGCGCGTCGGCAATGGCCGCAGTGCCAATCAGGCATTCGTCGCGGTCTTCGTCGAGCAGTGTGTGCAACGGCTGGTGCACGACCGCGATCCGCCAGCGCGACGGGTCGGCGGAGGCGGCCATCCGCAGCCGCACATGATCGGGCCGCAAGCTGCCGCGCGTGTGCCGCAGGCGCAGCGTGGCATCGAAGCCGATCACGCTCACCCGCCCGGCAATGCGCTCCTGCTCGGTGGTGCCGAACGCGCTGCGATAGCCGTGGTCGGGCAGCAGCAGCCGCAGCGGCAGGTTGAACAGCGGCAGGTCGTGATTGCCCGGCACCAGCAGCTTGGGCACCGGCGGCAGGCTGTCGATGAAGGCGGCGGCGGCCGCGAACTGCGCAGCGCGTGCACGCTGCGTGATGTCGCCGGAGACGACGATCATGTCGGGCCGGATATCCGACAGCGCCGCCTGCAGCGCCGTCACCACGGCCGGCACCTCGGTGCCGAAATGCGGGTCGGACAAATGCGCGATCTTCATGCGCGACTCGGGTCGGCGGGCAGGATCAGCGTGAGTGCGCGCTGCCCCTTGCTGAAGACCAGCGGCGGCGTCAGCGTGCACAGCTCGCCGTCGATGGCCAGTTCGATCCGGCGCCGCTTGCTGTCGATGACCAGGCTGTCGGCGCAAAAGCGTTCAAGATCGTCTTCGTCCCGCAATCGGCCAAGCGCGCCGAGCAGCATCTGCCTGAGCACGCTCAGGCGGCCGCCCCGGCGCTGCACGATCACGGCCAGCCGGCCCTGCCCGACGCAGTCGGATACCTCGAGCCCCAGCTGTTCGAGCTGCAGCGCGTTGTTGCCGACGAAGACCATGGTCGTGCGGCGCATCTGGCGCACTCCGTCGGCTTCCAGGCTGACGGCAAAGCGGCGCTGCCCGCGCAGCAGGGTGATGACCCCGGCCAGCGCCGCGACCCAGCGTTTGCGCCCGAGGCGTGCCTTGGTTGATTCGCGTTCGCGGATCAGGCGAGGATAAATGCCGAAACTGGCGTTGTTGACAAACATGCGGGCATTGATGAAGCCGACATCGACCTGCACCGGCGTCCCCGTCAGTGCCACGCGCACGGCCTCTGCCGGGTCGTCCGGCAACCCGAACTCGCGCGCAAAAAAATTGAAGGTGCCCAGAGGCACCACGCCCAGCGGCACGCCGTGCAGGAAACAGGCCGCGGCGACTGTGCTGATCGTGCCGTCGCCGCCAGCGGCAACGACGGTTGCGCCGTTGGCGGCGGCCTCGTCGGCGATGCACTCGATAGTCTCGCGCAGCGATTGCCCGGGCCCCACCTCGACCAGCCGCGCCGCAGCGCCGGTCGACGCCAGCGCGGCAGTGATCCGGTCGCGTACCTCGAGCGACGCGGCCGTGCTGCCGGCGGACTGGTTGAGGATGACAATGGCCGGCGGATCGCTTTGATGCATGCAGCCCCCGTCGATTAGAGAAAATCGACCATTAGCTTAGCGGTTTTCCGGAACAGGCTTGCGGGATGGAACAAGGGCCGCCCGCCTTCGCGCGCGGGCGGGCCGGCGACGCGAGCTATGATGGCGGGCATGGCTAAACATGTTTCCGAAACCCCCGCCACGCAGTTCCTCGCCGAGAAAAAAATCGCTTTCAGCCGGCATCCGTATGAATACGTTGAGCACGGCGGCTCGGCCGAATCGGCGCGCCAGCTCGGCGTCGACGAACATCATGTCGTGAAAACGCTGGTCATGCGCGACGAGCAGAAAAAGCCGCTGATCGTACTGATGCATGGCGACCGCAAGGTCTCGACCAAGAACCTCGCGCGCCAGACATCCCGCAAGCAGATCGAACCCTGCACCCCGGACGAGGCGCAGCGCCATACCGGCTACCTCGTCGGCGGTACCTCGCCATTCGGCACGCGCAAGTCACTGCCGGTGTACGTGGAGAGCAGCGTCCTCGAGCTGCCCCTCATCTACATCAACGGCGGAAGGCGCGGCTTCCTCGTCAGCATCGACCCGCGCTGCCTGCCTTCGCTGCTGGGGGCGACGGCGGTCGCTTGTGCGCTGGAGGACTGAGAAAGGGGTCAAGCGGGAGTATCATCTCGTAGCAATTTGACATGAGGAGACTCCGACCATGGAAATCACTTACCCCGCGCGGGCCGTCGAGCAGGACGGAGGCTATTTCGTCGAATTCATCGACCTGCCGGACACTTTCACCGAAGGCGAAACGCTCGACGCAGCGCTGTTCAATGCGGCAGAAGTGCTGTCGGGCATGCTCGCCTGGCGTCTTGATGGAGCGCAAGATATCCCGCTTCCGACGCCAAAACTGGAGGGCGTGCATTACGTCGCCCCCGACCACAAGACTCAGGGTGCACTGCTGCTGCGGCAGACGTAGGCAGGCTGAACGGGCGCGGGCTAAAGGGCCGAACTGAGCAATCGCCAACCCATCGAGGCCTAATGGCCGTATCACTGCGGAAATTTTCCGTGGCTTTTTCGTAACTTTTCAATAACTCTTCACGATTTCTTATGAATCTTCGATAGGCGAGTTCTATCGAGGCGGGAATCGTTGATTCATAAAATTACTTTGCGGTTATTTTATGGTCATCATATTCTCCA
>JAMNXS010000123.1 GCA_023653025.1 Burkholderiaceae bacterium
ATGAAGCTGCCGGAGGAGCATGACCTCCGGTTCCGACACACTGTGGCAACCATGGAAGAGGAGTTAAGCGTGCGCTATCTGACATCGATCGAACGCCTGGCCATCAAGGAGGGCATGCAGCAGGGGATGCAGCAAGGGATGCAGCAGGGAATCCGGCAGGGAGTGCAGCAGGGCGAGGCACGGCTTCTGGGGCGACTGCTGGAACGGCGCTTCGGCGAGTTGCCGTCCTCGGTGATCGAACGTCTTGCATCGGCGACCGAGGCGCAGATCGAGGCGTGGGCCGACGCTGTGCTGCGCAGCCAGACGCTGGAGCAGGTGTTCGACGGTTCCGAGCGCCACTGAGAGCCTGCCTCGTTTGGCCACCGGCAACGTTGGATCGGCCGCGGCATCAGCCGCCTGCTCGAGCCGCCGCCCCCGGCACGGCCTCTGCCAAGCACTGCGGCGCGCCCAAAAAAGTGCAAATCGGTGATGTTCGGGCGGAACTTGTTCCATGCCAAGAGGTCATGTCGTTTACGCAAGCGAGGTTTGCGCTAACGATCGTCAACTTCCGACCCTTGAGGACCACCATGGAACAGCAACAACGACACCAACAGCAGCCGCACGCGTTGTCGTCACAGGAGACCTACAACCCAAACCATCTGCTCGACACCCTGCGCGAGCGGATGAAGCTGAAGAACGACGCAGCCCTATCGCGCGCGCTGGAGGTGGCGCCGCCCGTGATCAGCAAGATCCGTCACCGCACGTTGCCGGTCGGCGCATCGCTGCTGATCCGCATGCACGAGGTCACGCAGATGAGCATCCGCGAACTGCGTGACCTGATGGGCGACCGCCGCACAAAGTACCGCCTCTCCGACGCGCAGGGCAAGCCGAAGCCGACGCTGGACCAGACCGGACAGCAGGCGTCGTCAGGCCAGGAGGGACAGCAGGGATCACAGCATCACTGAGGCGTCAGGCGGCGCCTCAGAACACCACCAGGTCGCGCATGCTCTCGCCGGCATCGAGCCGGTCGAAGCCGCGGTTGATATCGGCCAGCGGCAGGCGCTCGCCGAGCAGCTTGTTCACCGGCAGGCGGCCGGCAAGATAGAGGCCGATATAGCGCGGCACGTCGCGCGCCGGCACGCAGGAACCGATGTAGCTGCCCTTCACCGTGCGCTCCTCCGCCACCAGGCTCACCTGCTGCAACGGCCACTGGTGCTGCGGATGCGGCAGGCTAGCGGTGACGGTCATGCCGCCGCGCTTCGTGATCCGGTACGACAGCTCCATGGCCGCCACCACGCCGGCCATCTCGAACGCGACATCGACGCCGCCGCGCGTGGCTTCTTTCACCTTCGCGATTGCGTCCGGGTCGCGCGCATTGACGGTGAAGGTCGCGCCCAGTTCCCTGGCCTTGGCGAGCTTGCTGTCGTGCAGATCGATGGCAACGATATCCTTCGCGCCGGCAGCAGCCGCGCCCAGCAGCGAGCACATGCCGACGCCGCCGAGGCCGACGACAGCCGCGCTCTGCCCCGGCTGGAGCTTCGCCGTGTTCACGACCGCGCCCACGCCGGTCAGTACCGCGCAGCCGAACAGCGCCGCCTCGACCGGATCGATGTCCTGCTCGATCTTCACGCACGAGCGGCGCGATACGACTGCATGTTCGGCGAAGGCAGAAATGCCCATGTGATGGTGGATCGCCTGCGGGCCGACATGCAGGCGGCGCTCGCCCGACAGCAGTTCGCCCTTCCCGTTCGCCTCGGCACCCGGCTCGCACAGCGCAGGCCGTCCTTCCATGCACGGCAGGCAATGGCCGCAGCTCGGCACGAACACGAGCACCACGTGGTCGCCCGGCTTCAGGTCATGCACGCCGGCGCCGACCTGCAGCACCGAAGCCGACGCCTCATGGCCGAGCGCCATCGGCACCGGCCGCGGACGCACGCCGGTAATCACCGACAGGTCCGAGTGGCAGAGGCCGGCAGCGGTCATCTTTACCAGCACCTCGCCGGGTCCCGGCGCGTCGAGTTCGACCTCTTCGATCGCCAGCGGCCGGCTGTCGGCAAAAGGCGCAATCTTGTCCAGCGTGTGCAGTACGGCGGCACGGGTTTTCATGATCGGGCTCCGGCAGGAAATCAAATCGTACGGCCTCCGTCGACCGGCATCTCGAGCCCGGTCAGGAACTCGGCGGCGTCGGTGCCGAGGAACACGGCGGCCGCGGCCATGTCGCGCGGCTCGCAGAAGCGGCCAAGCGGAATCGTCGAGACGAATTTTGCACGGTTTTCCGGGGTATCGGGCACGCCCATGAAATCGCCGAGCAGGCCGGTCGCCCCCATCACCGGGCACAGCGCATTGACGCGGATATTGTCCGGCGCCAGTTCGACGGCCATCGCGCGCGACAGCAGGTTCACCGCGCCCTTCGAGGCGTTGTACCACGACAGGCCCGGACGCGGACGGATGCCGGCGGTCGATCCGACGTTGATGATCACGCCGCCCTTGCCGCGCTCGCGCATCAGCGGGATCACCGCATGCGCCATGAAATAGATCGACTTCACGTTGACGTTGAAGACGCGGTCGAAGGTCTTTTCGTCCACGTTCAGCATCGGCTGGTTCTTGTGCGTGGTGCCGGCGTTGTTGATCACGATGTCCGGTACGCCGAAGGTGTCGACGCAGGCCCTGACCATCGCGGTCACCGATGCCTGGTTCGCGACGTCGGTCGCCACCGCCTTCGCCTGCGCGCCCAGCTTTGCCGCCACGCGCTCGCCCGCTTCCGCGTTCAGGTCGGCGATGATGATTTTCGCGCCTTCGCGCACATACGCCTCGGCCATGCCCTCGCCGAAACCGCTGCCGGCGCCGGTGATGATGGCGATTTTGCCTTCAAGTTGTTTCATGGGGTCTCCTTTGATCGGTGGGTTGGCGGATTTCGCCTTCGGCTCTATCCGCCCTACGGTACTCTGGTTGTTCGTCTGATGGCGGATTTCGCCTTCGGCTCTATCCGCCCTACGGCACTTTGGTTGTTCGTCTGATGGCGGATTTCGCCTTCGGCTCTATCCGCCCTACGGTACTTTGGTTGTTCGTCTGATGGCGGATTTCGCCTTCGGCTCTATCCGCCCTACGGTACTTTGGTTGTTCGTCTGATGGCGGATTTCGCCTTCGGCTCTATCCGCCCTACGGCACTTTGGTTGTTCGTCTGATGGCGGATTTCGCCTTCGGCTCTATCCGCCCTACGGC